>NZ_JAVRFH010000055.1:0-46989 GCF_031845825.1 Streptomyces lancefieldiae | reverse complement strand
TCGGTGATTCGACACCAACGAGCTGTTCAGGAGGCCCTGTTCGTATGCGTCCAGCGCCCCGCGATCACCCGATCGGGACTCCCGTTCGACGCACATCTCTCAAGATCGAAAAGAGAACAGCTTCTTACCGCCTGCGGCGCGCGCTCAAGCAACCGGCCTGCGGACCGCGTGCGACCTGCGGCTGGACGCCGACGTGCGGCTGCCCGAGCAGATACTGACCGAGGCGGAGACCGCGGCGACCGTACTGGCCCGCCTGGTCACCCATCCGAACGGAACACCGACCTGGCGCCGGTGGATCGAGCAGTTCACCGAGCGCTACGGCGAGAACACTGCCGTGCCGCTGGACGTCGCCACGGACCCCCACCGAGGCGTGGGCTTCCCGGCAGGGTTCGTCACGGCGAGCGAACCCCCTCGGCCGATGTCCCGGCGTGACCGTCTGCTGCTGGAGCTGGCCGGCACCGCCGCCGCCGAAGGCACCGGCACCGTCGCGGTGACCGGGGCGATGATCGAGGAACTGGAGGCAGCGGCTGGCGACAAGCCTCACGACGTGGCGCCCCACCTCGAACTGGCCGCACAGGTCCACGCCTCCTCCGTTCCGGCCCTGGACCGGGGCGACTTCCGGCTGCGCGTGTTGACGGTCTCCCGCTCGGCCGGATCGATGACCGGCCGGTTCTGGCACCTGTTCCCCGGCACCGAGACGACGTACGCGAGCCTGCCCACCGTCGACCCGGGGGCAGAACTCGCGCAGCTCTCCTTCCACGCCGGACGGGTGCCAGCCGACCTGCTGACCCGCGCGCCCCAGGCCCTGCCACGCGTCGTCAGCGTCGGCGAATTCCGCCGCCCCGGACCGCACGTCCTCTTTCCCCAGGACCTCGCGGTCACCGTCACGGACGGACGCCCCAAGCTGGTGGAGTCCGCGACGGGCAAGCCACTGGAACTGCTGGCCCCCACCGCCATCAACTTCCTGTGGAACAACTACACCCCGCCGATGGCCCGCTTCCTCGGAGAGATCAGCAGGGCCGCCTCCCCGCAGGTGACCTGGTTCGACTGGGGCGCCGCGTGGACCCTGCCCTTCACCCCGGCCCTCACCTACCGGCGCACCATCCTCACCGCCGCCCGGTGGAAGATCCGCAGCGGCACGCTGCCTGCCCGCACCGCCACGCTCCAGCAGTGGGCAGACCAACTCCACGCCTGGCGTGCCCGGTTCCGGGTGCCGGAGCGGTTGCTGCTCGCCGAGGACGACCAGCAGCTGCCCCTCGACCTGTCCCGCGATGTCGACCTGGACCTCCTGCGCGCGTATCTGGACGCCAGCCCCTTCGGCATCGCCACCCTGCACGACGCGCCTCCGGCGGACGCCGACGGGTGGATCGGCGGCCGGGCCCACAGCATCGTCGTCCCCCTGGCCAGGCGCTCATGACCACGACGACCGTACCCCGTACGCAGGACCTGTCCGAGGGCGCCCTGGGGATGGCCCTGCTCGACATCGAGCGCCGGGACCTGGCCACCGCCCGTCGCCACCTCGCCCAGGCCACCGCCCGCGGGGTCAGCACCGGCAGTAACGCCAGCCTGTTCCACGGTGCCCCCGCCCTGGAGTTCGTCCTGGCCCGCGTGCACGGGGCCAGCGAAGACGTCCGCGTGGCCGTCGACCGCGTCGTGAACGCCCGGCTCGTCGCAGCTCACCGCCGACAGGCGGCCGGCGCGCTGCCCCACCTCGCCGAATGGGACCTCATCCGCGGCCTGACCGGGCTCGCCGCACTGCTGCTGTCCCGCCGCCCGATCGCGCCCCGGTTGCCCGACGTGCTCGCCTGCCTCGTCGCACTCGCCCACCCCGCCCGCGGTGACGGCAGGATGCTGCCCGGGTGGTGGTCACTGGCCGGCCCGGACGGGAAGGAGATGGCCGGCGGGCACGGCAACAACGGCATGGCTCACGGCATCGCCGGGCCGCTTGCCGTTCTCTCCCTCGCCCTGCGCGAAGGCGTCAGCGTCCCCGGCCAGGAGGAGGCCGTCGGCACGTTCGCGACCTGGCTCGACCGGCACGGCACCCACTACTGGTCCACCACAGCCCACCTGGACGACCAGCCGCCTGCAGCGGAACCGGCCCGCCAGTCCTGGTGCTACGGCCGGCCCGGCATCGCCCGCGCCCAGCAGCTCGCCGCGCTCGCCCTCGGCGACACCACACGGCGCCAAGCGGCCGAGGACACCGTCGTGACCATCCTGACCGACCCGCTGCACCTCGCCCGCATCACCGATTCGACCCTCTGCCACGGCTGGGCCGGGCTGCTGACCCTCACCCGCGCGGTCGCCGCCGACAGCCCCGCACCCGACCGCTTCAGCCCGATCATCCGGGACCTGCACCGACGGCTGGCCAACAGCTGGGAGCGCCTGCCCAAACTCGGATTCATGGAAGGCCGCGCCGGAGCCCAACTCGCCCTGAACGCCACCGACACCACCGGCTGGAGCCGCGCCCTCCTGCTCACCTGACCCCCAGACCGGCCCCTTGCAAGGAGTTTGCAGCTCATGACCTTCAACGACGAGAACCTGCCAATCCCTCCAGCCACGTCCTGGTGGCACGCATCCGTGGCCTTCCTCGACCCTCAAGCGGGCGCCGCACGGGCCCTGGCGACCGCGCTGGCCGGGCACCGCTTCCACTTCCTGCGCAAGGACGCCGGCGTGCGCCTGCGCACCGAACAGCCTGCCACCGGCCTGCTGGACCAGCTCGTCGCCGACCGCGTCATCACCGGCTGGACGGGCGGGATGTACGAGCCGGAGACCCATGCCTTCGGCGGCCCCGAGGGCATGGAGGTCGCGCACGACGTGTTCTGCGCCGACAGCCCGGCCGCGCTCGCCGAGACCGGCAGCCCCGGCGCCCGCGAGCGCAGCGTGATGCTGCTGTCCGCCGTGATCCGCGAGGCGGGACTGGACCCGTTCGAAGCCGGAGACGTGTACGCCCGGTGGGCGGCCCTGCGGCCCCCCGTCAGCCCTCCTCAGGGGCCCGCGCTGGAGCATGCCGTGTCCGCGATGCGGCGGTTGATGAACGTGGACGCTTCCCTGCGCACCGACGCGGAAGCGGGCTGGGTCGAGCGCGTCGCCGCGTTCGAGGACGCCGGCCGCCGACTGCGCCGGCTCGCCGCCGACGGCCGCCTGATACGCGGAATCCGGGGCGTCATCGCCCATCACGCGATCTTCGCGTTCAACCGCGCCGGCGTACCTGCCGACGTGCAGGCCGCCACCGCGTGGCTCGGCCGTCACGTCGCCTTCTCCACCGGAGAAGGCGACGTGTCTACCCGCACGTCCGCCCCGGCGGACCCTAGCCTCCCCCGAATGGAGACCATCGTGACACCCGTAACCGGCCCCACCCAGCTGCGCGAAGCCCTCGCCCAGCGACTCGTCGACAGCGGCCACCTGCGCAGCAAGGCGGCCATCGACGCCTTCCGCACCACCGACCGCCACGCCTTCCTGCCCGGCGTCGACCTGGAGAGCGCGTACAAGGAGGACGCCGTCCCGATCAAGCACGACGAGCACGGGGAGATGATCTCCTGTATCTCCGCTCCGTCCATCGTCGCCACCCAGCTCGAACAGCTCGGCGCCCAGCCCGGCCACAAGGTCCTGGAAGCCGGAGCCGCCACCGGCTACAACGCCGCCCTCCTCGGCAAGATCGTCTCCCCCGGCGGGCAGGTGTGGACCCTCGACGTCGACCAGGACCTCGTCGCCGGCGCGAGCCGGCACCTCGCCGAGGCCGGCGTCGACAACGCCACCGCCGTGATGGCCGACGGTGCGGCCGGGCTGCCCGAACACGCCCCCTACGACCGGATCATCTTCACCGTCGGCGCCGGCGACGTCCCAGTGAAGATCCTCGACCAGCTCGCCCCCTGCGGGCGCCTGGTCCTGCCGATGCGCATCCGCGGCAGCATCTCCCGCTCCTTCGCCTTCGAACGCGACGGGGACACGTGGAAGACCGTCTCCTGCGAGATGGCCACCTTCATCCCCCTGCGCAAGGGCGTCTGCGACGATGTGTACACCCTCGTGCCGATGGCCGGCGAGGGCAACGTCCGCCTGGAGACGTTCAGCGAGCAGGACGTCGACCGCGAAGCGCTCCGTACCGTCCTCGACCAGCAGCAGACCAAGCTCTACACCGGGGTGAAGTTCCGGCAGGGCTCCGCCTGGGAGTGGCTGTACCTGTACCTGGCCTGCGTGCTGCCCAACGGCCTCTCCCGCCTGCCGGGCCAGCGCCCCGGGTTCACCCCGCACTTCGGGTGGGGCTCCATGGCCGCCCTCGACGGCGGGTCGCTCGCGTACCTGACCATCCGCGAGGGCGAGGACGAGAAGGGCCGGTACTGGGAGGTCGGCGTGATCGGCCACGGCGAGGGCGGCGCCGACCTCGCCGAGCGCGTCGTGAGCGAGATCCGCGCCTGGGACGCGACCGGCGGCAATGACGCCCCCGAACCGGGCTTCCGGATGGCTGTCGCCGACTCACGTGACCGCCTGACGGCGGACGACCCGCGCTTCGTCGTCGACAAGCCGTACAGCCGACTGGTCGTCGACTGGGCGCGCGAGGGCTGAGCCGATGATCCCCGCGATAGCCAGCCGCATCCCCTTGGTCCGCCGCACCAAGGCGCCCGCGCTCCCCTTGGAGGAGCGCATCAACCACCTCGCCGGGCTGACCGTCGCGTCCGCAGGTGCGAGCCACCACGACCTGGTGGCCCGCGCCTGCGGGGTCCTCAACTACGCGGCGCTCATCGCCTCCGACGTCGGTCTGCCCGATCTGGCCGAGGATCTGTGCTGGCGCCAGCACCAGGTCTTCGCCAACGCCGGACGCCTCAGCGGACGGATTGCCGTCATGTCGCTGATGCCGCTGGTCAACCTAGCCCGGCTGCAGACTCGCGCCGGCCACGGCGAACTCGCCTACAGCTTGTTGCACTGCCTCAACGACGCTGCCCGACACCGGAGCAAGACCGACATCGACGGCCGCACCGTCGACCTCTCGACCCTGACCGGCACGGACGAGGACCACCGCACGGTGTGCCAGGAGCTGTACATCACACTGCTCGTGGACGGCGCCCGCGCCCTCGCCCAGATCGGGCGGTGGACCGAGGCCGCCGATGCCATGGCCCAGCATCGCGGCATCGGCAACCGCCTCCTCGACGGCCGCCAGATCAAGATCATGGCCCTGATGGAACAGGGCCTGGACCAGCAGGCCCGCGACCTGATCGACACTACCCAGCCCGCCGAGCCCTGGGAGAAAGCCGTCGCCCTCCTCCTGCAGGCGCACTGCCGACCTGCCGACACCCCCGTCCCCGGCGCCGATCTCGACTGCACCGTGGAGGAAGCCGTCCAGCTCCTTGCCCACCCCGATCCGCCGACCGCCGTCTTCCAGACCCGGACGGTCTTGTCGGCCCTGGAACTGGACCACGCCGGCCGCCATCATGCCCGGATACTCGACTCCCTCATCAGCGTCGCCCGACTCGACGCCTACGCCGCACGAGAGGCTCTGCACCACCCCGTCGCCGCGTCAGTCCTGGATGACCAGGAGACGGTCGCGCTGACCGCGGTGATCGCCGCGGCTGGACTGGGAGCCGGCGCTCTGTCCGCGCACGACCACGAGGCCCTGACGGGCGCGGCCAGCAACGCCGAGCGGGAGTTGGAAGAGCTGCTGCAGGCCGATTCCAATCCCGGTTAGGAGGCGGGCGACCTGCGGTGCCCGGGCGTACTGCCCACGTGGATTGGCGGTGTCGGCGTTTCGGCCATTTCCTGCCCGCAGCCGCTCCATGCCAGACCAGGGATGTGGCGCCTGCAGGTTCCACAGACGCAGGGGATTACGGGCTTTCCAGCACGACCGAATGACGTGTGTTCGATATCGCAGCCGTGTCGTTAGACCTCACGACTCTGCCGCAGCGACCGTCCTAGGGAGAACGATGACCTCGGCCATTACGCAGGACCAGCTGCCGCAACCGCCCAAGGGGACCGCGCCGGACGGCGAACAGCAGGACGCCGGTGTTCGAGAAGAGGAATACCTCTACCGCGACGAGTCGAGGCTCCAGGCCGGCTCCCTGCTGACCTCCCGCACCATGGCGCGGCGCCTTCCCTCGCTGGTGCGGCGCTCGGTGCAGATGGCCTGGCGCGTGGACCGCGGCGCAACCATCGGCCTGTTGGCGTGCCAGATCGGAACCGGCGTCCTTGCGGCTCTCGGCCTCCTGGCTGTCACGGGCACGATCACCGCGCTGGTCTCCTCGGGCGACATCACCGAGCGGCTGTGGGACGCCGCCCCACAGCTGGCCGTGATCGCTGCCGCCGCCGGCCTGCGCGCGCTGCTGGGCATTGCCGTCGTCTGGCTCACCGGGCGGCTGCGTCCGGTGCTCGGCCGGACGGCGGAGCTGACGATGATCGAGGCCGCGCTCGGCGCGGAACTGGCCGCCAACAACAAGCCCGGCTACAACGACGCCTACGACATCGCCGACCGCGGCGCCCAGGTCACCCCCGACCTCGTCGAAGAAGCGCAGGACGTGCTGGCAGCCACCGCCACGCTGGCGGCCGGCGCTACCGTCCTGACCGTCCTGCACCCCCTGCTCCTCCCCCTGCTCTTCCTCGCGTGCCTGCCGCAGGCCGCCGCGTACGTGCGCTCCGCACGCGTGGTCTACCTCGCCGGGCTGGAGACCTCCGGGCGGCGCCGGATGCTGGGCAAGCTGCGCTGGCACATGGCCTATCAGGAGTCCAGTGAGGAGATGCGTGCCTGCCTGGCCGGCCCCTTCCTGATCGGGCGGTACCGGCGGCTGGCCGCCTCGGTCAACGCGGCCGAGCGCAGGGCCGCGAACACGGGTGCCTGGATGGGGCTGGCCGGGGCTGTGGCTGGCGGCGTCGCCTCGACCGCAGTGTGGGCGGCGCTGTTGTGGCTCCTGGCCTCCGGGCGGATGAGCCTGGCGGCCGGCGGCGGCGCCGTCTTCGCCCTTCAGACCGCCACCGGCTCGGTGCGCGGCATCATCAACGGCGGGGCCCGCCTGGTGCGCACCGGCTGGTACGTACAGGACTGGCAGAATTTCCTCGACAACGCTCACGGCCAGGCCATGACCGACTCACGCGGCACCGCGCCCGTGACCGCGGCCCCGGAGCGCTTCGAGGTCCGTAACGTCACCTACCGCTACGACGGCGCCCCCAAGGACAGCCTGAGCAACGTCTCCCTGCATGTGAAGCGCGGCGAGATCGTGGCGCTGGTCGGGGAAAACGGCTCCGGAAAGACGACCCTCTCGCGTCTGCTGTGCGGGTTGCTGCTGCCCACCGAGGGCGACGTGGCGTGGGACCACGCCTCCACCGCGGACCTGGACCCGTGGGGGTCGTGGGAGCACGTGGCGCTGGTGCCGCAGAAGTTCACTTACCTGCCGCTGACGATGCGCGACAACATCACCTTCGGGCAGGGCGACACCAGCGACGCCGCCCTGCTCGCCGCGTGCGAGGCGTCCGGCGCCGCGGAGATGCTTCCCAAGCTCCGTTCGGGCTTGAACACCCTCCTGACCAGCGAGTGGTTCGGAGGACAGCAGCTCTCCGGCGGGCAGTGGCAGCGCCTGGTCCTCACCCGCGCGTTCCATCGGCGGGCGGCACTCCTGGTGATGGATGAACCCACGGCCGCCCTCGATGCCCGCGCCGAGCACCGGATCTTCGCCGGCCTGCGCGAACTGGCCAAGGACCGCGCCGTCCTGCTGATCACGCACCGCCTCACCAACGTGGCCGTCGCCGACCGGATCGTGGTCCTGGACGAAGGGCGGATCGTCCAGGAGGGCACCTACGCCCAACTCACTCAACAACCAGGGCTGTTCCAGACCCTGTGGGAGCTGCAACGCCGGATGAGCGGCGACGCCCCGCTGAAGACCCGCCCGTCCATCGTGTCGGAAGGCAGAACTACGTGACTTCTCCCGTGTCCTCTTCGGATCACGTCTCAGCGGCTGCGGGTGTGCCGGCAGATCAGTACGCCGCGACCCGGCATGCCGCGTGGCTTGGTGCCGCCGGGCTCATCACCAACGAGGTGGGCCAGGTCCTGCTGGTGCGCCCCGCCTACCGTGAGGACGGCTCGTGGGTGCTGCCCGGCGGTGTCGTCGAACACGGTGAACACCCGCATGTCACCTGTCGGCGCGAGATCACCGAGGAACTGGGCCTGGACCTGCCGCTGTCGGCCGTGCTCGCCGTCCACTCCTTCTCCGCGCACCATCCCGATCTTCAGCCCGGCACGCACTGCCCCGGAGAGATCCGCTTCGTCTTCGACGGAGGAATCCTCACCCCCGACCAGGTGGAGGTGATCCGCCTGCCGCACCAGGAGCTGTCCGAGTACGCCTTCCTGGAAACCCGGGACGCGGTCCAGCGGCTGCGCCCCGTGGACGGGCAGATCATGCTCGCCGCCTATCGGGCCCGGCTCGGCAACACCGCCACCGCACACCTCGCCGACGGCCGGCACATCCTTGACGTCCCGGCCCTGGATCGGCACGACGTTCACGTCCGCTACCGGCCCTTGTGGGACAGCCCTCTCCACCGCGGACCCGTGGCCGAGCGGCTGCCCGTGCGGCAAGCCTGGGCGTGGTGCTTCATCCCCGACGGCCGGGTCGTCGTCGTGGCCGACCCCGGCCCGCGGGGCGCGCTGCCGATGCTGCCCGGCGGGACCGTGGAGAGCACCGACGCGACGCCCGAGGACACCCTGCGTCGCGAAGCCGCCGAGGAAGCCCAGCTCACCCTGGCCGATCCGGTGCGACTGGGATGGGTGCTGGACAAGACCGGCGAGGTCTACGGAGGCGTGGGGCCCAACGCCCGGCTCCGCCTGGCCGCCCGGGTCACCGCCATCGGGCCGGCGGCCGTCGACCCCGCCACCGGGCGCCCCTTCGCCCGCCTGCTCGCCACCCCCGCCCAGACTGCCGCCCTGCTGGGCTGGGGCCCGCCCGGAGCCCGGCAGGCCCAACTCGCCGCGGACACAGCACGAGAGCGGTGGGGTCTCCCCACCGCTTCCCCCTCCGCCATCGAGGAGATCCCTGCGGAGGGGATGCGGCTGAGCTGACCCCGACCCCGCCCACCACGTCCCCTTCCCGTCCCGCTGAGGTAGTCCCCATGCCGTTGTCGCACCACCACGTCCGCACCACCGTCGATACCTACCTCGCCCGTCACCCTCACGAGCGCGAGCAGCTCAGCGTTCTCCTGGAGGCCCTCGACCGGCCTGGCGAGGACATCACCAGCCGCTCGACCTTCACCGGGCACGTCACCTGCGGCGCGATCGTCGTCGACCAGCTCGGCCGCGTCCTGCACGTGCTGCACCGGGCCAGCGGGAAGGTCCTCGCCCCCGGCGGACACACCGAGCCCACCGACGGCTCCCTGGCCGCGGCGGCTCTGCGTGAACTGCACGAGGAGACCGGGATCCCGTCTCGGGCCGTCACGCCGTGGCCGGGCTACGAGACCGTGCCGCTGGACATCGACATCCACGACATCGACGCCCATCCGGGCAAGGGCGAGCCCGGACACCAGCACTTCGACCTCCGGTTCCTCTTCCGTCTGCAGACGACCGAGGTGCCGGTCGTGCCGCAGGAAGAGGAGGTCGGCGGCATCGAGTGGCGTCCCGTGGACCGGGTGACCTCCCCGGCACTGCGCGGGAAGCTGCTCAAACTGCCGCTCCAGGTCGAACCGGAGACGGCCAACGCCTCGGCCCTGATCTACAACGACCGCGGCGAGTACCTGCTCCACCTCCGCGACTACTTCCCCTGCCAGATCTGGGAGCCGGGCATGTGGTCCCTGCTCGGCGGCGGCCGAGAGCCCCAGGACGCCACCCTGGAACACACCGTGCGGCGCGAACTGGCCGAGGAAGCCGGCCTCGATCTCGCCGCTCTGTCCCCGTTCGGCACCGAGTACGCCTCCCACGACGACGGCACGACCGTACCCATCGCCATCTACGCCGGCCGCTGGAACGGCGACCCGCGCGAACTCCACCTGACCGAAGGAGTAATGCTCGCCTGGTTCGCCCCCGACGACCTTCACCGCCTGCGCATCGCGGACACGACCAGCGACCTCGTACGGCGCCACGCCGCCAGCCTCCCGGCGGCGCAGAGCCGGCCCGAGCCCGAGGAACAGCGTCCGGCGTCACCGCACGGCACGGTCCCCAACATCATCGGCGTCCACCTCTACCTGGAACGCCCCGACCGGACGGTGCTGCTCGGGCTGCGCCACCCCGACTCCGCGTTCGCGCCGTCCACCTGGCACGTCCTGGCCGGCCACTGCGAGCAGGAGAACGCCATCGACTGCCTGATCAGGGAGGCGATGGAGGAAGCCGGGCTGCGCATCGAGCGCCAGGACGTGGAACTCGTCCATGTCGTCCACCACATCGGTCAGCCCAGGAACCCGCCCCGCATGGGCCTGTTCTTCCGCGCCCGTACCTGGAGTGGCGAGCCGGTGCTGCGCGAGCCGGACAAGTGCACCCAGTGGAGATTCTGGGATCCCGCCGCCCTTCCCGACGACCTCGTCCCCTATACCCGACTGGCCATCGAGAAGATCCAGAACGGGGAGCTGTACAGCGAGACGGGCTGGCCCGCATGACCGGCGCATCGACCAGCGCATCCAGTCGCGTGCCCACTGCGACAGCGACCGGGCGTCCAGATACCCGCCTCGTGGTGATCCGCGGCAACTCAGCGTCCGGCAAGTCGAGCGTGGCCCAGGGCCTGCGAGATCACTACGGCCGCGGCATCGCGATCGTGGGCCAGGACGTGATCCGCCGGAACGTGCTCAGGGAACACGACACCGCGCGCGGCGCCAACATCGCCCTGCTGAGCACAATCGCCCGCGCAGCCCTCGACGCCGGCTTCCACGTCGTCCTCGAAGGGATTCTGTACGCCGACCGCTACAGCCACATGGTCACGTCTCTGGTACGGGACCATCGCGGCTCCTCCCACTGCTACTACCTGGACGTGCCGCTGGAGGCGACGTTGGTCCGGCACGCCTCGAAGGCGGATGCCGCGTACCTGGAGCAGGTCACCGACAGCCACCTCGCCTCCTGGTACCGCGAGCTGGACCTGCTGCCCAGCGGCCTGGAGACCGTGATCCCGGCCGCCAGCACGCTGCAGGACACCATCGCGGGCATCCTCCGCGAGACCGATCTGACCTCTGCCTCCCCCGTCCCACCGCCGCAGTGCAAGTCGTCCCAGGGAGATGCGATGAACCCTCTTGTGTTGATGTCCGATCCGCGGGTCGCCGCGATCCCGGTGCGCGAGTGCGGGGAACCCCTCGTCGACGTGCGAGACCACGGCTTCCGCGTCGACCCCCGTAAGCAAGATCCTCTGGGTGCGTTCGCCCACGTCCGCGAGGGTGTCCTGGCCCGCCTGAAGCAGGCCCGCTCGCTCCTGCCCGCCGGCACCGACCTTCTGTTCATCGAGGGCTACCGGCCGCTCGCACTCCAGCAGCGCTACTTCACCGAGTACCGCGACGAGCTGGCCGCCGCCCACCCTGACTGGACCGCCGAGGAGCTGCACCAGAACGCCAGCCGGTACGTGTCGCCACCGGAGATCGCACCCCACTCCGCTGGCGCGGCCGTGGACGTGACCCTCGCCGACCAGGACGGCCATGAACTGAACCTCGGCACCCGCGTCAACGCCTCCCCGGAGGAAAGCTACCGGGCCTGTTTCACGCACGCCACGAACATCAGCGACCGTGCGCGCCACCACCGCACGCTGCTGCTCAACGCGATGGAGAGCGCCGGCTTTACGAACTACGGGACCGAGTTCTGGCACTTCTCGGCAGCAGACCGGTACCACGCGCTGATGCGGCAGGAGCCGCACGCTCGCTACGGACCGATCCAACTGGCCCAGCCCGCCGGCAGCGCGACATAGGAGCGCGCCCCCACACCCTGACCCGGTTTCGACTCCCAGACCGGCAACGGACGGAAACATCGAACGGAGGCACGTATGCCTGACGACACCCAACAGACGATCCCGGCCATCCCGAGCCCGACGGGCGGAGACGGACCGCAGGAGCACCACATGCACCTGCTCGGGCGGTACTACCGCCAAGTGGAGGCAGGCCGCAAGACGATCGAGGTCAGGGTGGCCACCCCGAACAAGCGGACCATCGCAGTCGGCGACACGGCCGTCTTCCACGACCGGGACACCGGCCGGGAACTCGACGTCACCGTACAGCGGATCACCTCGTACCCCTCCTTGGAGGACCTGCTCGGCTCGGAGGATCCCGCGCGCATCGACCCGGACGGACCGCCCGGGGAGCTGCTCGCCTCCCTCCGCAGTATCTACCCGCCCGCCAAAGAAGCGCTCGGCGTTCTCGCCTTCGCGTTCGACCACCGCCCTGCCCGGCCAGGGCGCCCCATGCCGATGACGGCCGAGGAGTACGCGCAGACCGTCCCCCACCACACCGTCTACGGCTGCCTGTACATCCGCGACGAACACGTCCGGCCGGTCCAGCTCCGCTCGGTCTACGGCTGCAGACTCTGGCAGTTCCCGGGCGGCAACCTGGACGCCCCAGGCGAGGACCCGCTGCAGACCGCCCAGCGCGAAGCGGTCGAGGAAACGGGCCTCGAACTCGGTCTGAGCACGCCGCCGCTGCTCCTGACGCACTTCCTGCACGCCGGGCCCCACCTGCCGCTGAACAAGGTGGGGCTCATCTTCGACGGAGGCCAGTTGACCGCCGACCAGCTTGACCGGATCCGACTCGACCCCGCGGAACACGACATGTGGGCCGTCCACGACCTCGCGACCTGGCAGGAGCTGATGGCCCCGCGCGCCTTCGCCCGCCTCGACGCCGTCGAGAGAGCCCGACGCGGCGAGGGTCCCGCCTACCTGATCACGCACACCTGATCCCCAGCACCCCCACCCAGGAGGCAACCATGCCCGCCGAGGACACCAACACCCGGGCCTGGCATATCTACGGCCAGCGCCAACTCGCTCGGGCCTACACCCCGCCCATCCCCGCCCGGCTCGGCTGGACGCCCTGGGAAGGGATCGGACCGGGAGCAGAAGTCCTCGGCGCCGTCACCGGCCGCCGCGTCCTGGACATCGGCTCCGGGGCCGGCCATCACGCCGTCCACCTCGCCCAGGCTCACGGAGCGTGTGTCACCGGCATCGAACTGTCCCCAACCCAGCACGAACGCGCCGTCAGCACCCACACGGACGTGGACGGCGTGGAGTTCGTCCAAGCAGACGTGACCGAGTACCTGGCCGAAGCCGAGCCGTTCGACGCCGCTTACGCGATCGGAACGCTCGCCTTCATCGACCCGCACCGCTCGCTGCCGGCACTGCGCGACGGCCTGCGCCCCGGCGCCCCTCTGATCCTCTCGCTCCTGCACACCGACCTGAACGGCCGCGGTCCGTCCACGGAAGTAGCGCCACGGGAGCAGACGATCCTGCTCCGCGACGACCCACCACTGCCGACGCAGATGTGGGTCCTGGCACCGCAGCTGTGGGAGGACCTGCTCACCGAGTACGGCTTCCGCGTTGAGGCCATCGACCTCTTCCCGCACCCTGACGAGAACGCCACGGTCATCCAGCAGCTCCTCCGCGCCCGGCGCTTTCCCGACCGGCCGGCGCGCATCTCCAGCCGACCCCGCAGCACCCGAGCGCCAGCAGCCCACGCGGCAGTCGGCGTCGGCGCGATCCTGCTCAGCGAGCAGGGCATTCTGCTGGGCCGACACCGCCTGGGCACCCTCGAACTACCCGGCGGCAGCGTGGAAGCTGACGGTGAATCCTTCGAGGACGCGGTCGTCCGAGAACTTGCCGAGGAAACCGGTTTGGTCGCTCGAACCGGCGACGTGGAACTGCTCGGCACGCTCGTCGATCACGTCGAAGGCGTCCTGCGAGTCACCGTCGGCGCGCAGGTCCACGCTTGGGAAGGGCAGCCGACCACCCAGCCGGACGAAAACGTCGGCGACTGGGCGTGGTACCCCCTCGATCAGCTCCCCAACAGCCTGTTCGTATGCAGCGCCCAAATCCTCACGTCCTGGCGGCCCGGACTGTCCATCGACCACCCGCCGGCGCACTTCGCTGCCTTCGCCCATGCCCAGTAGCGCCGCTGACACAGCAGCCGCCACCGGTGCCCTCCTGCGACACGACGTCGGCACCGCCCCTGGTGGCAACACCCACCGCTTAACCCCAAGCTGGAGTTCTTCATGCCGCATCTCTCCATGCGCCGGTCCATACCCTCGGACGGCACCGTCGGCACCGACCGACTGCGCGATCTGGAGCAGGCTGCCCTGCGCCACAGAGTCCCCATCGAGGACGTGCTACTGATCGCCATTAACCTGTACGGGATCACATCCGACCACGACCGTCACCGTGCCCGGGTCAACCTCCGCCTTGTACGCCGCCCCGACACTGCCTGGCAGATCATCGTCCCGCTGAACCAGCTGGCCAGCCCTTTTCGGCTCCGCGGGGACGAACTGTTGCTGAACGGCTCGGTGGTCTCACACGTCGAGCGCATCGACGCCGACGAGGCTGTCGGAGGGTACTTCCGCAACGATGGCCAGGCCGCGACCCTGAACCCCAATGCCCGCAGCCGGTGCGTCGGGTGCGGCTGGTGCCCGAACACCCTGGAGGCCGCAGCTGATCCGAGAATGCAGGAGAACCAGGGGCTCGATGTCCTGCTGCGGGCCCTCGGCGAGCAGCACCCCCGCCGCAACCTGGCCGAGTTGCAGGAAGTCACCGTCTCCACCGGGTGTTTCGAGCGCGAGGACGCCGCCCTCGCGCACGTGACCGCCCTGCGCACCGCACTGGGGCGGGCCGGCGTCACAGCCCGGATCGGCTTCCTGACCTCCGTGCTGCGCACCGACGAGGCGTTCGAGGCCATCGCGTCGTTGGTGTCGCCGTTCGTGCTCAGGCTGACTGCCGAGCACTTCACCCGGCGAGAGGCCCTCATGAAGGCCACCAAGGCCGACCTTCGGCCAGAGCAGATGCCGAACTTGCTGGCACGGGCACGTAAGGCAGGTCTGGACACCTCGTACACGTACATCGTCGGCCTGGACCCGATGGACGACCTCGCCCGCGGGGTGAACGAGCTGGTCGACGAGGTCACCGCGTTCCCGAACATCCAGGTCTTCCAGGCACACACAGTGATCATGCAGGGGATGCGGACGCCGGGCGCGGAGAGACTGGAGTACTACCTGCAGGCGCGCACGGTGATCGAGCGGGCCATGGCGCCGACCGGGCTGCGGCCGGTGGGCTGGGAGTGCTACCGGCCACTGTGGTACTTCACCTTCGCGGGAGAGGACCTCGTCGATGGGGCTCGCTGACGCGGTCATCGAGCGGGTGCGGGTCGAGCACCTCGACGAGAGCGTGGCCGGCCCGTGGGAGAGGGGCGACAGCCGATTCGCGGTGTTGGTCGAGGCCGGCGGGGTGACCGGGGCGTTCGCTCCGGTCGACGAGCTGCCCGCCGCGCTCATCGCCACCCGGCTCGGGCAGAGCGCGCTGCGCCACCCGGTGGCCGACCACCGGGGCTTGCTCCACAGACTCCTGGCCGAACTCGGTCCGCACGCGGCAGGGCTCGGCCGGTGGGCGGTGGGGGCAATGGACTGCGCGGTGTGGGACCTGCACGGCCGCCTCGCCGACCTCCCGGTCGCGGCCCTGCTCAGCGACCGGCCCGCGCGGCAGGTGCCGGTCTACGCCTCCTGGCTCTCCCTGGACCTTGCTGCGGCGTCGGCCGCCGACTCGGTCAAGGCGACCGCCGACGAGGGGTTCGCCTTCACCAAGTGGGCCCTGCGCGACGCCGAAGCCCGCGAGATCGCGCTGCTGGCCGAACGGGCAGCGGAGTGGGCTGGGCAGAGCATGGCGGTGGACGCCCTGGGTACCTGGGGCCACCTGCGGACCATGGAGGTCTCACCGCTCCTCGTCCCGGAGACGGTGCGCTGGATTGAGGACCCGCTCCCGCGAACCGACCAGACCGCCTACACGCAACTTCTCAGTCGTGCGGCGGGCCTTCGGGTCGCGTTCGGCGAGCGGCTGTCCCACGTGGAGGACGCCAGGGCTCTGCTGGAGAACTGCCGGCCGGAGGCGTTCACGTTCGACGCAGTGTGGTGCGGCGGCATCACCGAGGCACGAGGGTGGCTGGGCGCCGCCCACGAGGCGAGGGTGCCGGTCCACCTGCACGGCCGGGCGTTCCTGCCCGCCGTGCACCTGGCCGCCGCCTTCCCCGACGCGGCGGGCGCGGTGGAGTACCAGGTGGTGTGGGAGCCGAGGCGCCAGCGGGCACTGCACGGCACGCTCCGGCCCAACGGCGGACACGTCGCTCTCCCCGACCGGCCCGGCCTCGGGATGGAGGTGCACCGGTAATGCCCAGGCACACAGGCGAACTGGCGGTCCACGGCCACCTGCAGCAGCGCGAAGGGGAGACGCTGCTCGTCGTGGACGAGCGGCTGAGCGGTCACGACACCTTCCTGTCCACGACCCTGCACCTCGAACAGCCGGTGCACGTGCCCGAACTCCCGGTCCGGATCCTCACGTTCGACGACGGCACCGTCCTGTCTCCCCTCGACCCGGTCCTGCCGCAGGAGCGAACCGGCGAGGAGTGGAGCGGCACGCTGCTGATTCCGCACGGCGCCCGCCCGCCGGCGATCCCCGGCGACCTCGCCCAGGCGGCTGCCGAAGCCGGCGTCGACACCGGCGGCTGGTCGCCGGCCGAAGCCCGGCACCTGCTGACCTTCCTCGGCGAAGCCGGCTCCGCATCCGTGCGCACCGAGCGGATTGGCATGATCATCACGGCTCTGGGAGACCGTTCGTGAGCGCGGCGTCGGTGCGGCTGGTGAGCCTCGATGTCGGGTACACCCTGGGCGAGCCGTCCGGAACGACGCTGACCCAGCGCCTGGTAGAGCTGTCCCCGCGTCCGGCCCGGGAGGCGAAGCGAATCGCCCAGCGGATCCTGCACGCCATGAACCCGAGCGCCGACACGACGGGGCCGCAGACGGTGTGCGCCGCCCTGGGCATCGCGCAGTCCGCCTTCCCCCACGACCACCGTCCGCCCGCCTTCGCCCTGTGGCCCGGCGCGGTGGAGGTGGTGGCGCGGATCGCCCGGAACGTGCCGGTGGTCACCCTGTCGAACGTGAGCCACTGGGACGAGCGGGAGACCGACGTCGCCGCCCTTCTCGCCCCCCACCTGCGGGCCCATCACCCCTCCTGGCAGCTCGGGTTCGCCAAACCCGACCCGCGCGCCGTGGAGACTGTTGCCCGACTGCACGGCCACGACCCCGCGGAGGTGCTGCACGTCGGTGACAGCCTCGACTACGACGTGCGCGGCGCCCTCGCCGCCGGAGCTCAGGCCCTGTGGATCACCCCGTGCCCGCCGTCGGCCGAAGCCGTCCGGCTACTGGCCGAGTACGCCGGCCGGGTCACGGTCGTGCCGGACCTCGCCCGCGCCGTCCGGCACATCGAGCAGACCCTCCTCCCGTCAACCCACACGATCAGGAGCACCATCCCGTGAGCCAGTTCGACACCACCGCCCCGTTCTACGCCGCCTACCGGCCCGGCATCCCGAAGAAGGCCGTCGAACTACTCGCCCGGCGGATGGCTGGCAAGGAGCACCGTGCCCTGCTCGACCTCGGGTCCGGCACTGGGCAGGTCCCCCTGGCCCTGGCCGAGACGGTGACGGAGATCGACGTCGTCGAACAGGACGCGGGGATGCTCAGTGAGGCCGACAAGGCGCTCGCCGGGCTGCCCGTCCCCGTCCGCCTGCACAACTCCCCGGCCGAGCAGTTCACCCCGCCCGCCTCCTACCGCGCCGATCTCGTCACGGTCTGCAGGGCGTTCCACTGGATGGACCAGGGTGTAGTGCTGTCGCGGTTGGAGAGCATGGCCGCGCCGGACGCGACCGTCGCGGTCATGGGCGACGGCAGTCTGTGGACCGCGCGCACTGCGTGGACCGACGCCTTGCGTGCCCTGATCCAGGAGTACCTGGGCGAAGAGCGACGGGCCGGCGCGGGCAAGACGTACGCGGCGCACAATCGGCCGTACAGCGAGATCCTCGCCGAGTCCGCCTTCGGCCGGGTCGAGGAGCACACCATCGCCGTCGAGCGGCAATGGGTCACCGACACGGTGATCGGCTACCTGTACTCGACTTCCTTCGCAGCCCGGCCGCTGTTCGGGGAACGCGTCGAGGACTTCGAGCGCCGTGCCCGGGCTCTGCTCGACGAGCACGCCGCTGCCGGCGGCCTGACCGAGCACGCCTCCTTCCAGGTCGTCCTCGGCCGGCGCGGCTGACCCGCTCCCCCTCTTCGCCGTGGCAGCCCCTCTTCCCGCCCCGGTCCCCTGTCCCGTCCTTCCGGAAGGAGATCAACCATGCCTCGACCCGAGATATGGAGCGACGACGAACAGCGCCGGTTCGTCGACGACGGCGTCCTCATACGCCGTGGCCTGGTCCACGGCGACGTTCTGTCCCGGGCCCGTGACCTCGTCAGCGGCTGGGTGACCGAGGCGTACGACCCAGCGCGGCTCACCGCCTACACCGAACGCAGCTTCGCCCCGAAACTAGAAGAGCACCCCGACCTCCTTGCCCTCTACCAGCACAGTGGTCTGGTGGAGCTGGCCGAGGACCTGCTGCGGCCCGCGTGGATCGCCCCGGTCACCCGGGCGCAGATCCAGATTCGGCTGCCGCACGGCGCCGAGCAGCCGGTGAAGCGGATGCACGTCGACGGCGTCTCCTGCCCTCACCTGGAACCACGTGACCTGCGTACGTTCAGCTTCATCATCGGCGTCGTGCTGGACGGCAGCGCCACGGCGGACGCAGGCGCTCTGCACTACGTGCCCGGCGGGCACCACCGGATGGCTCGCTACTTCGCCACGGACTGGGTGCTGGGGCAGCCGGCCCAGACCCCTGACGACATCGACGCCCAGGACGGCACCGCCTTCACCGCCGAGCCCGGCGACGTGGTCGTGATGCACCACCTCGTCCCACACCGGGTCGGCATCAACACCAGCAGCACCCCGAGGGTGATGGCGTACTTCCGTATCCAACACGCCCAGCACCCCGACCTCGCCCTGGCCGCCCTGTCGGACCCGTGGCTGGAGTACCCGGCGCTCGCCGCCCTCGCCCGCCCCGGCACCGCGTGAAAGGGCCGAGCACTGTGGACGTCCTCACGCCCGACCAGCTCCCCGACGCCGCCCGGCTCCTGGCCGCCGGGCAGATGGTCGCCGTGCCCACCCCCCGCTGGTACTTGCTGTGTGCCCCCGCCGCCGACCCGGCCGCCACGATCGCGGTCTTCCGCGCCAAGCAACGCCCGGCCGCCAAGCCGCTGCTGCTCCTGCTCGACTCCCGAGCCACGGCCGAGGCACTGTTCAACCTGAGCGACGACGCCCGCCTGCTGGCCGACGGCCTGTGGCCGGGAGAACTCGCCCTCCGCCTTCCATGGAAGCCGGGCGCCGAGACCGTCGCGGCGGTCGGCTCCCCAGCGCTCGTCGGATGCCCCGACGGGGCTCTGGGCCAGCTGGTCGCCCTGCTCGGCGAACCACTGGCCGCCGCCGTGTGCAGCATCTCCACCCCCGCTGCCAGCGAGGAAGATCACCCGGCGCTCACCGCCGGCGAGGTCGCCGCCTTCGAGCGGACCACGGGGGCCGGGATCGCCGCGGTCGTCGACGGCGGGATCTGCCCGCACGGCCGGCACATGACCATCATCGACTGCCCCGCGGGCGCCGCCGCCCGCCTGGAGCGGGAGGGCACCGTCCACGCCCGCGCCGTCGAAGCCGCTCTCACCCCGGCAGGAGGACTGCATGTGGGCTGACCTCGCCCGCCGCACGAACCGCCTGGTGCCCGACGTGTCGGTGACCGCCGTCGCCGACGCGCTCGACTACCTCTGTCTCGCCCAGCTCTACCTGCACGACAACCCGCTCCTGGCCCGGCCCCTGACCCCGGCCGACGTCAAGCCCCGCCCGGCCGGCCACTGGGGGGTGTGTCCGCCCGTCAACCGGATGCTCGCCGCCCTGGGTCCGCTCCAGGCGGCCGTCCCCGACGGCTACGAGCTGCACGTCCTGCACGGTGCCGGGCACGCCGGGCCCTCTGCCCTCGCCCACGCCTATCTCACCGGCCGGCTTGGCCGCGCCCACCCCGGCTTGTCCCAGGGCGAGGCGGGGCTGCGTGAACTCGTCGCGGGCTTTCCCCGGGCCGACATCGGTGGGGAGATCACCCCGATGATCCCCGGCCATCTGCACACCGGAGGCCAGCTCGGGCCCGCCCTCGCGATCGGGCAGGGCACCGTCCTGGACGCGCCCCACCGGCTGTCGGTGGTTCTGATCGGCGACGGGGAGTGCGAGACCGGGACGACCGCCGCCGCCTGGCTAGCCAGCCGCGCGCTGCACGGCACGGGCGACCACGGCACTGTCCTTCCCGTCGTCCTGCTCAACGGGCAACGCATGGGCGGGCCGAGCGTGCTGTCCACGCTGAGCCACGCCGAACTCACCTCCTACTTCACCGGCCTCGGTCACCGGCCCGTCTACAGCGACGGGCGCGACATTGGCCAGCTCCGGCAGGCGGTGGCCGAAGCGCTCGGCGCCACACAGCCTCTGGGCAGTGCGGGACCGTCGAGCGTCCTGGTGCTCACCCTGGACAAGGGCTATGGCGCGCCCGCCCGCCTCACCGGCACCTCGGCGGTCCATAAGACGCCGTTGCGCGACCCGGCCGCTGTGCCGGCCGAGTTCGACGCGCTCGCTGACTGGCTGACCTCCTATCAGCCGGGTCAGCTTTTCACCTTCAGCGGCCGGCCCCGGCCTCACCTGCTGCCCGCGCTTCCGCCGCCCCGGCCCGAGCCCGACGGCCTCCCGGCGCCGCGCGGCTGCGTCGCCGCCTCCGCCCAGGTCGCCGCCCACGCAGCCGGCCGCCCGTTCGCGCAGGTGGTCCCCGAGGTCCTGCGGTCCCGCGCCGAGCAGGGACCGTTCCGCGTGTTCAGCCCCGACGAGCTGGCCTCCAACCGCCTCGACCTCGGCGACAAGCATGGCCGTCCGGTGCCGTGGGCAGTGGAAGTGCTCAGCGAGGAGGTGTGCCACGCCTGGGCCCAGGGCTACACCGAGACCGGACGCCACGCGCTCGTCGCCACGTACGAGGCGTTCGCGCCGATCGCCCTCAGCCTCATCCAGCAGCAGCTCAAGCACCGGTCCGTACGCCGGCACGCCGGGCTCGCCCCGCTGCCCAGCCTGGTCTACCTCCTGACCAGCCTGGGCTGGCACAACACCTTCACTCACCAGAACCCGAGCCTCACCACGGCACTTCTGGCCGGTGGCGACCCCACGCTGCACGTCCTAACCCCGGCCGACTCTGCGCGCACCGCCGCCGCGCTCACCTTCGCCCTGCGCAAGCTCGACCGGTGCACGCTCGTCGTCGCCGGCAAGCAGACGACCGTCCACCACCCGCTGGAGACCTTCGACGCGGAACTGCGGAACGGCATCGCGATCTGGCCCCACCTGACCCACCCCAGCCCCGGCGAGCCCGACCTGATCCTCGCCTCCGCCGGCGACCTGCCCGCCGAGGCCCTGACCAACCTGGCCCGACGGCTCCACACCGAACGCCCAGATCTGCGACTGCGCTACGTCCACGTCCACGACCTCACGGCCCTCGCCGAGGACGGCACCCGCCCCCTCGCACTCACCCCGGACGGGTTCGCCCGCCACTTCGGCATCCGGGCGCCAATCGTCCTGGCCACCAGCGGGCACCCGGCCGCCGTCCACGCCCTCCTCGGCCGCCGCCACCCCGGGCCCCGGCTCACCGTCCTCGGCTACCTCGACCCCGGCCGCCCCGTCTCCCAGAGCCGCCTTCGCCAGCTCTGCGGCCTCGACGACGCCGGCCTGTGGCAGCTCGCCACCACCCTCACCAACGCCCCGAAGGAGATACCAGAATGAGCACACCGCTCCCGCCCGTCGCCCCCGACGCTGGCATCCTCAACGTCTTCGAACGCGACGGGTACGCGGTCGTCCGCAACGCGATCACCCCGGAACTGCGCGACCAGCTCTTAACGGCCGCCAAAACACTGCTAGCCACGAACATCACCCAGGGCCGTGACCGAGGAGGCGACGGCAAGGACGGCTTCCGCGGATGCCTCAGCCTCGACTCCGCTTTCCTCCCGCTCCTGGCCAACCCCGCCGTCCTGCCCACCGTGGTGCAGCTCCTCAGCCCAAACATCCACCTGCTGTCCGCCCACATCATCGCCCTCCCCAGCGGCCCGCCCCGCACCATCCGCGTCCCCGGACGCCACGGCTGGCACCGCGACATGTTCGGCGTCACCGCCGACCTCGGCTTCCCCCACACCCCCCGCATGGCCATCAAAGCCGCCTACTACCTCACCCCCGTCACTCCCGACTGCGGGCTGACGATGTTCCTTCCCGGCAGCCACTGCCTCACCGAGGAACCCCTCATCCCCGACGGCGCGATCGACCCACCCGGCGCGATCACCCCCGGCATCACCGGAACCGACGCCGTCCTCTTCGAGAACCGCACCTGGCACACCGGAGGCATCAACCTCTCCGGCCGCCCCCGCATCGCCCTGATGCTCCAGTACGGATACCGCTGGCTTCACCCCGTCGACGACCCTGCCACCGACCTCCGAAAAGACCCCGCGCTCACCCTGATCCAGCAGCAACTCCTGGGCCTGCCCGACCGACATCCGGACGGGTCTCTGGCCAAGGGCAGCGGAGCAGCCCCCATCCGCTCGTGGTGGAGGACGCGTTGACTAGGTAGCCGGGTCACTTCGTCAAGTCCCGGCTACCCGACGAAGTCGCTCACCGTCCCTTGTTCAGACGCTGGCAACTGCCGTCGAAGTCATCCTCGCGCCGGAGCTGACTCTTTCCGGTGAACCTCCGGGGCACATCTGCCACAGACAGCCAGAGCTTGACTAATAAGGGCAACCAATTGCTTTCGCCTGCCAGGCAGGCCGAGGAAGATGAGGTGTCTATGGGTATCACCCGGCGATGGATGATCGCGGCTGCAGCCGCGCTGGCATTCATCGGCAGCGGCGTCACGGTTCCCGCGGCGGATGCCGCAGCAAGCTGCCGAGGCTACGCCTGTGACGGGAAGAACCCCCACACGACCGGATGCGACCAAGGGGCCAAGAACTTGGGAGCACCGATCCGCGGTGGTGGCGGACCGGCCGTACAACTGCGTACCTCCGCGCACTGCAGCGCCGCCTGGGTCATCATCGAAAAGGGCAATCATGACTGGAGGGGGTGGATCCAGATCCGCGGAGGAGCGTTGTACGACGTGAACGCGAAACCTTCGCGCCCCGCCTACTCCCTCATGGTCGGCACAAGTCACGCTTACCGCGCGTGCAAGCAGGATTCCGACGGCGGCCCGATCTGTGGTGGCTGGCACTAACGACGATGCGCGCAGTTGAGGTTGGGGCGCGCTGGCCTGGCTCACCACCGACGACCTCCACCGCCTGTGCATCGCGCCCTCCGCCAGCGACCTCGTACGGCGTCACTCCGCCAGCCACACAGCCGACGCGTCCGCTCCGGCCTCACGGACCGTAGCCGCCACGGGGGAAAAGATCACCGACCGGCCTCCCCGAACAGCGCGGTCCTCAACGCCGCCGGAGTCCATCTCTATCTGGAGCGGCCTGACGGCACGGTGCTGCTCGGGCTACGCCAACCCGACTCAGCGTTCACGCCCTCCACCTGGAACGTCCTGGCCGGGCACTGCGAGCGCCTGCCGTCACCGCATCTCTCATGAAGGCCCTCTTGCAAGTGGTGGCCGGGACCTACCGGAGGGCTGCGAACACGGCCGCTGCGACTGCGGAGCCGAGGACGGTTCCGGCGATCACCTGGGCGGGTGTGTGATCGCGTAGCGCGATGCGTGACCAGCCGACGACGGCGACCAGGGCGTAGCCCCACAGGGCCCAAGGGCCGTAGGTCTGGACGAGCATGACGACGGCGCCGGCGGAGACGGCCTGATGGACGGATATCTTCCAGGCCAGTGTGATGACGGCGAGGGCTGCCAGTGTGACGATCATGCTGGCGATCAGCGCGATCAGGATGTGCGGGGCGGCGAGGGCTGCCATGAGGGTGAAGCAGGTCAGCACGGAGGCGAGGATGACTGCCATCACAAGCAGGCGTGCCCGTTTGGCTCCGACGTTCCGGTCCCCCCATCGACCCTTCTTGATGCCGTGGTCGATGAAGATGATCGGGATGACGGCCGCGAAGAGGATGCCGACGAGGCTCCATGCCAGGCCGCTCCAGTGGCCGCCGTACCAGCCTACGGCCAGGCAGACAATGACGATCCACGTCTTCGGGTGCAGGCGCTCGCTGATAACGCGGGCGAGGCCCTGGTGAGGGCTGGGCGCGGTCGATGTCGTGCTCATGGGATCTGATTCCGGTCTTCTTCTCGGAGCGTGGCGGCCTCGGCCGTGGCGAACGCTGCGACGTGGGGACATCCGGCATAGGCGGCGCTGACCTGGCGAATCCATCGCAGTTCCGCCGCAGGGCTCAGTCCGTCGCCACCGGACCGCGGGTGGCGACCGCGGCAGGGCTCGGCAGTCGGTTTCAGCAGTACCGCCGTTTTGAGCCAGGCCGCTTCGACGACGGCCGAGTGCGCCTTCGGCGGGTAGCCGACGCGTTGCGCCACGAGGAGGGCGCGCTCCTGGATGTCTGCGGGGACGTATTCGCGCAGGGTGAGAGTGGCGTCGCTGATCTCGGTGAGGCGCCGGTTCAGCAGGAAGCGCGTGCTCCTTCGCGTGTCCGCGATGGCGAGTCTGGCGGACGGCACGGCGGCGACGAGCGCTTGCCAGAGCGGTTCTGTCTGCTTCAGGGCTCGCCGCTCGCTAACGGCGGTAGCCGCGAGAGATGCGGGTGACAGGCAGCTCCCGACGCTGATGGCCGTGATGGCTGCTTCCTTGAGTGCCTGCGACACGGCAGCGGCGTTCTGAACGTCTGCTTCCGTCAGGCCACCGCCCGCGACATCCGCGAGGTGCAAGATGCGCTGCACGGCGTACAGGACACCGATGACGCCGCCGAGGCTGAGAAAGCTGTGCCCGGCTCTGACCCACCGGCTGCTGGCGTGGCGCGCTGCGTGGGCGAAGAGGAGGGCCGTGACGGTCATCGCTGCGCCGATGTAGAGCGTGAAGACCGCGACGTGCAGCAGTGCCCAGCCTGAGACGGTGTGGACGGTCAGGGTGTCGTCGGGTACTCGCCCGTCGCTCGGCGCGAGCGCGAAGGCGATCACCATGAGCGTGAGGCATCCCACTTCGAGGCCGCGGCGGGTGCGCTGCAGCAGGCCCTCGGGTTTCACCACGGCGATCACGAATTCGAGGACTGATGCCGCCGAGACGACTCCGAAGAGGTGCTTCAGGAGGTAGCCCGTGCTGCGGAGTCCGGTGAGGGAGTCCACCCAGCCTGCCGCTTGGGGTATCTCCAGCGTCATGGCGGCGGCGAGGCCCAGGAAGGCCAGTTCCAGGGACCGCTGCTTGCGAGAGTTCCACAGCGACGGTGCTCTCCACAGGGCTACCGCCCAGAGCATGACGGCGATGATCAGGTCGCTCACCGGCAGTCCCTTCGCGGGTGGATCATCGTGGCGTCGACTCGGGCGAGCATGCCGTGCAAGTCGCTGGCCGGTGCAGCCGGCAGGGTCTCGACCAGCTCAGCCAGGATCGAGGCGGTCAGTTCGGCGTCGTGCTCTTGGTCGGTGGAGTAGTCGGTGCGTCCGAAGACGGCGCGTACCCGTGCTGGTGAGATCCCGGTCGGCAGGGCGGCCAGGAGGGCGGACAAGCCCGAACCGCCGCTGTGGTTCAGCAGCATGTGGCCGACCTCGTGGAGGATGACTTGGGTGCGGTGTCGCTGGCTGGTGGCCCGCACGTGCCAGATGTGATCTTCGTCGGCGTAGGCGATCCACAGTCCGCACGGTGCGTTCAGGCCGTTGTCGTCGGGCAGTTCCCGCAGGACCATCTTGCGGCCCCGCTTGACGGACAGCGCTTCGCAGAACGAGGCGATGTCGAAGGGGTGCGGGATGGGAACGTCCTCAAGGGCCCTTACGGCCGTGCGCCGCAGGCGCAGCTCGTGCGCGCTCATCTCTCTCAGGCGCGCGTCGTTCTCGCGCTTCCGCCGAAGAAACATGGGGACTGGTCCTTAAGTGCGGATGAGTCGGTCATGACACTGGGGCCGGCAGAGCGGGCACCGTCAGAGAGGCGCGGGCCAGGGTGGCTCGCTCCGGCGGCACGGCAGATGCGGTCCCGCCGACCCGAGGGGGAAGGCCGGGCTACCAGCTCAGCCGAGGCGTACGTCCCGGTGGGGAAGCGGCGCCCCCTGACCGGGCGCTCACATCCCGGCATAGCCGCTAAACGGCCACACGCGCACTCTGGACGGCGGAGGTGCCGCACACATCGGGTTCGCAGCCGCGACACGTGTCACCATCTCTTTCCTGGCCGCATGAGGCAGCGGAGCTGTCCACCGCCGAACTGATCTTAAGGCTGCAGGAAGCCCCGATCAGCTGTGAATTTCTACACGGGGAAGTGTCAGTTCCCCTCCTTACGCCAGACCCCTTCTTGGTTGAGTGCTAAATTAGTTGACCGGGGCAATCGGTCCTTTTTATGCCGACAAGGCTGCCCTGTTAACCTGCGCGCGCCGGGGGTCGCCCCGCAGGGTGAATAAGAAATGTGACCCACACCTCAAGATCGTTTATAGATGCCCGACGACCAACTTCGAGACAGACCGCAGCCGACCCTGACCCGCATATTGCGCAGGGCTCGGCAGCGAGTCGATCCCCGCCGCTTTCCCGAGGTCATTGAGGTACTCGGACCGCGCAGTCGGAACGGCTTGACGCAGGCCGAAGTCGCTCAGCTACTGAGCGTTTCCCCCAAGTGGTATCGCAACCTGGAACTGGGCAAGCCACTGACGTACTCAAAGAGCTTGATGGAGCGGGTACGCCGCATCCTGGATCTTAGCGAGGACGAGTGGGGCGCCGTCTGGCAGCTGACCCAGGGCCGTACGCCTTCCGATGAACGCAGGCCGCCAGCCTCGCGCCGGATGCCGCCTCCGGCTGTCCGGCGCTTCATCGATACACAGCCGTGGCCCGCATACATCTGCGATCACCGGTGGGATCTGATCGCGTACAACAAGGCAGTCGCACGCGATTTCCCGTGGGTGCTGGACGGCACGAACGTGATGATGTGGGCGCTGACGCACCCCGAGGCCCGCACCTTCCTGGTCGACTGGGAAAAGGCTTGGGCACCTGCCTTGATGGCGAAGCTTCAACTGCAAGCCGAGGTCATAGGCGCTGACGCGGGACTGCAATCGATCATCCGAGCCGTCGAGGCCGATGCCGTGGCCCGTCGCCTATGGAGTTCCGCTGCCCTGCCGGTCGTTCCGCATCTCAGTACGAGATACCCGCGGAAAGTCCTGCTGCCGCGAAACGGCAGCGGGCAGCTCACGGTAACCCTGCTGACCGCTCAGGTCGATGACATGCCGTCATGTCACATGACGGTTCTAGTCCCAGCCTACGAAGGGTTGGCCGCCTCGGCGTTCGACGCATAATCAGCAAGGCTGCACCCAATCAGTCAACTGGGGCGTCCATCAGCTTTGGGAGCCGTCCAGCCCCTGGGCTTTGCGTGCCGTTTCGATGACCGCGCGGACCATGTGGAGGTTTTCCTCCGACAGGCCGCTGGCACGGGCGAACAGCCCCACGACCCCGGCCTTCTCTGCCGCATTGAGGAGCTCCAGGCCGGCAACGACCCGGCGCGCATGCTCGTCACTGGTCTTCCGGGAGAAGTATTCGGTGGTCACGCCGAAGAAGTCACTCAGCGCCTCGATGGTGTTCAGCGTCGGGTTGAGCTTCACACCTTGACGGAGCTGCGCGATGGCGCTTGCGGAGATGCCGGTGGCGCGGGCAACGTCCGCGTTCACGTAGTGACGCCCCGTCTCGGGATTGACCATGGCAAACAGGGCGTTCAATCGGTCCTTGACCGTGCGCCCTTCTGGCGGCGCGGAACCGTCACCGTCTTGCACCTCGCCTGGCATGGCAGCTCCACCTCCGTCTCTCCGTATCGCACGCAGCATACTTCAGTACCCCTCCGGTGCGCCAAGTCCGGCCACACGGACACTTCAGCATTGACAGGGGGTGATCACTTTGGCGTATGTTCCCAACACGCAGCGACACTATAGTGTCGAAATCGACGTGGGGACTTCTGGCCGTTCCCCGCCCTCCTGGACAAGGACCACCCGTGCTTCACGACATCGCGCCACGTCAGACCGTGCGACTAGTACAGAGTTTATGAACCAACTCTGGACCTTGACACGGGTCCGTGCGTATGTTCGTCGTCCCCCGGGGCAGCCCGCTCGGGTCCAACGAACACGAGGAGCCGCCGCAGTATGCGTGCGCTTTGGGCCTCATAGCCCGCACACAGCAACGGCGTCCGGGAGAGGCAACTCCCGGACGCCGGACGCTAACGGCATAACCCGCCCCGGCAAGGGCGGAGATTGCCCACTATCACCACGCTGAGTCCTTCCAAGGGGCGCGTCAGCGTGGCAACACTGCAAAGGGGAGTATCGCATGCCTCCTGCCCTGCGCAAAAGGCCCTTCTGTCTGGCCTGCGTGGCAGCCACCTCCGCCTCGGCGCCTCAGCGGCCCGAGCGGAGCCGCACCGTCCCGGTCTCGGCCCATCACCGGCCTCGCCCCGTCGCCGGGAGCGGCCGATGAGCAGCGACGCCCGCGAATGGGTGTGGGAGCACAGCGCCAGCCGGGGAGCCGCGCGCCTGGTCCTGCTGTCGATCGCCGACCGGGTGGCGGACGATCAGTGCATCTCCTGGGCCTCGCTGTCCAGCCTGGCCAAGCGCACGCGCGCCTCGGTCTCCACGGTGCGCGAGGCCATCGAGCGTCTGCTCCTGGCCGGCGAGCTGGAACAGCTTGACGACCTGGTGGGCCCGCAGCGGAGCACGGTCTACCGCCTGCCGCTCGCCGCCGAAGCGGTCGCACAGGCGCTGCGCGAGCAGCGGGAGGAAGCGGGCGACACGGCGGTGTCGGAGGAGCCGGCCGCTCCTGCGAAGCTCCGGCTGTCGGCTCTGCGGCGGTACGGGATCCGCCCGCGTGAGGTGCCGGAATCCCCCGCGAGGGTCCGGAGACCGGCAGTGCCGGAAACCGGCAGGTCGAGGCGGAAACCGGCACAGCGGCGTACCGGCCACCGGCACAGCGATGTACCGGCTACCGGCACACAGAACCGTAGTGAACCTGATTTGAACCGGAGGTACAGCAGTGGTGGTTCTGCGGTCACCTCGGCTGCCGAGTGGCAGGTCGACCCCGCCACCCACACCTGGGCCCGCCAGCAGGGACACCTCGACCGCCTCGGCGAGCAGGGCCTGCAGGCCGCCGACGCGAAGTGGCGTGCACACCGGGCGGGCCATGCTCCGAGGCCGGCGGAAGCCTGGGCTGCAGACTGGCGAGCCTGGATCACCCGGGAGCACGCCCCCAGCCGCCCGAACCTCTACGCCGTGCCCGGCCAGAACACCGCCGCGCCCGGTGGCATGACGCGGGCCGAGAAGCACACCGCCGCCCTTCTCGCCGCCCTGGACGAGCCGACCGGAACGGAGGGCTGACCGTGGACCGCCGCGAAATCGCCGCCCTGCTGGCCTACATCGGCAGGCTCGACCCCCGCAGCATCCGCACCGACGAGGGCGAGGCCCGCGATCAGCTCGCTCAGTGGCACGAGCTGCTCGGTGACGTGCCGATGGCCACCCCGCACGGCTGGGACGCCCGCGTCGCCGCCCGCCAGCACTACCGCGCCTCGCCGTACCAGATCCAGCCCGCGGACGTGGTCCGCCCCTGGGAGAGCTACCGGCGCAACCGCCTGGCCCTCCACTGGGACCCCACACCGTCCGCGGACCCGGACGACCAGGCCGCCTGGACCGCAGAGCTGGTCGGCACCCGCCACGCCGTCGCCGCCGGCATAGCGCAGCCCGCGTATGCCCCGGCCATCACCAGCAGCCAGGAGGAAATCAACCCGAGGCTGCAGGCTCGGCTGGACCAGATCGGCTCCTGCATACCGCCCGCCGCCCGCGCCGCTCTCGCACCGTTCCGGCCCGCCCGGGCAGCACGGGAGGCCGCCGTCGCGCAGGGGCTGCCCGATGCCCTGAGCGTGCGATGCGAGTGGTGCCTGGCCCCGGTCGGCGAGCCATGCCGACGCCGCCGGATCGGCCCCAACGACGGGGTACGCGCCATCACGCCGCGCGCCACCCCGCACCCCGGCCGCCTCGACCTCGCCGCCCAGCAAGCCCAGAACACCGAGCAGGCCCAGCAGCCCGCCCTGGCCTGACCGGCGCCTCCGGCACGTGCATCCCGTCCGCTGCACCGCCGCAACCTCACCGTCCCGCACCGGATGCGGCGCACGCCCACGCGCCGCATCCGGCACCCGACGCCGCACCCGCCGGCCACTGCGCCAGCCGGCCGGTGCGGCAGCACATCGGAGACTCGCCTTGCGCCACATCACCACCCACGACGCGCCGGCCACCGGCCTGCGCGGCATCGGAGACACCAGCTGGCACGTCCGCGGAGCGTGCCACGGCATGGACGTCGAGGACGCCGACGCCGTGTTCTTCCCCGGCCCCCGGGATCACGAGGAGATCGCGGAGGCGAAGGAGCTGTGCGGCTGGTGCCCCGTACGCCGCGCGTGCCTGGACTTCGCCCTGGAAAACGTCCTCAAGGAGGGCGTCTGGGGCGGGCTCACCGAAGCCGAGCGGCGCCCGCTGCACGACAACCTGCACCGGCGCCTGGACTACCGGCGCGTGACCGCCTTCTTCCATGGCCGCGACGTGCACCTGACGGAAGCCGAGCGGCAGGTAGCCATCGACCACGCCTACGTCCGCGGCTGGCAGCCCGACCGGCTCGCCGCCGCCCTGCAGATCAGCCACAAGCACGCCCGCGACCTGCTCCGTCAAGCGGCCAACAAGGTCTTCGACCGGGACCGCAACTACGGCGTGCCCCGCTCCAAGAAGAAGCGGAAGAAGACCTCCAAGCCCAAGGGCACCCCCGCGCCCGCAACTCCCGGCACTCAGCAGCCGACAGGCCGCCCAGCGGCGTCGACCCCGGCGCACGCCCCTCTCGGAAAGGCAGCATGACCCACCCTGTCCTCGCCTTCGGTGCTACCTCGGACCTCCCTCTCCTCCTCGCCGCCGTCGTGCCCGCCGCCCTCGCGCTCGTGCTGACCGCCTGGGCGATCCGGCGCCGGGGAACCCGCCCGCGGAAACGTCTCGGCGGCCCGGCGGTCAAGGTCGCCGCCGTCGCCGCCCTGGGCTGCACCGCCTACAGCGCCGACACCAGCTGGCGCTTCGCGGCCGACTACCTCGACATGGCCGGTACCGCCGAGCGCGCCGGCATGTTCGCCGCGGCCGAGCTCGCGCTGTTCGCCACCGCGCTGATGGCACGGCAGAACCTCGCCGTCCAAGGCGCTCCCGGTCTGCCGGGCACGCTGGTCTGGGTGATCACCACAGTGCAGGTGATCCCCGCCTACGCCGAGAGCGGCCCCGTCGGAGGCACGGTCCGCGCCTTCGTCGGGCCGGTCATGGCGGCGCTGCTGTGGCACCTGGCCATGGGCATCGAACTGCGCCTGCGCACCCCGGGTGCAGCCTCGAACGGACTGATCTCCGTCCTGGGCCGGGAGGCACGCGAGCGGCTGCTGTCCCGCCTGGGCATCGCCGCGCGAGACCGGGATGCCGCGCAGATCACCCGGGACCGGGCCACCGCCCGTGCGGTCACCCTCGCCGCCCGCCTCGCCGAGCGCACACCCGAGCAGCAACAGAGCCGTCGCGGCCAGCGGCTGACGCGACGCCTGTCGAAGGCGGTCGGCAGAGCTTCGGTCGGCACCGACCCTCGCCAGCGGGCACAGCTGCTCGACCAGCTCGCCGCTCGGCGACACGCGCTGGCGCTCGCCACGGTCCCGCTCCCTTCCCCCTGGTCCCCGGCGCACAGCAGCGCATCGGCGGCCACGGTCCCCGTACAGCCGGCATCGAATGTGCCGGTCCCCGTCCCCGGTCCCGACGGTCCCGACGAGCCGGTCCGGGACCAAGGACCGAGGGCTCCTCGGGGACCGGTCCCCGTGGAGGCGGACCCGGAAGCCAAGATCGGCGCGGGAACCAAGCCCTCTGAAGACTGTGCGGTCCCGGGGACCGAACTCGCCGGTCCGGAAGCCGCAGCGCGGGACGCAGCGGCCATGAGGACCGACCACACCACGCGAGAAGTAGCAGCTCAGGACCCGGGTTCTCATCGGGGGCCGGGCGTCGCAAAGTCGGGGACCGAGACCACCGAGGACCGAGGACCGACCGCCCCACAGTCCGGGACCGACACCACCCAGGACCGAGGACCGACCGCCCCACAGTCCGGGACCGACACCACCCAGGACCGAGGACCGACCGCCCCACAGTCCGGGACCGACACCACCCAGGACCGAGGTCACAAGGTCCCGCTTCGCCGGAAGCCGGCCAGGACGTCCCGGACGAAGAACAAGGACCGGCGTGCCCGGTCCCGCTCTCCGCAGACGGAGCGCCAGGCACGCGAGCTGGGTGAGTCTGAGCGCCAGCTTGTCCGTGAGGTGCGCCCCCATGTTCCCGCCCTGCTCGAACGGGACGGCAACGGAGCGATCACTCGGGTGCAGCTGCGCGAAATCATCCGCCGCCAGGGTCTGACGGGAGTCGGTAACGACCGACTTGGCCTGGTCCTCCAGGAGCTGCGGAACGAGGACATCACGACGACGAGGAGCACCGCCCGATGAAGACCTGCCACCAGTTCAAGACGGTCCGTGCGGAGTACGAGCGCGAGATCGGATTCATGCTCGCTCACTCCGAGCGGCATGCGGGCAGGCCGGCGGCGAAGTCCAGTGCGAAGCAGGCTGCCTCGGCGAAACAGCGGATGGCCCGCGCGCTCAACAGTCACGTCGGGCGCTGCCCCGAGTGCGGTTGAACCGGCAAACCCCAGCTCAAGGCCCATATCCGTAAAGGTGGCCCGGCTCAAGCCGGGCCACCGCCCCACTTAGGAGGTACGCCATGATTCCTCGTCCCCCTCGCCTTTCCGGGCCCACCACCGCCGAAGCCGATGCCTGGGCGGACGTCCTCGTCCGCCGGCAACTCCTCCACGCCGTCGTCCTCACGCCGACCGGGCAGTGGCTCGTCCAGGACCGTCCCAACAAACCTGTCCGCGTCCTTGCCAGCCCAACCGATGTCCTCGCGCTGGCCGCAACCATCCAGCAACGCACCCGCTCTACGAGGCCCGAATCCCGATGACAAACGCACCCAAGAACGGCACCACCCCGGAACCTGATCCCGACTCCAACTCGGTCTCGGGGCGAGCAAGTTATCCCCTTGGATACTCCGCCTTGAGCGGAGTATCCAAGGGCTCCCCCGCCCCTGGGGGACCGGGGCTCGTCCGGCGCCGGGGGACGCCAGACGAGGAGGCTGCGACCGAGGGCGGATCGCAGCCAGAAGGGACACCAGACACACGCGAGCAGCCGCGTACACGCCGCCGCAAGTACCAGCGTCGCCAGCGTCCGCACGTCCGCAACACCCGCTTCAGTGATGACGAACTCGTCCTCGTGACCGCCGGCGCGAAGGCTGCCGGCCTCACCCTCGCCGGTTTCCTCGCCCGTGCTGCTCTCTCTGCCGCCCGTGACCTTGAACGGACCGCAAGTGCCGTCGCGGACGAGCGTGAGGTGATCGCCGAGTTCTTCGCCGCCCGTCGGCACCTCGGCCACGTCGGCAACAACTTGAACCAGATCGCCCGAGCAGTCAACGCCGGAGCGCACCCGGGCGAACTCGACGTGGTCATCGCGGCCACCGACCGCGCGATCCAGCGTGTCCAGCACGCCACCGACCGGCTCCTCCACCAGGATTAGGACCTCACCACATCCATGATCCCCAGGATCCAGAAACGCGGACAGCGCACCATCGGCCTCCTCTACTACCTCTACGGACCGGGCAAGTTCGAGGAGCACACCGACCCCCACCTCGTCGCCTCCTGGGACCACAACGCCCCCGACCCCGGCCGCAACGCCACCGCGACCCTCAAGCAGCTCCAGCAGCTCCTGGACCAGCCCGTCGAGAACATCGACCCCTCGCAGCGCCCGAAGAAGCATGTGTGGCATCTATCCGTGCGCAACGACAGCGAGGACCGGATCCTCTCCGATGAGGAATGGGGCGACGTGGCCCGCCGTATGGTCGCCGCGGCCGGGATCGACAACCCGGAGGAAGGAGCGGGCTGCCGGTGGGCTGCCGTGCGTCACGCCGACGACCACATCCATATCGTCGCCACCCTCGTCCGCGAAGATGGGTACAAACCTGACCTCGACAACGACGCCAACCGTGTACAGGCCCAGGCCCGGGCGCTCGAAGTGGAGCTGGGCCTGCGGCGCCTCAAGCCCGGCGACGGCACCGCAGCGAAGCGGCCCACCAGCGCCGAACGCCACAAGGCAGCACGGCAGGGCCGTGAGCGCACCGCCCGTGAGGAACTGCGCGAAACCGTACGGCGCGCGGTGGCCGGTGCGAGGAGCGACGAGGAGTTCTTCAACCGGCTCGCCGCCGCCGGCCTTCTCATCCGCAAGCGTGTCGCGCCCTCCGGCGACCTGCTCGGATACAAGGTCGCTCTGCCTGACGACCTGAATAAAGACGGTGAGCCGGTGTTCTATCCCGGCGCGCGCCTGGCTCCCGACCTGTCGTTGCCCCGCATCCGCGAGCGCTGGGCCGGTGACGCCCCGGATGCCCGGCGGGAGAATCCGATTCATTCGGGGCCGGGCAGTCCGGCCTCCGCGCGCCGCGAGACGGCATCGGCCGTGTGGCAGGCCGTGCTCGTCGTCGAGCACGGCGAGGACGGGGTCGCCGCCGCCCACATCGCAGCGGCCAGCGAGGTCCTGGACGCCCTCGCGAAGACGTCCGCTGCCCACACCCGCCGCGAACTGCACGACGCAGCAACGGCTTTCGAACGGGCCTCGCGCTCTCACGTCCGCGCCGTACGCGGGCATGACCAAGCCCTGCGGCAAGCCGCCCGCGACCTCGTCCAGGGCGGTCCGGCCCTCGGCCGCGGTGAGGACGGAGCCACCACGGCGATGGCGATCGACATGCTGTTCTTCCTGATCACCGCCGCCGCGCACTGGCACGTCAGGAAGGGGCACGCCCAGCAGGCAGAGGCCGCCGCCCGAGCCGCCGAGCACCTGCGCGCCGCCTATCGAGCCGCCTCGGCCCAGCCGCTCGGTGTGCTCTACCAGCGTGGTCGGCGTCTGAGCCGGCCGATGCTCCAGCGGCAGACGGTGCTGCTGCGCGAGGCTCTGCCGGAGCTGGCCGAGCAGATCCTCTCCGAACCCGGCTGGTACGCCCTGGCTGCAACCATTGCGGAAGCCGAAGCCGCCGGGCACGACCCGGCCGCTCTCCTGTCCGACGTTGCCGCTCGGCGCGAACTGGGCACCGCGGACTCCGTCAGCGACGTGCTCGTGTGGCGGATGCGGCGGACAGCCGACCTGCCCGCCGATGCCTCCCACCTTCCCGAGACCAGCACCGCGGAGAACCGGTCCGCGACGCGAGGGACAACCACCAAGCCCTCCTCGCCCGCCAAGCGGCGCAGCGGCGAGGAGACATCGCGCCAGACCCGGTAAGCCCACCAGAGGCCGCCACGCAGTCTCACCGCATCACCGCCGTGGCAACGCAACCGCGCCATACCGAAACGCGCATCGTGGCCCACTCGCCATCCAGGCAGCCTAGAGGCCGAGTACCCCTGCTGGCCTGGCCAGAGGAACTGTGGACTTTGTGAATTGAAACCATCACGGGCGTGGGACACGATCATGAAGCGCGCAGGACGAGGTGACGAGGTAGAGGAGGACGCCAGGGTGTTTCACCGGATACGCCGCAAGGCCAAGGAGCCGAGCGAAGCTCAGAGGCAGTTCGCCGAGCTGTACGCGCAACTGCAGGGCCCAGGTCCCGCCCGGCATCGGAGTGCCGGCGCCTGAGCCGCAACCGGTCGAGCCGGCCGCCGCCGTCGTGGACGACTTCCTCCCGCCGGGACTGCGGGTGCCGAGCCACGACCAGGTCGAAGGCAAGATGATGCCGTGGAAGCAGCCCCTCGTCCTCGACGGTGAGATGGCCGCCTGCACCGAGTGCGGCGCATACCGGGACTGGCTCATCCTCTCCACCCGCGGTGAGATTTGGCTGCGCTGCAGGGCCGGACACCAGCAGCTGGAGACCCGCATCGACACCGCCTGGTATAACCGGCACTCCGGGCCGGCGGACGCGACGCACGCCACGTTCGAGGACTGCCTGCGCCACCTCGGGCACTGACCACCACTCCTACGACCCCGCCGGGCCCTCGGGCCCGCACTGACCACCCGTCGCCTAGCACCAAGGGGTCAGTTCCGTCATGCGCGTTCGCGTCGCCACCACCGCCCTCGGCATCACCGCCGCCGCCCTCCTCGCCCTGCCAGCCTGCTCCACCGACACCACCGGGTCCAAGCACCAAACCTCCTCCTCCCGACCGGGGAAGCCGACCGACGCCATCCAGGAACCGACCGCGCTCTCCTCGGCCGCGCTCGAGTCCCGCCTGCTCGATGAGAGGGACCTCGGCAGCGGCTACCTTCCCAAGCCGGAGCGTGCGGCCCAGCACGACGACGTCACCGTCATCGGCTGCCCGGCCCTGAGTGAGCTGGGCGGCGACGCGGCGGCTGGCGGCACGCTCGCTTTCCCCCACAAGGCGAAAGCGGACTTCACCTACGGCGGCAGCTCCTCGGAAATCTCCGAGGAGCTGTACAGCGACAGCGCGAAGAAGCTCTCCGACGGCATAGCCCGGATCTTCGACGCCATGACCGGCTGCCCGGCCTATCAGGTCGTCGCGGGCGGAACCCCGGTCGACGTGGCCTCGCAGAAGCTGCCCGCGCCCCACGCCGGCGGTGACGAGCGGTGGAGCCAGCTCCTGACGTTCATCACCGGGGGACGGAGCACCGTGGTCAAGCAGACCGCGATCCGCGACGGCAACCTGCTGCTGGTCGTCTCCGGCTCCCCGGCCCTCGTTGACCGCCACCTCGACAAGGCCCTCGCCAAGGCCACGGCAACGAGCTGACCTGCGCGTACGTCACGCTGCCTCCTCCGACCACCGTAGGTCGGGGGCAGCAGTGCGTTACTGGCTGACGCGTTGAGCGGCGCGAGCGGCTTGGCCTGGTACCCAGGCCCGGACCTGGCTGGGCTGGACGTAGAGCACGTTCGGGTTATGACTGTGCGGCCCGTAGCCGCTGGAGGCGTTCACGAGCAAGTACGCGCCTGTGGGAACGTGCCAGTTCCAGAACCAGGCGTCCTGCTGCCGCCCGGTGTCGCACCAGGTCACGACAGCTTTACTGCCACGGCGGCCGTGCTGGTAGACCCGCGTCACCTGGAGGAGTTGCCCCTGCCCGGAGCTTCGGTGCTGCTGAAATGCCTGCCACTGCGCCGCGAGGGCAGCCGTGCGCTTGCGGCGTGAACGGACCGTCAACGCGATCGTCACGGCGACGATGAGAGCGATGACCATAAAGGCGCCGGGGCTGGGGTACGTTGCCGCATCCTGCATCGTTCCATCAACGGGCGGCAATTCTTCCTGGGCATCGAAGATCGAACGGCCACTTCACCCAAGAAGCAAGAAGGTCCGGCACCCCCAACTGGGAGGGTGCCGGACTGCGATCGTTGAGAGTTGTGCGCGGGACGTCAGATGGCCGGCGCGCGCAAGAGGCGCTCCTGGGTGGCCTCGGGCAGGACCCGCCGCAGGACTGGTGCGGTCGAGCTGAGGGAGGCGGCGAAGGCGGCGACGAGATCGTGTGGGACGCTGGCGGCGAACGATGCCGCCCACAGACACGGTGCGCCGAGCGCGGGCTCGGCCCACGCCTGCCATCCGGCCGGCCCCGTCTCGTCGTCCTCGGCGGACAGGGCCCGCGGGTCGGCGTCCTGGATGAGGGGCGGGACCTCGCCGAGGCTGATGTGCGAGGTGAACGTCGGGTCCGTCGCCGCTGCCTGGGGTTGGTCGATGTCGCGGAACCATCCGTGGGCGGCGACAGCGTCAAGGACCAGCTCGGATCCGGCGAGCGGCACGGCAGGCTGGTTGCTTGCGTCGAGCGCGACGAGGAAGTCGACCACCGCCTCGCCGGGGACGTCACGGGTGAAGTAGGCCGACCACTGGGCGAGCGGGCTGCTCGCCTCGGCTCGGGCGGAGATCTGCCAGGCGATCGGCAGCTCGCCCAGGTGGAACGGTTCGTCCGCCAGGCCCCACTGGGCCCAGCGCAAGGCGTCGGGGCTGATGTGCAGGACGGTGCTGCGCAGGACCTGGCGGTCCTCCGCTGCCTCGTCCGGCTCGTGCCGTCCGCGGACGATCGTCAGGCTAGTCCAGCCCAGGCCGGCGAGGGCGTCGGCGACGACGTCGTAGAGGCGTCCATCGTCACCGGCCAGGTGCCGGGGGCCGACCCAGAACGCGGGTGGGCCGCCGTGCGAGGCGGACGGATCGGGCGGAACGTTGGGGTACAGGGGCGCCTCCAAAGGCTGTGGGTCTAGTTGCCGCCGGCACGGCGGCGGGGGCGACGCGGGGGTGCCTGGACGGGGCCCTGCCACGTCAGGGCGATGGCGACCTCGGGCGGGAGGGTGCCGAGTTGTGCGTCCGGGTCGGGTCCTTCGGCGAGATAGACGACGGTCCGGCCGGTCTCGTCCACGGACTGCACGACCTGCGCCAGGCGGTGTGCCATCGGGAAGAAGGGATTCATGGCCTGGCGGACCGGAGCACTCCGGTCGCAGGCGGACAGCAGATCGATGAGATCACCGACGGTCATCTCCGAGGACGGCACGAGCAGCCTCCTAGTGCGAGGGGGAACGGGAGCGAAGAACGGGCTGGGGGCCAGCAGTAGGCCGACCGCCGGATGGTATGGCCGGGGGCCTGCACCGTCATACGCGGCGCGAGGTCTCCAGCACGCGCGCCACGACGGCGGCGACGATGTCAGCCGGCGTCTCGGTGTCGAACGACAGCTGGTAGCCGCGCACCTTCGCCGTGCCTGTGACGGCGATTGTCCATCCCACGCCGTCGGTGCCGGGGCGGCCGTTCGGGAACCAACCGAGATTTAGAAACGGCCGTCCTTCGAGCTGACGTGCACGTCCGCGCGGTCGTCCACGATGAGGTGGAAGTCTTCCGCAGAGAACTGTTCCGTGACGAGCGTGGGCTGGCCGGGGCCGAGCTGCCACTCGCGCAGCCGCAGGGCTTCGACGGTGGTGGAGAAACCAGGGCCCAGGGGAGCCACGGTCACAGGCAATCACCTGACCTGGGGTTACTTGCAAGGTCGTCTACGTTGACATGCCCTCACACACCTTGGCCAGTCTTTCCGTGCTCTTTCCTGTCTGCCCCCGGCGAACTGCCGTTCCGAGTCATTCTGTGGGATCTCAGACGGCGTGGCCAAGTCTCGCGGCCGTTGGCCAACCCGTGGCCGACTGTCCACGGATCTGAGACTTCCCAGCCCACTCTGCTCGCTCTTTTGGGTGAAAGTGAAGTAGTGCAGCCCCCGTCTGGACAGCCTCTCGGCAGTCCGGCCCCTCTGCCTGGCACACCGCCACCCGCCTGGAGCAGTGGCGCACCTGGTACGAACAGGACCACCTCTCGCTCCAGGACATCGCCGACCACGAAGGAACAAGCGTCTCGACCGTCAGACTCGCATTCCTCAAGAACCGCGTCCCGCTGCGCCCCGCCGGGTCCTATCCGGTCTCCGCCCCAAGGAAATGATCCTCAGCTGCGAACAAGCCGGCCCGGTCGAAGGGAAGGTTTTCGAAATCCCATCCCGGCAGTCACTCCGTCTCCTAGCCTGTTCTGCGGCGATCACGGGCGAGGCAGCAAAGGTGTGAAGCGTGGCTGGGGGCGACTTACTGGGGACGGGGAAGGCCGACGACCTCGCCGTAGTCCTTTCGATGTCCAAGTTCCGGCTTGCGCACGCGGACGACGATGGCGAGGGCGAGGATCCGGAAGACCCGCCGGGACGATCGGCCTGGCCAGATCTCGATTTCGCCGAGGACCTTGGTGTGCTCGTTGCCCAGCGCTTGTCGGGAGTGCTGGCCGGACCTCCGGACCACCTGCACAACCCGGATCACTCGACGGTCGCCCGTCGCATGGACCGGTTGCTGAGCGAGATCAGGGAGGGCGGGGACGCGATCGTCCATGTCCTCAGCCACGGCTTCATCCTGCGGAGAGCGCAGGAGCTGTGCATCGTCGCCAAGGACTCCCTGCCTTCGGACCACCGGGACGTCGTCCAGACAGTTTTCGGGATCACACGGTTCCTCACCGACGCGGACCGGTGCTCCGGGCGCATCCTGCTGCTGCTCGACGTCTGCCACAGCGGGGCAGGCATCGATCCGACGACAGACGTCACCTTCCCGGACCGCCGTGCGTTCGTCATCGCGGCCTGCCCGTCCGACAAGCAGGCACGAGGCGGACGCTTCTCCCAGGCGGTCAGCGACGTCCTCAAAGGTCTGGCTCAGGGCCACAGCGAGATCCACCCGAGCGAGCGCTTCGTTCGTCTCACCTGGTTCAAGGACGCGGTCCACAAAAGGGTGAGCAAGCTGTGCACGGACGCGGACGAACCGGTACAGGAGGTCGTCTCCAGCGACCTGCACGCACCCGTGACCCAGTTCCTGCCCAACCCGTGGTTCCGCGAGGACCCCGCAGAGGTCCTGGGGCTGAATAACTACTGGGCCCTGCAGGAGTTCGTCGTCGGCAGTGGTGTGCATCCCTCGCTCGATGTGGATCACTACATGTCACGCGCGTCCGGGCGCGATACGGCGCAGCAGGCTCAGCCGACCTGCCACTTCTCCGGTCGTGAGGCGGAGTTGGAACGGATCCGCGCCTGGCTTGAGAATGGCGCGGAGGAAGGTGCGACGCTGTGCGTCGTCACGGGGAGCCCTGGGGTCGGCAAGTCCGCGCTGCTGGGCGTCGTGGTCTGCTGTACCCACCCGCAGCTGGCCAAAGGACTCAGGCTGGTCATGCGGAGCATCCCGAAGAAGCTCCGTCCCGATCCCCGCTCCCGAGTGGCCGCGGTGCACGCGCGGGGCATGGTCCTGAGTCAGGTTGTCGAGGCGGTCGCCGCCCAGCTCGACCTTCCGCTGCCGCCGGAAGGTTGGACCGCTCAGAAACTGGTGGACGCGGTAGCCGGGCTGGCGGAGGAACCTCTGATCGTGGTGGATGCCCTGGACGAAGCCACCGAGAGCGTCCAGATCAGTGTGGAGCTGCTGCTGCCACTCGCGAACCGGGAGGACCGGGGCGGCGGCCGACGGCGGGCATGCCAGCTCCTGGTGGGTGTGCGCCCCTATTGGGACAAGCTTCCCCAGTTGGCCGAGGCTGCTGGCGACGCCCGCCAGTCGCTGGTCGATCTGGACGCCGTCGACCGGGCCGGGCTCAGGGACGCCCTGACCCATTACATCGACGAGATGCTCAGCGATACGGACACCTACTTCACCCGCGGTAAGGAGCGGGGCATGGTCGCGACGGGCGCGGCCGAACGCATCGAGAGCCACGCCGAAGGGGGAGAGTTCCTCATGGCCCAGCTGTCTGCCCGGTTCCTCGAGGCTGCAGCCCCGATGACCGAAGAGGAGCTCGAGCGCGCGCTCAGCGGTCTGCCCCTGACCTTCGCCGCCCTGTTGGAGACACAGCTGAGCGAGGAGCGTACCCATCCGTGGGCACGCCCGGTTCTCGCGGCCCTGGCCTTCAGTGCGGGCAGTGGAATGCCCGCCGATGCAATCGCCGATGTAGCGCCCGAATTCCACCCCCGGAAGGCACGGCCGACCCGTGCCGACGTGCGTTCGGCGCTGGACCACGTGGCGTTCTACCTCCGGCACGACGTCGACCCGACGTACGGGACGACGCTCTACCGGCTCTTCCACCAGGAGCTGGTGGACCATCTGCATCGGCACCCGCGCGTCGGGTCCGGCCCGTCGGCCGGGTCGCTAGCCAACGGGCCTGAAGGAGGATCGGGTGCAGGCCCGGTGACGGCGTCATGAGCCGGGACGAGGAGGCAGTCTTCCGACGCCTGCTGTCCAGCCTGCCGCGCTCGGGCGCCGGCCGGCGCTGGGACCTCGCCGATCCCTACCTGCGACGGCATGCCGCCGAGCACGCGGCCCGGGTGGGTGGCGACCTGCTCGGCGAACTCTTCTCCGACGGCGAGTACCTCGTGAACGCGGACCCGAGGTCCGTCACATCGGCACTCTCCCCCTTCCGGGACGTGTACGGGGGTTTCATCCAGCAGCTGCTCGACGTGTACTGCGCCTCCGTCAGTTGGCATCAACGGGTGGACCCGGGAGCGCGACGTCAGATCCTTGCCCTCGACGCCCTGCGTCTCGGCCACCGGGACCTGGCAGCGAGCATGGAACGTCTGCCAGGCGGCCGCGTGCTTCCGTGGCACTGCGTGTGGTCGAGCGCCACCAACGTCTCCCCGTCGGCAGGCGCCACCATGACCGGCCACGCCGAGGCCATCACCGCACTGACCGTGACCGAGGTCGCCGGTGGCCTGGTGGCGGCAACGGGGAGCAAAGACCGTACGGCTCGGATCTGGGACCTCACCACCGGCCGGACCCGGCACGTACTGCTTCATGGCTCGCCGGTCACCAGCCTCGCCTCCACTCTTCTCGACGGCCGGCCGGTCCTGGTGACCGGCAGCGACCGGATCACCCGGTGGGATCTGTCGACCGGCCATCCGCTGGGCTCGGTGTCCGTGGGATCTCCCGTCAGGCAGCTCGCCCTCGATGACTCCGGTCTGATCGCCTTGGCCACCGAGACCTTCCCGTACGTGGCCGACCTGCGTGCAGAATCGGAACCTCCCCGGCCGGTGCGGGCCGCAGGACAGCGGGTGCGGTTCGTGGCCGTCTGCCGCGAAGGGAGCAGCCGCTTCGCGCTGGCCGTCACCGAGGGCAGCTACGTCAGCGCTTTCGCCCTGCCCGGCGGCGAGCTCCGGTACCGGAACGTGCTGCGCCGCAGCGGCGACACGGCGGACCGGATCACCGCCCTCGCCGCCCGTGACATCGAGGGCCAGACCGTGGCCGTCGTCGGTCACGAGAGCGGAGCCTGTACGGCCTTCCACGCACACAGCGGCCTGCTCGTCCATTCCCTGCTCCACCCGGCCGTCACCGAGGGCCGGCGGCCCCGAGGGGTGCGCAACGAGGTCGACTCCATCGAAATCCACCCGTCGGCGCATGGCTGGCGGGCTGTCGCGGGCCACCGCGACGGCATGCTGCGCACCTGGGACCTCGGCTCCGGCGGGCTGCTGCGCGAGGAGCGCGCACACGCCGGCTCCGTCACGGATCTCGTGACCACGATCGTGAACGGCCGCCGCGTGTTACTGACCGCCTCGGAAGACGACACGGTTCGTTCCTGGGATGCGGAGACGGGCGAACTGCGGGACGTCCTCGCCGGCCACACCAGTGGGGTCACCCGCGTCGCGCCTGCCCTGTCCGGTACCCGTCCGGTGGCGGTGACCGTATCGAAGGACCGGACCGTGCGTACCTGGGACCTGCGCAACCGCCGGCCAGCCCGGCTCCCCGGCGAACATCCGAACTGGGTCCGCACCCTCGGCCTCCACCGCATCGACGGCCGGCTGTACGCCGTCACCTCCTGCCGCGACGCCTCCATCCGGGTGCTCGACGCGGACACCGGTGAGAACGTACGGGAGTTCACGGATCCGGACGGGCAGCCCCTCCAGGCCGCCGACGTCCTCACGGACAGCCGGTTCACCTGGATCGCCGCAGGCGGCGAGCAGGGCCGGTTGCACCTGTGGGAGTACGGCACGCCGGAGCCGAGGGAGAGCACGGGCCGCGGCCCCAGCGCAGTCACCGCGCTGGCGATCCTCGCCAGAGACAAGCTCGGGTTCCAGGTGGTTGCAGGCAGGAACGACGGTGCGCTGGCCGTCTGGTACCCGGGCACCGGTGAGGAACCGCGACTGCTCGCCCCGCCCGGGCGTGGCCGAGATGCCGGAGTGTCCGCACTGGCCGTCGCCGCGACCGCACGCGGAACGGTGCTCCTCTGCGGAGCATACGACGGCACCTGCCGCACACTGCTCCTGCGCGACGGGCGCCAGTTGCACAGCCACCGCTATGAGACACCGGTCAAGGCGGTGGCGATCGGCTCGGTCGCCGGTGAGCCGGTCACCGCCGCAGGCGACGACAGCGGCCGTATCACGCTGCGCCGCCTGGATGACGGCACGGTACTGCGCACTTTGCCGGGCCACACCGGCCCCGTGCGCTCACTCGCCTTCTCCCGGGTCGGTCATGTGGACGCCCTGGTCTCGGGCAGCTCCGACGGCACCGTCCGCATCTGGGAGACCTCGACCGGAACCCCGCTCCACCGCATCGACCTCCCGGACTACGTCCAGACCGTCGCCCATGCCGACGGGGTCCTCGCCATCGGCTACGGGCGGGAGGTCTCCGTGTTCGCCCCGTCAAACCAGCCGACCCCGCCGGAACACCGAGCAGAAGGAAGCCGATGACCCGCATTCTCGCCATCCACGGCGTCAATCAGTACGACCCGGCGCGCACACCCGAAGCGGCGGCCTCCCGCCTCGGTGCGGTCTGGCACCGGGCCCTCAACCGGGAGCTGCCCGTTCCCGTGGATGCCGCGGACATGCGCCTGGTGTACTACGCGGACCTGTTGCGTCCCACCGGTCCCGCCGCGCAGAGTGCCGCTGACGACGTCGACCACCTGTCACCCCAGGCCGCTGACGCCGCGCGCCGATGGGGCGAATTGCACGGCCTCGATCTGGACCAGGCGCAGGGCCGGGTCCTGACGCCCGTCCGCTGGGTCGCGGATGCCGTCGCCCATCGCAAGGGGCTGGACAGCAAGCTCGTCCGCAGGTTCGTGGCGTCCTACTTCCCCGAGCTCGTCGGCTACCTCCACTCCCCCGCGCGACAGGCGGTGCAACAGCGGCTGGCGGACGCCATCGCCAAGGAGTCCCCCACGATTCTGATCGCCCACTCACTGGGATCGGTCGTCGCCTACGACACGCTCTGGCGGCACGCCCACAAAGTCGATGTGCTGCTCACCATCGGGTCGCCGCTGGCCATGCCAGACATCGTCTTCCCGCACCTCCAGCACACCCCCAGGTCGGGTAAGGGAGTACGGCCACAGACGGTGGGCCACTGGATCAACATCGCCGACCCCGGAGACCTGGTCGCCATCCCCCAACCCCTCACCAACCACTTCGACGACGTCGACTCGAACGTCTCAACTGGCATCGGCGCCTTCAGCTTCCACAAGGCCGCCTCCTACCTCAAATGCTCCGCCACAGCCAAGGCACTCGCTCCGTTCCTCGGGTAACGCCTTCTCGCGGACGGGTCGTACCGGTGGTCGGCCATCGGAGCGGGCCAGCAGCCCGGGCGCCCGGATCCGTTGGGCAGGGCGCCGAGCGATGATCGGCACCCTGCCGTATCGGCGTAAGGACGTAGTCACCGGGGTTGACTACACCACAGCCTCCGCAGGCGTCGGCTGACATAGGGTCGCTTGACTCGAGTCCAAGGTCACCGCCGGAGTATGCTGCCGTCTGCACTCAGGAAATGGCCGCCCTCGTGAGACGCAACTTCCATGCCACAGGTGAGACGACTAGCAGAGCGCCAGGTCAGCGAGCAGTCCCATGGCATGAGCCGCGAGACCCTACACATTCTGTGGGATCTCAGGCCGCACCCGTGGTCGGATTTCACGAACCATGGCCACTCAGTCGCCAGTTGGCCGCAGTCGTGAGACTGGCTGGCTCCCCCGTCACATGCGCAGCCACCAGCCGGCGTAGCCGGGTTCCCCTTTGGCGTGATCTTCGGCGTGAAACAATGCCGGTATGGATCAGGGGGCAGCAGCCGTACTCGCGGCGCTGATCGCGGTGGCAGGTGTGGCGCTTGGCCTGTTTGGGGCCCGCTGGCAGGCACGCGGCATGCAGGAGCAGGCGAACGCAGCCATCGAAGCGGTCAAGGCGCAGGGACGAGACCAAAATGCACAGTGGCGTCGGACCGTAAGGCGCGACGTCTGGGTCGAATATCTCGGCGCCGTGGATGAGTTCAGGCTGGCTGCCGAAGAGGTAGCAGGACATCTCGCTGACGAAGATTTGCCGGAGGCCGAGCTGGGACTCGAAGCGGCTCATTCTCGGTCTGTGGGCGCAACCGACGCATATCGCAAGATCGAGCTCGAAGGACCTGAGCAGATCGTCTCTAAGGGCTACGCCGTGCAGGGCGTCATGGTCCAGACGGTCTTCGAGCTGGAGCAGGCACTCACCGCCGCACGAGCGATGGGAGTACTCGAAGAAGCCGGGCAGCGTGAGCAGCGCGAAGTTCCCTCCGATCAGCATCGGCCGATCGCGGCGGTTCTCAGTTCTCTACGCGAGCTGCGGGGAACGGAATCCGACGATCCGGGGAGCACGGAGTACGTACAGCGCCTCGGCCTCCAGATCCTCGCCTTGGACTTGCTATCTGCCTCTGACACCACGGCCCTCGTTTTCACGTACGCACACCAGCTGTCGCTATGCGAGGCTGTGGAGCGCTACCCCCACGGGCGGTGGCAGCGTTTCCACGAAGTGCGAACGGACTTCGTTCAAGCAGCTCGCTCGCATCTCGATGGCAGCACTTGAGCCTGGCCGCCGGGGCGCGGGTAGATCGCTCAGGCGAGCGCCCGTCCGAGGATTCCACACGACCCTGAGACTGGCAGGCCGGGACACGGCGCGAGACTCGGGCGAAACCACAGGGCACGATGCGCTGCATCACACGGGCCACCGAGCCGCCTCCGGGCTTCACAGGCTTCCTGGGGAGCTCGCCTCACGCGCTGGCGAGACTGATCACGAAGCATCGGTCCGCCAGGACCCACCAAGATCGGCAAGATGCTGGCGAAGTGCACCGCGCTGCTCCTCAAGGTCCTGCGAGGCGGGAGACAGAAGATAGACGTTGTCTCGGTAGGGCCGGAAGCCCAGGCTCTCCCACCCCTGGGCGATCCTGGCGTTAACCTCGCCGTTTCACTTGGGTACGCCTGACTTTGGGGCGGAAACGCGAAAGTGCCTTCCTGACCTGGGACGATGAACCTTGCTGAGGGGTTCTGTCGGTCCAGGCGGAGGGCACTTTCTACGTG
>NZ_JAVRFH010000054.1:0-49016 GCF_031845825.1 Streptomyces lancefieldiae | reverse complement strand
GCGCACCGAACCCGGCACCCGTACTGCTCAACGTCCACAACGCCGTACGGTTCGCACCGTCACTCGCCTGACCGTTGTCGTACAACACACCCACATCGCCACGACCATCACCGTCGAAGTCGCCGGACACCACCTTCGAACGACTCCAGTCCCAGCTGGGTCCACCGTCAGTGACGTTGTCCCACACCTTGACCGGCTTGCCGAGGCCGGAGCCCGTACTCGTGAACGTCCACAACGCCGTGCGGTTGACACCGTCGCTCTGCCGGCCGTTGTCGTACAACACGCCCACGTCGCTGCGGCCGTCGCCGTTGAAGTCACCGGAGACCACCTTGGAACGGCTCCAGTTCCAGCTGCCGAACTCGGCGCTGTCCCACGTGCGCAGCGGCGCGCCGAAACCGGCACCCGTGCTGGCGAACGTCCACAACGCCGTACGGCCGGAGCCGTCACTCTGCAGACCGTTGTCGTACAGCACGCCCACATCACTACGACCGTCGCCGTCGTAGTCGGAGGCGGGGGTCCGCACGGCGTTGCCGGTGATCCAGTCGCGTACGTCGTCGACCCGGGTGCCGACCGCGCTGGCGGACGTTCCCTCCGCCGCGTCGATGCCGAAACAGCCCACCTGGTTCGAACGGCTGCTGACCGCGACGAGCGCCGGCCGGCCGTCCACCGTACGCACGACCGGGCCGCCCGCGTCGCCCTGGCAGACCGAGGCGCCGTCCTTGCCGCTCAGGGCAAGGTCGCCGCCGCTGACGGCGGTGACGGTGAACGTCCCGGTGTGCTGGTCGAGCGGCGCCCACTCCTGCGCCGTGCGGCCGTGACCGGCCACCGTCAGATCCTGCCCGGCGGCGGGAGCGGTTGCGGCGACGGGGACGGGGGCCACGCCCGTGACGGGCTGGGCGAGACGGGCCAGCACCAGGTCGCGCTCGCCGTGCGGACGCAGTTCCACGACGTCCCGCGTCTGGCCGCCGCCCACGGTCGCCACCGTCTTCAGCCGGGGCGCGCCGGCCGGGACCGAGAGGTCGGTGGCCGGGTCGTCGGCGAAGCAACTGGCGGCCGTGAGCACCCACTCGGAGGAGACCAAGGAGCCCGAGCAGCCCCGCTGGTAGTCACCGACCAGCAGCCGGGCGGTGAAGCCGTGATCGGCGCCCGTCGAGGGTTCGCCGACCACCGCGTGGGCCGGCGCGACGGTCAGGAGCAGCAGCGGCGCCGCACCGAGCAGCGCCGTGGTCCTGACCGCGGCGGCGCCCAGAGCGCCGCCCCGTCTGAGTCGATCCGGAAGTGAAGCGTTCTTGCCGCGTGGCTTCATTGCAGTCCTAGGGTTCGGTCCGTGCCGTACTGACTGAGGGCTGCGGACCCGCCGACTGCTCTTCGGTTGTCGCAGGGCGCGCACGCCCACACACGCACACGGGCCGCGCCCACCCCCGAAACCCGACCGCCGGCGGAGAGCGTTCTTCGCCCAAGGTTCACGAAAAGAACCGCTTGCCCGCACCCCTCTGGTCATCTAAGACCGCGCTTCGTGATCTCGTCCACAGGCAGAAACGGCGCAAACTGACTGTACGTCACGGACGCGCCGTGACGTACGTCACTCCAACGGCGGCGACGCGGCCTACTTCACCGTCAACGGCAGCAGCTTCTTGCCCGTCGGGCCGATCTGGATCTCCGTGTCCATCGCCGGGCACACCCCGCAGTCGAAGCACGGCGTCCAGCGGCAGTCCTCGACCTCGGTCTCGTCGAGGGCGTCCTGCCAGTCCTCCCAGAGCCAGTCCTTGTCCAGGCCGGAGTCGAGGTGGTCCCAGGGGAGGACCTCCTCGTAGGAGCGCTCGCGGGTCGTGTACCAGTCGACGTCGACGCCGAGGGGCTCCAGGGCCTTGTCGGCGCAGGCCATCCAGCGGTCGTAGGAGAAGTGCTCGCGCCAGCCGTCGAAGCGGCCGCCGTCGTCGTAGACGGCGCGGATGACGGCGCCGATGCGGCGGTCACCGCGGGAGAGCAGGCCCTCGACGATGCCGGGCTTGCCGTCGTGGTAGCGGAAGCCGATGGAGCGGCCGTACTTCTTGTCGCCGCGGATCTTGTCGCGCAGCTTCTGCAGCCGGGCGTCGGTCTCGTCGGCCGAGAGCTGCGGCGCCCACTGGAAGGGGGTGTGGGGCTTGGGGACGAAGCCGCCGATGGACACCGTGCAGCGGATGTCGCCCGAGCCGGAGACCTCGCGGCCCTTCTGGATGACGTGCGTGGCCATGTCGGCGATCTGGAGGACGTCGTCGTCCGTCTCGGTGGGCAGGCCGCACATGAAGTACAGCTTCACCTGGCGCCAGCCGTTGCCGTACGCCGTCGCGACGGTGCGGATCAGGTCCTCTTCCGAGACCATCTTGTTGATGACCTTGCGGATGCGCTCGGAGCCGCCCTCGGGGGCGAAGGTGAGACCGGAGCGGCGGCCGTTGCGGGTCAGCTCGTTGGCGAGGTCGATGTTGAAGGCGTCGACGCGGGTGGAGGGGAGGGACAGGCCGATCTTGTCCTCCTCGTACCGGTCCGCGAGGCCCTTGGCGACGTCGCCGATCTCCGAGTGGTCCGCGGAGGAGAGGGAGAGGAGACCGACCTCCTCGAAGCCCGTCGCCTTCAGGCCCTTGTCGACCATGTCGCCGATGCCGGTGATGGAGCGCTCGCGCACCGGGCGGGTGATCATGCCGGCCTGGCAGAAGCGGCAGCCGCGGGTGCAGCCGCGGAAGATCTCCACGGACATCCGCTCGTGGACCGTCTCGGCCAGCGGGACCAGGGGCTGCTTGGGGTAGGGCCACTCGTCGAGGTCCATCACCGTGTGCTTGGAGACGCGCCACGGCACGCCCGAGCGGTTCGGTACGACGCGGGCGATCCGGCCGTCGGGGAGGTACTCGACGTCGTAGAAGCCGGGGACGTAGACCCCGCCCGTCTTCGCCAGGCGCAGCAGGAGTTCCTCGCGGCCGCCGGGGCGGCCCTCGGCCTTCCAGGCGCGGATGATCGCGGTGATCTCCAGGACGGCCTGCTCGCCGTCGCCGATGACCGCGCAGTCGATGAAGTCGGCGATCGGCTCGGGGTTGAAGGCCGCGTGTCCGCCGGCCAGGACGACCGGGTCGTCGATGCCCCGGTCCTTGGACTCCAGCGGGATGCCGGCCAGGTCCAGGGCGGTCAGCATGTTCGTGTAGCCGAGCTCCGTGGAGAAGGAGAGGCCGAACACGTCGAAGGCGCCCACCGGACGGTGGCTGTCGACCGTGAACTGCGGGACGGCGTGCTCCCGCATCAGCGCCTCCAGGTCCGGCCACACGCTGTAGGTGCGCTCGGCGAGGACGCCGTCCTGCTCGTTGAGGACCTCGTAGAGGATCATGACGCCCTGGTTCGGCAGGCCGACCTCGTACGCGTCCGGGTACATCAGTGCCCAGCGGACGTCGCAGGAGTTCCAGTCCTTGACCGTGGAGTTGAGCTCTCCGCCGACGTACTGGATCGGCTTCTGCACATGCGGGAGCAGAGCTTCGAGCTGCGGAAACACAGACTCGGCGGCTTCGGCAGGCATCTCACGGAACCTTCGTGTGCTGACAGGGGGGACCATCCAGCCTAACCCGGCGGAGGAGGTCCCCCGTACCGCCCGCCCTGTCGCCCCCCGGCTACGCCGACATCGGTCTCTGCACGGTGATCGACTGGAGCAGTCCGACCGCTATCCACACCGCGAACATCGAGGAGCCGCCGTACGACACGAAGGGCAGGGGCAGACCGGTCACCGGCATGATGCCGAGCGTCATGCCGATGTTCTCGAAGGCCTGGAAGGCGAACCAGGCGACGATGCCGGCGGCGACGATCGTGCCGTAGAGGTCGGTCGTCTCGCGGGCGATCCTGCAGCCGCGCCAGAGGATCACGCCGAGCAGGAGGACGATGAGGCCCGCGCCGAGGAAGCCCAGTTCCTCGCCGGCGACCGTGAAGACGAAGTCGGTCTGCTGTTCCGGGACGAAGCGGCCCGTGGTCTGCGAGCCGTGGAAGAGGCCGGAGCCGGTCAGGCCGCCGGAGCCGATCGCGATGCGCGCCTGGTTGGTGTTGTAGCCGACGCCCGCGGGGTCCAGTTCCGGGTTGGCGAAGGCGGCGAAGCGGTTGATCTGGTAGTCGTCCAGGATGCCGAGCTGCCAGACGGCGAGCGCGCCGAGCGTTCCGGCGCCGAGGAGGCCGAAGACCCACCGGTTGGTGGCGCCGGAGGCGAGCAGCACGCCCAGCACGATGATGACCATGACCATGACCGACCCGAGGTCGGGCATGAGCATCACGATCATCATCGGCACGGTGGCCAGGCCCAGGGCCTGCAGCACGGTGCGGTGGTCCGGGTAGGGCCGGTCGCCGGCGTCCACGCGGGCGGCCAGCAGCATCGCCATGCCCAGGATGATCGTGATCTTCACGAACTCCGAGGGCTGCAGGGAGAAGCCGCCGGGGAGCTTGATCCAGGAGTGGGCGCCGTTGATGGTCGAGCCGAGCGGCGTGAGCACCAGCAGGATCAGGAACACGGACGCGCCGTAGAGGAGCGGTACGGCGGTGCGCAGGGCGCGGTGGCCGAGCCAGACCGTGGCGACCATGAAGGCGACCCCGATGCCGGTGTTCAGCAGGTGCCGGGTGAGGAAGTAGTACTGGTCGCCCTGGTTGAGCTCGGTGCGGTTGCGGGTCGCGGAGTAGACGAGCAGCGAGCCCATCAGTGACAGGGCGACGGCGGCCAGCAGTATCGGCCAGTCGAGCCGGCGTGTCATCGAGTCGCGGGCGAACAGCCGGGTCCACCCGGCCTTCTCGGGTCCGTACCCGGAGACCTGGAAGCTGTTGGCCCCGGTCATGTGCGTGCCCTCCGGCTTCCGCTTCTGCTTCCGCTTGCGCCTCTGCCGGCGCTTGCGCCCCTGCTTCCGCTTGCGCCCCTGCTTCCGCTTGCGCCGCCGCGTCGGGTCCCGCCGCCGCGCCGTCGGTGCCGGCGCGTCTCGCGGTTGTCGCCGTTCTGCGTAGGCGTCGTCGCCCCCTGCTGCTGGTCGTCGACGGGGGCGTACTCGTCCTCGGGGGAGGCCTTCTCGTCCGGCTGCAGGTCCTTGACGACGTCCTTGGGGAGCGCCGGTGCCGGGATGGTCCCGTCGGCCTTGATCTGCGGCAGCTTCGCCTGGGGCTGGGGCAGGAGCGCCTTCTTCCGGTCGATCGCCCCGTCGTCCGAGACGCCGTACAGCGCGTCGTAGATGTTGCGGACGGCGGGACCGGAGGCGCCGGAGCCCGTACCGCCCTGGGAGATCGTCATCACGATCGCGTAGTCGTCGGTGTAGGTGGCGAACCACGAGGTGGTCTGCTTGCCGTAGACCTCGGCGGTACCGGTCTTGGCGTGCATCGGGATCTCGTCCTGCGGCCAGCCGCCGAACCGCCAGGCGGCGGTGCCGCGGGTGGCGACGCCGGCGAGGGCGTCGTCCATCTTGGCCAGCGTGGTCCTGCTTATCGGCAGCTTGCCGTGGGACTCGGGCTTCAGCTCCTCGACCTGCTTGCCGTCGGGGCTGACGATCGCCTTGCCGATGGTCGGGTCGTAGAGGGTGCCGCCGTTGGAGATGGCCGAGTAGATGGTGGCCATCTGGATGGGGGTGACGAGGGTGTCGCCCTGGCCGATGGAGTAGTTGACGGAGTCACCGGCGCGCATCTTGTTGCCCTCGAGGCAGTTCTCGTACGCGATCTTCTCGACGTACGAGCCGTCCTTCTTGCCCGTCTTGCACCACGCGTCCTTGTTGGCCTCCCAGTACTCCTGCTTCCACTTGCGGTCGGGGACGCGGCCGGAGACCTCGTTGGGGAGGTCGATGCCGGTCTCCTTGCCGAGGCCGAACTGGTGGGCGGCCTTGTAGAAGTAGTCGTTGGGGTTCTTGGGGTTCATGCCGCCGTCCTTCAGCCACTCCTGGTGGGCCAGGCGGTAGTAGACGGTGTCGCAGGAGAGCTCCAGGGCGCGGCCGATGCTGATCGGACCGTAGCTGGCGGACTCGAAGTTCTTGAAGACCTGGCCGCCGATGGAGTAGGAGCTGGAGCAGTCGTAGTTGCCGTCGAACTCGTAGCCCGCCTCCACCGCGGCGGAGGAGGAGACCACCTTGAAGATCGAGCCGGGGGCCGCCTGGCCCTGGATGGCCCGGTTGAGCAGCGGGTAGTTGGAGTCCTTGCCGGTGAGCTTCTTGTAGTCGGCGCCGGAGATGCCGCCGACCCAGGCGTTCGGGTCGTACGTCGGGTTGGAGGCCATGGCGACGACGCGTCCGGTCTTGGCCTCCATCACCACGACCGCGCCGGAGTCGGCCTCGTAGGTGCGGCCGGTGTTGCGGTCCATCTCCTTGCGGGCGGCCTTCATCGCCTCGTTCAGTTCGTACTCGGCGACCCGCTGGACGCGGGCGTCGATGCTGGTGACGAGGTTGGAGCCGGGGACGCCGGGGTCGGACTCGGCCTCGCCGATGACGCGGCCGAGGTTGTCGACCTCGTATCGGGTGACGCCGGCCTTGCCGCGCAGCGCCTTGTCGTACTGGCGTTCCAGGCCGGAGCGGCCGACCTGGTCCGAGCGCAGGAAGGGCGAGTCGGTGTCCTGGGCCTTCTGGATCTCCTCGTCGGTGACCGGCGAGAGGTAGCCGAGGACCTGGGCGGTGTTGGACCGGCCGGGGGAGGTGTAGCGGCGCACGGCCTCGGGTTCGGCGGTGATGCCGGGGAAGTCCTCGGCGCGCTCGCGGATCTGGAGGGCCTGCTTGGGGGTGGCCTCGTCGGTGACGGGGATCGGCTGGTAGGGCGAGCCGTTCCAGCAGGGCTGCGGGGTCTCGGCGTCGCACAGCCGGACCTTGTCCATGACGTCCTGGGGCTTCATGCCGAGGACACCGGCGAGCTTGGTGAGGACGGCCTCGCCGTCGTCCTTCATCTTCAGCAGTTCGGTACGGGACGCGGAGACGACGAGCCGGGTCTCGTTGTCGGCGAGCGCCACGCCGCGCGCGTCCAGGATCGAGCCGCGGGGTGCGGGCTGGACGACCTGCTGGACGTGGTTGCCGGAGGCCTCCTTGGCGTACTCGTCGCCCTGGCGGATCTGGAGGTACCAGAGCCGGCCGCCGAGGGTGCCGAGGAGGGAGAGGACGAGGATCTGGATGACGACGAGCCGGGTCTGGACGCGGGTGCTGCGGCCGGTCTCCGGAATGTTAGTCATGGGCGCAGCCCATTCCGTTGAGGGTGGTGGTGGGCGACGGGTGGGGGTGGGACACTGCGGCTGCCTCCCCCTCTCGGCGTGTGTACGTGCCGGTGCGGGCGTACGGGTGGTACGGCGTCGTCAGCGTCGTCACAGCCGCTTGACCCCCTTGATGCGTCCGGCCCGGGCCATCCGCGCCCGCGCCGCCTTCACCCGCAGTCCGTTGCGCTGGCTGCCGATGCGCAGCCCCGTGCCGCCGGCGAGCCAGCCGGAGGAGATGTCGGCGCTCTGGCCCGCGGAACCGCTGTCGGCCAGCGGGTCGTTGTCGGCGCGTCTGGCCAGGGCCATGACGCCGGGGACGACGAAGGGCGCGAGCAGCAGGTCGTAGAGGGCGGCCGTGAACAGCAGGCCGGGCAGGCCGACATGGCGGGCGGTGGTGTCGCCGACGAGGGCGCCGACGCCGGCGTACAGCAGGGTGGTGCCGAGGGCGGCGACGACCACGACGGCCATGGGGCCGGTGGCCGACCTGAGCCGGCCGTTCTCCGGTTTGGCGAGGCCGGCGAGGTAGCCGATGACGCAGAGCACCAGGGCGTAGCGGCCGGCGGCGTGGTCGGCGGGCGGGGCGAGGTCGGCGAGGAGTCCGGCGCCGAAGCCGACGAGGGCGCCGCCGACATGGCCGTAGACGAGGGCCAGGCCGAGGACGGTGAGCAGCAGCAGGTCGGGGACGGCGCCGGGCAGGTGGAGGCGGGCGAGGACGCTCACCTGGAGCACCAGGGCGACGACGACCAGGGCGACGGACAGCAGGATCCGGTTGACGCGCATGGGGTGAAAGCTCCTACTGCTCGTTCTGTTCGGTCTGCTCGTTCTGTTCGGTCTGCTCGTCCGGCCCGGTCTGCGACTGGCCGTCGGCGGGGGCCCCGGCGGAGGGGGTCACGGTCACCGTCACGGTCGGCGTGGGTTCCGGCTTCGGCTTGTCCGGGAGCACCGTGTCGCGCGGGTCCTTCTGCGGGGCCTGGACGACGACGCCGACGATGTCGAGCTTGGTGAAGCTGACGAACGGCGTGACGTCGAGGGTGCGGGTCAGGTCGCCGCCGGAGGGGTCGACGCGGGAGACGACGCCGACGGGCACGCCGGGCACGAACGGCTTGTCGGCCTGGGAGCCGAACGTGACCAGGCGGTCGCCCTTGTCGACGTCCGCCTTGCCGTTGAGGAGTTCGACCCGCATGGGGCGGCCGCCCTGGCCGGAGGCGAAGCCGAGTTCGTCACCGGCCTCCATCCGGGTGCCGACGGTGAAGTCGGGGTCGTTGGCGAGGAGCACGGTGGCGGTGCTCGGGCCGACGGTGGTCACGCGTCCCACCAGGCCGTCGCCGTTGAGGACGGTCATGTCGCGCTTGATGCCGTCGTCGGCGCCGACGTCGATGGTGATGGTCCAGGAGAAGCCCTGCGCGGCTCCTATGGCGATGACCTGGGCACCCTTGATGCCGTACTGGCCGGCGCCGGCGAGCCCGAGCATCTTGTCGAACTGCTTCAGGCGGCTGCGTCCGCGCTCGTCGCTGCCGAGCTTCGCCTTCAAGGCCGCATTCTGCGTCTCCAGTTCGGCGAGCCGGTCGTGCCGGTCGCCGGAGTCACGGATCGCGGAGACCGCGTTGCCGACCGGGTCGACCGCGGACGACACCCCGTTCTCGATCGGACCGAAGACGGTGGCCGCGGCCCGCCGGGCGCCGTCGACCGGTGAGTCCTCCCCGCCGCGGATGTCCACCGTGATCAGTGCGAACGCGATGGCGATCAGCAGCACCAGGAGCAGCCGGCTCTCTTTCGTGTCCCTCACGTGCGGCGGCCGTGCCTTCCTCGTCGAATTCGGGAATTACGTGGCGGTGTTCAGGAATGCAGGTGATTCGGCACTTCGGGTACGCGAGGCCTTGAGCCACTTCACGTGCGTCAGGCACTTCCCGTACGTCCGGCACTTCACGTACGCCCGGAACTCCGGGTACGTCAGGTACCGGAACCCTCTATATCAACGATCCGCCGCACGAGAGGAGATCGTCTCGTACGGCGGAACCCAGGTGTCACGTCATCTGCGGGGCTGGGCGTCCAGCACCTGCTGGAGTGCCTCGAACTCCTCGACGCACTTGCCGGAACCGAGCGCGACGCTGTCCAGCGGGTCCTCGGCGATGTGGATCGGCATCCCGGTCTCCCGGCGCAGCCGCTCGTCGAGCCCGCGCAGCAGCGCGCCGCCGCCGGTCAGCACGATGCCCCGGTCCATGATGTCGCCGGACAGCTCCGGCGGGCACTTGTCGAGGGTCGTCTTGACGGCGTCGACGATCGCGTTGACCGGCTCCTCGATCGCCTTGCGGACTTCGGCGGCGGAGATGACGACGGTCTTGGGCAGCCCGGAGACGAGGTCCCGGCCGCGGATTTCGGTGTGCTCGTCGGCGTCGAGGTCGTACGCCGAACCGATCGTGATCTTGATCTGTTCGGCCGTGCGCTCACCCAGCAGAAGGCTGTACTCCTTCTTCACGTGCTGGATGATCGCGTTGTCCAGCTCGTCACCCGCGACACGGATGGACTGGGCGGTGACGATGCCGCCGAGCGAGATGACCGCGACCTCCGTGGTGCCGCCGCCGATGTCGACCACCATGTTGCCCGTGGCCTCGTGGACCGGCAGGCCGGATCCGATGGCCGCGGCCATGGGCTCCTCGATGATGTGCACCTGGCGGGCGCCGGCCTGGGACGACGCCTCGATGACGGCGCGGCGCTCGACGCCGGTGATGCCCGAGGGCACACAGACGACGACCCGCGGGCGAGCCAGATACCGCCGCTTGTGGATCTTCAGGATGAAGTAGCGGAGCATCCGCTCGGTGATCTCGAAGTCGGCGATCACGCCGTCCTTCAGCGGGCGCACGGCAACGATGTTGCCCGGGGTGCGCCCGATCATCTTCTTCGCTTCGGCGCCGACCGCGAGGATGCCACCGGTGTTGGTGTTGATCGCGACGACGGACGGCTCGTTGAGTACGATCCCGCGACCCCTGACGTACACCAGCGTGTTGGCGGTCCCGAGGTCGACAGCCATGTCACGGCCGATGAACGACATTGAGTTCCCCATCAGGATTCGACTGGCCTTCCCGGGAGCTTTTGAGGGCTTTTCAGGTAGGCGAGGTGGGTGCAGTGACGCGTGGAGGCTTCCATCGTAGACGCGCTTTCGCGAACACTGCGCGAGGGTCTTCGCCATTGTCAGCAGATGGCGCATCGCCCCGCTTGTGGAGACGGGCCAACGGAGGCATCCGTTCCCCCGATCAGGCGCGCATATGCCACAGGGCGGTCGCTTTTACACGACCGCCCCGGTCTGCCGCGGCCCATTGGCCTGACGTCGCGTCAGAAAAAAGGTGTGTCCGGCGTGTCCCGGAGACGGATCAGACGCGGCCCGGGAAGAAGATCTTCAGCTCGCGCTCGGCGGACTCCTCGGAGTCGGAGGCGTGAATCAGGTTCTCCCGGACGATCACGCCGAAGTCCCCGCGGATGGAGCCGGGAGCGGCGGCGATCGGGTCGGTCGGGCCGGCCAGCGCGCGCACGCCCTCGATGACCCGCTCGCCCTCGACGACCATGGCCACGACCGGGCCCGACGCCATGAACTCGACCAGCGGCTCGTAGAAGGGCTTGCCCTTGTGCTCGCCGTAGTGCTGCTCCAGCGTCTCGGCGTCCAGGGTGCGCAGTTCCAGCGCGGTGATCTGCCAGCCGGCCTTGCGCTCGATACGGCTGATGATCTCGCCGGTCAGGCCACGACGGACGGCATCGGGCTTGAGGAGGACGAGGCTGCGCTGAGTCACGAGGGGCTCCTTGGAATATGCGGGTGTGCGCTTGTGCGGAGGCCGCGTTGGCACGAGGTGATGACTGAGGTTACCGGGCGTGTCGCGGCGCCGGTCACGCAGCGTCAGGCAGCGTCGGGTGCGGAGGCGTCGGCCTGCGCCGCGAACCTCGCCTTCGCCTCGTCGATCTTCCGCCCGTAGTGCACCGAGGCCCACCACAGGGCCCCGAAGACCGCGCCCAGGAAGAACATCGTCGGCACGACGAACCCGGAGGCCACCAGGGCGATCTGCAGCGCCCAGCCGAGGGCGACGCCGCCGGGCCGGGTGACCGCACCGGACAGCAGCACGCACAGGAACATCGCGATGCCGCTGACCGTCCACACCGTCCCCATGGACAGGTCGGGGTCCTTCATGGCGACCAGTGCGGCGAAGCCGATCACGAAGACCTCGCCGATCAGAGTCGAAGCACAGAGCGTACGCACGCGTTTCTCAGCCCCTTCCGAGAAGCAGTCGGGCCTCGCCGACAGTGATGACGGAACCGGTGACGAGCACACCGCCGCCCGCGAACTCGCCTTCCTCCTCGGCCAGCGTGATCGCGGCCTCCAGGGCGTCCGGCAGCCGCGGCTCGACCTGGACCCGGTCCTCGCCGAACACCTCGACGGCGATGGCCGCCAGCTCGTCGGCGTCCATCGCGCGGTGGCTGGAGTTCTGGGTGACGACGACCTCGGCGAAGACCGGCTCGAAGGCCTCCAGCAGCCCCCGCACGTTCTTGTCGCCGCTCGCGCCGACCACGCCGATGAGCCGGCTGAACTGGAACGCCTCCCCGACCGCCTCGGCGGTGACCCGCGCGCCGGCCGGATTGTGCGCGGCGTCCAGCACCACGGTCGGCGAGCGCCGCACCACCTCCATCCGCCCCGGCGAGGCGACGGCGGCGAACGCCTTGCGCACGGTGTCGATGTCCAGCGGCTCGGGACGCTGCGCCCCGACGCCGAAGAACGCCTCGACGGCGGCCAGCGCGACGGCCGCATTGTGCGCCTGGTGGGCGCCGTGCAGCGGCAGATAGACCTCGGGGTACTCGCCGCCGAGCCCACGCAGGGTCATCAGCTGCCCGCCGACGGCGACCTGCCGGGCGACGACCCCGAACTCCAGCCCTTCCCGCGCCACCGTGGCGTTCACGTCCACGGCCTTCTTCAGCAGTACCTGCGCCGCGTCCACGGGCTGCTGGGCCAGGACCACGGTGGCGCCCTGCTTGACGATGCCGGCCTTCTCCCCCGCGATCGCGCCGGGCGTCTCACCGAGCCGGTCGGTGTGGTCCAGGTCGATGGGGGTGACGACGGCGACGTCCCCGTCGATGACGTTGGTGGCGTCCCAGGAGCCGCCCATCCCGACCTCGACGACGGCCACGTCGACGGGCGCGTCGGCGAAGGCGGCGTACGCCATGCCGGTCAGCACCTCGAAGAAGGACAGCCGGTACTCCTGCTGGGCGTCCACCATCTCGACGTACGGCTTGATGTCCGCGTACGTCTCGACGAACCGCTCGGCGGCGATCGGCGCCCCGTCCAGGCTGATGCGCTCGGTGATGGACTGCACGTGCGGCGAGGTGTACCGCCCGGTGCGCAGGTCGAAGGCGCCGAGCAGGGCCTCGATCATGCGGGCGGTGGAGGTCTTGCCGTTCGTCCCCGTGATGTGGATGGACGGGTACGTCCGCTGCGGGTCGCCCAGCACGTCCATCAGCGCGGCGATCCGGGTGACGGACGGCTCCAGCTTGGTCTCGCCCCAGCGGGTCGCGAGCTCCGTCTCCACCGCGCGCAGCGCCGCGTCCACCTCCGGATCCTCGGGGCGCCCGGGGATGTCGGCCTGCGGGGGACCGCCCTGGGTGCGCAGGGTGCGGCTGCCGGCCTCGATGACGGCGAGGTCGGGGTCGCGGGTGGTCTCCGCGTCGATGATCTCGTCGAAGGAGTCGAGGGGTTCGGGCTGGTCGTTCTCGCCGGGGATGTCGCTCACGGGACCAGTCTACGGAGGGTCGCCGGCGTGCGTAGCTGCGGGCAGTCGTGCCGCTTGGGGCGGCACGGGTGGGCGCAGCGGCACCCCGTCGCGCCGGGCTGCGCACCCACCCGACGGCAACCGAAGGCCCCGGAGCCGATCCAGCTCCGGGGCCTTCACCGACGTAGAACCGGCGCCTACGCCTCCGGCAGCTTCTCCAGCTGCGCAGTGATCCGGGCGATGTCCTCGTCCGCCTTGGCCAACCGCCCCCGGATCTTGTCCACGACGTGATCCGGCGCCTTCCCGAGGAACGCCTCATTGCCCAGCTTGGCGTTGGCCTGCGCCTTCTCCTTCTCCGCAGCCGCGAGGTCCTTGGCCAGCCGCTTGCGCTCGGCGGCGAAGTCGATGACCCCGGAGAGGTCGAGGGCGACCTCGACCCCCGCGACGGGCAGCGTCGCCGTCGCCGAGAAGCCCTCACCCTCCGGCTGGAGCCGCAGCAGCTGCCGGACGGCCGCCTCGTGCGCCGCGAGCGCGGTGCCCTCCAGGGTGAGCCGGGCCGGAACCCGCTGGCCGGGCTGGAGGCCCTGGTCGGCGCGGAAGCGGCGGACCTCGGTGATGACGGACTGGAGCGTCTCGATCTCCCGCTCGGCGTCGGCGTCCCGGAAGCCCGAGTCGGTCGGCCACTCGGCGATGACGACCGACTCGCCACCGGTGAGCGTGGTCCACAGCGTCTCGGTGACGAACGGGACGACCGGGTGCAGCAGCCGCAGCGTGACGTCGAGGACCTCGCCCAGGACGCGCTTGCTGACTTCGGCGGCCTCGCCACCCGCCTGGAACGTCGTCTTGGACAGCTCGACGTACCAGTCGAAGACCTCGTCCCAGGCGAAGTGGAACAGCGCGTCTGACAGCTTCGCGAACTGGTAGTCCTCGTAGTACGCGTCGACCTCGGCGACGACCGAGTTCAGCCGGGAGAGGATCCACCGGTCGGTCGAGGACATCCTCGACGCGTCCGGCAGCGGGCCCTGGACCGTCGCGCCGTTCATCAGCGCGAAGCGGGTGGCGTTCCAGATCTTGTTGGCGAAGTTGCGGGAGCCCTGGACCCAGTCCTCGCCGATCGGGACGTCGACACCCGGGTTGGCGCCGCGGGCGAGCGTGAACCGCAGGGCGTCGGAGCCGTACTTGTCCATCCAGTCCAGCGGGTTGACCACGTTCCCGAAGGACTTGGACATCTTCTTGCCGTTCTGGTCACGGACCATGCCGTGCAGGGCGATGGTGTGGAACGGCGGGGTGCCGTCCATCGCGTAGAGGCCGAACATCATCATCCGGGCGACCCAGAAGAAGAGGATGTCGTAGCCGGTGACCAGGACGGAGTTCGGGTAGAACTTCGCGAGCGACTCGGTCTGCCCGGGCCAGCCCAGGGTGGAGAACGGCCACAGGCCCGACGAGAACCAGGTGTCCAGGACGTCGGAGTCCTGGTGCCAGCCCTCGCCGCTCGGCGGCTCCTCGCCCGCACCGACGCACACGATCTCGCCGTTCGGGCCGTACCAGACCGGGATGCGGTGGCCCCACCACAGCTGGCGCGAGATGCACCAGTCGTGGAGGTTGTCGACCCAGTCGAAGTACCGCTTCTCCATCTCCTGCGGGTGGATCCTGACCTTGCCGTCGCGGACCGCGTCGCCGGCGGCCTTCGCGAGCGGGCCGACCTTGACCCACCACTGCATGGACAGGCGCGGCTCGATGGTGGTCTTGCAGCGCGAGCAGTGGCCGACGCTGTGGACGTAGGGCCGCTTCTCGGCGACGATCCGGCCCTCGGCGCGCAGCGCGGCGACGATGGCGGAGCGGGCCTCCAGGCGGTCCAGGCCCAGGAAGGGGCCGTGGGCGGTGATGACCGCGTGCTCGTCCATGACCGCGATGGCGGGCAGGTCGTGGCGCTGGCCGATCTCGAAGTCGTTCGGGTCGTGGGCGGGCGTCACCTTGACGGCGCCGGTGCCGAACTCGGGGTCGACGTGCTCGTCGGCGACGACCGGGATGGAACGGTCGGTCAGCGGCAGCTTGATGAGCTTGCCGACCAGGTGCTTGTAGCGCTCGTCGTCCGGGTGGACGGCGACCGCCGTGTCACCGAGCATCGTCTCCGCGCGGGTGGTGGCGACGACGATGGTGTCGTCCCCGTCCCCGTACTTCATGGAGACCAGCTCGCCGTCGTCGTCCTGGTACTCGACCTCGATGTCGGAGATCGCGGTCAGGCAGCGGGGGCACCAGTTGATGATGCGCTCGGCGCGGTAGATCAGCTCGTCGTCGTAGAGCCGCTTGAAGATGGTCTGGACGGCCTGGGACAGGCCCTCGTCCATGGTGAACCGCTCACGCGACCAGGCGACGCCGTCGCCGAGGCGGCGCATCTGCCCGCTGATCTGCCCGCCGGACTCGCCCTTCCACTGCCAGACGCGCTCGACGAACGCCTCACGGCCGAGGTCGTGCCGGGACTTGCCCTCCTTGGCCAGCTCCCGCTCGACGACGTTCTGCGTGGCGATGCCGGCGTGGTCCATGCCGGGCTGCCACAGCGTCTCGTACCCCTGCATCCGCTTGCGGCGGGTCAGGGCGTCGATGAGCGTGTGCTCGAAGGCGTGCCCGAGGTGCAGGCTGCCCGTGACGTTCGGCGGCGGGATGACGACGGTGTACGGCGGCTTGTCGCTCTTGGCGTCCGCCTCGAAGTAGCCCCGTTCTACCCAGCGCTCGTACAGCTTCCCCTCTACCTCGGCCGGCGTGTACTGGGTCGGCAGTTCGGTCGTGGGCGCTGATTGCGGCTGCTGAGTGTTCTCGGTCACGGGGGTCAGTTTACGGGCGTCACGACCGTGTACCGAAACGCGTTTCGTTCGTAACGGTGCGGCCCCCGGTGACCTGCGCACGCCAGGACTGCGTCAGGATGTCGGCATCACGTAAACATCTGGAGGGGGAACCCAGCGATGAGTCACAACCAGCCGGGCCCGTACGGCGGGCAGCCCCAGCAGCCCGGGCCGTACGGCCAGCCGGGCCCGTACGGCCAGCAGCCGCCGCAGGCGCCCCAGCCCGGCTATGGCTACCCCCAGCAGACGCCTCCGCCGCCGCAGCCGGGTTACGGCTACCCGCAGCAGCCCCAGCAGGGCGGCGGCGTCCCGCCGCAGCAGCCGCCGTACGGCCAGCAGGCCCCCTACGGTCAGCAGGCCCCGTACGGTCAGCAGCCTCCCTACGGCCAGCAGCCCTACAGCGTGCCCCAGCCCCCGGCCCCGAGCGGCGGCGGCAAGAAGAAGGCGGGCCTGATCATCGGCGCGGTCGCGGTCGTGGCGGCGATCGGCGTCGGGGCGTACTTCGTGCTGGGCGGCGGCGGGGGCGGCGGCTCGGACATCGCCGACGACGGCCCGCACAAGCTGACGACTCCGAAGACGGTGCTCGGCGAGTACAAGCAGGACGAGAGCGAGAGCGGCGGCATGGACGCCGGCGACATGAAGGACGCCGCGGAGTGGGGGGTGAAGGACGCCAAGGACGTGAGCGCCTCGTACGCGACGGAGAACAAGGAAAACCCGCTGGCCAGTAAGCAGCTCACGTTCGGTGGCGTCTACGGCTCGATCGACGACCCGGAGAAGGCCCTCGACGCGATGTTCGCGCACATGAAGAAGGAGAGCCAGAAGGGCGGCAGCGACCAGGACGTGACCTTCGTCGGCGAGCCGAAGGAGTACAAGCCCGATTCCCTCGACGGCGCCGTCGTCAAGTGCCAGGAAGCCACGTTCGACAACTCCGACGGCGGACCGAACGCGCCGAAGACGATGAACATCACGTACTGCGGCTGGGCCGACCACAGCACGCTCGGCTTCGCCATGCCGATGAGCCTCCTGGACATCGCGGCCGGCAAGAAGACCGACCCGGCCGAGGCGGCCGACGTCACCGCCAAGCTCCGCAAGGAAGTCCGCGTCAAGATCTGACGCCGGAACGGCGACGCGGAAGGGGCCCGGTCGGTCGACCGGGCCCCTTCGGCCTTCGTGCGTACGGCGACGGCTACGCCGTCTTCTGCTCCCCCGAGCCCCGCCCCCGCGAATCCCGGGGGATCAGCGTCGGGTTGACGTTGGAGAGGACCACGTCGGCCGTGATGACGACGCGGGCGACGTCCTTGCGGGAGGGCACCTCGTACATGACGCCCTGGAGGACCTCCTCCATGATGGCGCGCAGGCCGCGGGCGCCGGTCTGGCGGAGGATGGCCTGGTCGGCGATGGCCTCCAGGGCCTCGCGCTCGAAGTCCAGCTCGACGCCGTCGAGTTCGAAGAGGCGCTCGTACTGCTTGACGAGTGCGTTGCGGGGCTCGACGAGGATCTGGAGCAGGGCCTCGCGGTCGAGGTTGTGGACCGAGGTGATGACGGGCAGCCGGCCGATGAACTCGGGGATCATCCCGAACTTCACCAGGTCCTCCGGCATGACCTGCTCGAACTGGTCCTTGGACTCGATCTCCCGCTTGGAGCGGATCGTCGCGCCGAAGCCGATGCCCTTGGCGCCGGCCCGGCCCTCGATGATCTTCTCCAGGCCCGCGAAGGCACCGCCCACGATGAACAGGACGTTCGTCGTGTCGATCTGGATGAACTCCTGGTGCGGGTGCTTGCGGCCGCCCTGCGGCGGCACCGAGGCCGTGGTGCCCTCCAGGATCTTCAGCAGGGCCTGCTGGACGCCCTCGCCGCTGACGTCCCGGGTGATCGACGGGTTCTCGCTCTTGCGCGCGACCTTGTCGATCTCGTCGATGTAGATGATCCCGGTCTCGGCCTTCTTGACGTCGTAGTCGGCCGCCTGGATCAGCTTCAGCAGGATGTTCTCGACGTCCTCGCCGACGTACCCCGCCTCCGTGAGCGCCGTGGCGTCGGCGATCGCGAAGGGGACGTTCAGCATGCGCGCCAGGGTCTGCGCGAGGAGGGTCTTGCCGGAGCCCGTGGGGCCCAGCAGCAGGATGTTGGACTTCGCCAACTCGATGGCGTCCTCGCGGCCTTGGGCGCCGCCGTTCTCACCGGCCTGGACCCGCTTGTAGTGGTTGTACACCGCGACGGAGAGGGCCTTCTTGGCCGCCTCCTGGCCGACCACGTAGCTCTCGAGGAACTCGTAGATCTCGCGGGGCTTCGGGAGCTCCTCCCAGCGCACCTCGCTGGTCTCGGCGAGTTCTTCCTCGATGATCTCGTTGCAGAGATCGATGCACTCGTCGCAGATGTACACACCGGGCCCTGCGATGAGCTTCTTGACCTGCTTCTGGCTCTTTCCGCAGAACGAGCACTTGAGCAGATCGCCGCCGTCACCGATGCGTGCCACGGTGTGCTTCCCCTTCGCCTGGGAGACGCCTGGACGTCGACGTCACGTCAACGTCCAGCGGACTCCTGGTGCTGCCTTATGTCGACGGTACCTTGCCGGGCCCCCCGTCCGGGCCCCCCTTGGCACGGTTCGCTTTGACGTGAACCGCGTCAAACCGTGCCAAGGAGCGGCAGACGATACAGCCTCCCGCCTAGCGGAGAGAGGAGTTGTCCATCTTCCGGGTGGTGATGATCTGGTCGATCAGGCCGTAGCTCAGCGCGTCCTCGGCCGTGAGGATCTTGTCGCGCTCGATGTCCTCGCGGATCTTCTCGACCGGCGTGGTGGAGTGCTTGGCCAGCATCTCCTCGAGCTGCGAGCGCATCCGCAGGATCTCGTTCGCGGCGATCTCCAGGTCGGAGACCTGACCGCGGCCGGTCTCGCTGTACGGCTGGTGGATCAGGACGCGGGCGTTCGGCAGCGCCATGCGCTTGCCCGGCGTGCCGGCGGCCAGCAGGACGGCCGCGGCGGAGGCGGCCTGGCCCATGCAGACCGTCTGGATGTCCGGCTTCACGTACTGCATCGTGTCGTAGATGGCCGTGAGCGCCGTGAAGGAGCCGCCGGGGCTGTTGATGTAGACCGAGATGTCCCGGTCGGGGTCCATCGACTCCAGGCACAGGAGCTGCGCCATGACGTCGTTGGCGGAGGCGTCGTCGATCTGCACGCCGAGGAAGATCACGCGCTCCTCGAAGAGCTTCGCGTACGGGTCGTACTCCCGCACGCCCTGCGAGGTGCGCTCGACGAAGCGCGGGATGACGTAGCGGGACTCGGCGGTCGGGCCGGTGTACTCGGCGCTGAGGCCGGTGTACTCGGCACGCGAGCGGTCGTACAGGCCGCTGCCGGGGAAGTCGTTCACAGTGTCTCCTGGGAAGGGGCTGAGGCGGTCGGCTGAGGGCTGGCTGGGGCACGCCGGGGCCCCGGCTGGGGGCCCGCAGAGGGCTCTCAGGCCCCGGTGCCGCCGCCGCCCGGCATGCCGGCGGCCGTCGTCATCACGTCGTCGATGAGGCCGTACTCCTTGGCCTCGAAGGCGTCGAACCAGCGGTCGCGGTCCGAGTCGCGGGTGATCTGCTCGATCGTCTGGCCGGTGTGCTGGGCGGTGAGCTCGGCCATGCGCTTCTTGGTGTGCAGCAGCCGCTCGGCGTGGATCTTGATGTCCGAGGCCGAACCGGCCAGTCCGGCGGAGGGCTGGTGGATCAGGATCTCGGCGTTCGGGAGCGCGAAGCGCTTGCCCGGGGTACCCGCGCTGAGCAGGAACTGCCCCATCGAGGCCGCCAGACCCATCGCGATCGTCACCACGTCGTTCTTGATGTACTGCATGGTGTCGTAGATCGCCATGCCCGCCGTGATCGAACCGCCCGGGCTGTTGATGTACAGGTAGATGTCCTTCTCCGGGTCGGAGGCAAGGAGCAGCAGCTGTGCGGTGATCTTGTTCGCGATGTCGTCGTCGACCGGCTGGCCGAGGAAGATGATCCGCTCGCCGAGCAGCCGGTTGTAGACCTGGTCGCCGAGGCCACCACCGATGGAGGGCTCGCCGGCGGCGGAGGGCATCAGATTCGTCACGTATCCACCTGCTCGTCTTACGACGGCGCCGGGCCGTCTCACGTGTTCTGCCGGGGCGTGGGGCCGTCCGGCCGGTTTCGGGGACTCCCCTGCCCTCGTATTCATGGACCCTAACGCGGTGGCCCTGCGGTGCAATCCCGGTTCCCGCGGTGTTCGCTGTGAGCGCATGTCGCTCCGCTGGGTGACGGGGCACGGCGGGCGCCGCCGGAGGCCGGTGTGCGAGCGGCCGCGGGTGGTCCGCGGTCCTCGCGCCCGCACGGCGGATCCGCCCGCCGGCGGCGCCCCGCGCATCCCCTGAGGGCGTAACGCGACGGCCCCGAGAGGCGAACGCCTCTCGGGGCCGTCGTCACGGCGTCACAGGTGCCGTGGGGCTCAGCCCTCGGTCTTCTCGTCGGCCTTGTCCTCGGCGGTGTCGGTGGACTCGGCGGCGGCCTCCGCGGCCTCCGTCTCCTCCTCCTCGTCGTCCAGGTCGACGATCTCGCCGTTGGTGTCCTTGACCGTGGCCTTCTCGACCACGACGGCCAGGGCCTTGCCGCGGGCGACCTCGCCGACGAGGAGCGGGACCTGGCCCTGCTCGACGACGGCCTGGGCGAACTGGTCGGGGGACATGCCGGAGGAGGCGGCGCGGCGCATGAGGTGCTCGGTGAGCTCCTCCTGGCTGACGTTGAGCTTCTCCTGCTTGACCAGCTCGTCGAGGACGAACTGGGTCTTGATGCCCTTGACCGCGGCCTCGCGGGTCTCGGTCTCGAACTCCTCGGCCGTCTTGCCCTGGATCTCCAGGTACTTGGCGAGGTCGAGACCCATCTGGCCGAGCTGGTGGTGCTCGAGGTTGTGCTTACGGGTGTTGATCTCGTCCTCGAGGAGCTTCTCGGGGACCGGGACCTCGACCAGCTCGAGCAGCTTGTCCAGGACGCGCTCCTGGGCCTGCGTGGCCTGGTCGTACTGCTTCATGTCGGCGAGGCGCTTGCGGCTGTCGGCCTGCAGCTCCTCCAGGGTGTCGAACTCCGACGCGAGCTGCGCGAAGTCGTCGTCCAGCTCGGGCAGCTCGCGCTTGGCGACCTGGGTGACCTTGACGGTGACCTCGGCCTCCTTGCCGGCCGCCGAGCCGCCCTTGAGCTCGGAGGTGAAGGTGGCCTCGCCACCGGCCTCCAGGCCCTTCACGGCGTCGTCGATGCCGTCCAGCAGCTCGCCGGAGCCGATGGTGTACGAGACACCGTCGGCGACGCCGTCCTCGAGGACCTCGCCGTCGACCTTGGCCTGCAGGTCGAGGGTGACGACGTCACCGTCCTCGGCGGCACGCTCCACCGGGGAGGTGGAGGCGAAGCGCTCGCGCAGCTGCTCCACCGACTTCTCGACGTCCTCGTCACTGACCTCGACGGCGTCGACCTCGACCTCGATGCCGGAGTAGTCCGGGATCTCGATGGAGGGGCGGATGTCGACCTCGGCGGTGAAGTTCAGCGTCTCGCCGTCCTTCAGCTCCGTGATGTCGACCTCGGGCTGGCCGAGCGGGTTCAGCTCGGCCTCGTTGACCGCGTCGGTGTAGAACTTCGGAAGCGCGTCGTTGACCGCCTCCTCCAGGACCGCACCGCGGCCGAACCGCTGGTCGATGACGCGGGCCGGGATCTTGCCCTTGCGGAAGCCCTTCACCGTGACCTGCTGGTTGATCTTCTTGTACGCCGCGTCGAGGCTGTCCTTGAGCTCCTCGAAGGGCACCTCGACAGTGAGCCGAACCCGGGTCGGGTTCAGGGTCTCCACGGCGCTCTTCACGGTTCGGTCTCCTTGGTGGCTGACTTCTTGGGTTCTGCCGGAAACGGAGGGCGTCCGGCAAGTTTCGCCGCCCGGAGACTTCAGACGCTGAGACACACGGGCGTGCAGCTTGCATAGTAACGCCAGCGACTACACGGCCCAAAAGGCGATCTTGGGAATCGCCGTGACCGGTGGCCGGTGGCCGGTGGGACGGCAGCGGCCGGTGGATGGTCGGGGTGGCGGGATTTGAACCCACGGCCTTCCGCTCCCAAAGCGGACGCGCTACCAAGCTGCGCCACACCCCGTCTGGTGCGACACGTAGGGTACATGCAGCCAGGCATGGGGGCCGCCCGGTTTCCCGAGCGCCGCGCACGCGCGGTGCGGACGGGAAGGGGTGTGCGGCAAGGGCGGGTGACCCGCTACGATGCCTCCAGTGCCGCGGTCACCGACCTTCGGCGCGCACTGTGCGGGCGTAGCTCAATGGTAGAGCCCTAGTCTTCCAAACTAGCTACGCGGGTTCGATTCCCGTCGCCCGCTCCGAGAGGCCTCAGGCCCGGTCCCGTCAGGGGTCGGGCCTGAGGCCTTTGCGCGCCCCGGAACCGGATCGAGTCGATCCAGAACGGCCCCGGAACGGCCCCGGAACCGATCCGACCCGACTCTGGACCCGATCTAGAACTGGATCGAGTTGATCGTTTCCGCTATCGAGTCCAGGAAGCGCTGGATGTCGTCGGCCATGCCCGTCGAGGCCAGGAAGAAGCCGAAGAGGACCGCGACGACCGCCGGGCCCGCCTTGAGGGATCCCCCTCGTATCAGCACCACCAGGATGATCGCCAACAGCAGCACCACTGACAGTGAAATGGCCACAACTGATCACACCCCAGATCGGTCCGCTCTCCCGGCCCGGGGGTACGGCCCCGCACACCCCCGCCAGAACCATCGTGCCACCAACCGGGGCCCTCCATGCGGCAGGTGACACATCGTCCGGCCGGCTCCAGGGGTGGCGCACTCCCCCGCGCACGCGGACGTACCCCACCATCGCGCCCGGCACAGAGATTCGAAAGTGCACACCCGTGGGGAATTCCAGCCACTCCGTTTCCATGCCCACACAACTCGTTCGCAGGTATTTCGAATTGTCGCGACAGGCACATCGCCAGACACATCGCCAGACACATCGACGGGGACATCGACGGGGACATCACAGGGAGATCACAGGTTCGACAACGGGGCCCCTAAGGGCATTGAAGAGGACATAGCAGCGGAGTCGCCCTCCGGCCTTATGCACGGTTTAGTCATGATGAGTCAGGACAAGTGGGGCGGTCGACGGCGCGGTCCGGCGGACACTCCGGTGTGCGGCACGGCATTCGGTGGGATGGGGGCCGACACGGGGAAGAGAGGGCGAGTTCCCCGAAATGCGGGGCACTCGGCGGGCGTTCGGGGTCGAAATACAGAAATGACTTCGAGGGGTTTTACGGATTCACTCGGAGAACGCTAGGGTGCCTCAGATGTTCTACGCTGCCTCGTCCCCCACCAGAGCAGCGAGGTCCTGTGACGACCCGCCGAGTTGTTGGCGGGGGGTTGCATGACGAGCTCGCTGCGACCGCACGGCGGCCGGAAGACGCCGCCGCCACCGGATCAGCGGACACCGCCGGGCCAAGGCCACCAGCGCGACGCGTTCTTCGACAACGCCAAGTACCTGGCGATCGTGCTGGTCGGCCTGGGGCATGCCTGGGGCCAGATCCTGGACGGCAACCCGGCCGTGGAGACCCTGTACCGCGTCCTGTACACCTTCCACATGCCGGCGTTCATCGTCATCTCCGGCTACTTCTCACGCGGCTTCGACCTCAGCCCCAAGCGCGTCAAACGGCTCGTCACCGGTGTCGTCGTCCCCTACCTCGTCTTCGAGGTCGCCTACGCGCTGCACCGCCGCTTCAGCGAGGACCCGGGCAACGACATCAGCCTGCTGGACCCCACCTACCTTCTCTGGTTCCTGTGCGCGCTGTTCGTCTGGCGGCTGACCACCCCGATCTGGAAGACGGTCCGCCGGCCGCTGCCGATCGCCCTGGTCATCGCGGCGCTGGCCTCCATGACGCCCACGATCGGGAACGACCTGAACATGCAGCGGGTGCTGCAGTTCCTGCCGTGCTTCGTGCTGGGCCTGGTGCTGCGGCCCGAGCACTTCCGGCTGGTGCGGCGCCGCTCGGTGCGGATCCTGTCCGTGCCGGTGGTCGTGGCGGCGGTGGCCGTCGCCCGGTGGTCGCTGCCGCGCATGGAGACCAGCTGGTTCTACCGGAACATCGCCGCGCAGGACGGAGGCGCCCCCTGGTGGTCCGGGCCGGTCCTGACGCTCGCGCTCTTCGGCTGCTCGGTCGTGCTGACGGCGTGCTTCTTCGCCTGGGTGCCGGGCCGGCGCATGTGGTTCACGACGCTCGGCGCGGGCACGATCTACGGCTACCTGCTGCACGGCTTCCTGGTGAAGGAGGGCACGTACGCGGGCTGGTTCGACGAGCCGGTCCTGCAACAGCCGCTCGGTGAGATCGGGTTGTCCGTCCTCGCCGCCGTCGTCATCACGCTGCTGTGCACCAAGCCCGTCCAGCGGGTCCTGCGGTGCGTGGTGGAGCCGAGGATGGAATGGGCCTTCAAGCGGGACCCGGGCGAGGCGGCCCGGGACCGCGAGAGGCAGGAGAAGGCCGGGGTGCGGCCGACCGGGGTGCGCGGGACACGCGCACCGAGCGAGGCCGGCGAGAAGGTCTCCGTCTAGCCGGACGAGGCCGGGCCCTCCGTACCGGCCGGGTTCTGATCGGCCAGGCCGAGGAGTGCGCGCATCCGTGCGTACTTCTCGGTCAGTCGTGTGCGGGTGGCCGCGTCGAGGACCGCGAGTCGCGCCGGGTCGGCGTTGTGCGCCAGGTCCGCCTCCTTGACCAGTCGCGCGCCGGGCGTGGCGAGGATGCGCGCGGCGTACGCCTCGGGCGGCTCCCCGGCCCGCTTGGTGAGGGCGAGGACGACGTCCTTGGTACGGGGGCTCAGCGCGGCCTCGCGCAGCCACCGCTCGGAGAGCGCGTCGTCCTCGACGGCGTCGTGCAGCCAGGCCGCCGCGATCTGCTCGTCGTCACCGCCGCGCGCCCGCACGCCCTCGGCGACGGCCCGCAGGTGTTCGGCGTACGGGCGTCCCGCCTTGTCGGTCTGTCCAGCATGGGCGGCGCGGGCGGTGGCCTCGACGTCGGCCAGGGAGAGCGGCGGGGTGGGTGGGGAGGTGGGTGCTGGGCTGTGGGACACGCGGTCCAGTGTGTCAGTCCGCCATCGTGGAGAGCCGGGCCGTCCGGCTCGCGTCCGCCTGGCTCGCGTCCGCCGGGATCTGGGCCGTCGGGATCTGGGCCGTCGGGCCCTCCCGGCAGATCAGCAGGAGCGCCCGGTCGTCGTTGACGTCCTTGGCCACCGCCTCGATCAGGTGCCAGGCGGCGCCGTGGAAGCCGCCGGCGACATAGCGGTCGGCCTCGCCGGTGAGGCGGTCGATACCCTCGGTGATGTCGCGGTCGGAGGTTTCCACCAGGCCGTCCGTGAACAGCATCAACACGTCTCCGGGACGGAGGGTGCCCTTCACCGGGTCGAACTGCGCCCCGTCGTACACACCCAGCAGCGGTCCCTCGGCTGACTTCTCCTCCCAGCGGCCGGTGCCCGCGCTGAGCTGGAGGCCGGGCGGATGTCCGGCGGAGTACAGCTCGTAGTCGCCGGAGTCGAGCTCCAGGACGAGGTGGATGGAGGTGGCGAAGCCCTCGTCCCAGTCCTGGCGGAGCAGGTAGCCGTTGGCGGCCGGCAGGAACGCGTGCGGGGGCAGGCTGCCCAGCAGTCCGCCGAACGCACCCGACAGCAGCAGCGCGCGCGAGCCCGCGTCCATGCCCTTGCCGGAGACGTCGGTGAGGACCACCTCCAGCGTCCGGCCGCCGTTCGTGCGGGCCGCGACCACGAAGTCGCCCGAGAAGGACTGGCCGCCGGCCGGGCGCAGCGCCATCTCCCGGTGCCAGCCCGTCGGCAGCTTGGGCAGCTTGCTCTGGACCCGGATGCGTTCGCGCAGGTCGAAGAGCATGGTGCCGCCGCGCCGCCACGGCACGCCGACCCGGCTGCGGAACTGCGCGACCAGCAGGCCGAAGAAGCCGCAGGCCGCGACGACGAGCACCACGCCGGGGGTGACCCTGGAGGGGCCCTCGGTGTACGGGCCCAGTTGCACCGACTCCACGATCAGCGCGGTGGCAGCCGCCGCGTACAGGCCGAGCAGGCTCGCCGGGCGCAGCAGCAGGCCGCCCGCCACGATGGGCAGGACCAGCGCGGCCGGTGAGCACCACACGGAGTTCGCCATCGTGGTGGCGGCGATCACGGGGATCATCAACAGCAGTCCGGCCAGGGCGATCCAGTCCGAGCCGTCGCCGCGGAAGTAGTCGACGGCGGATCTGCGCATGCCGACGCGGGCCCGGTGCCACTGCTTCTTCCACCGGGCCGTGAACGTCTCGGCTTCCGCGCGCCGCTGTCGTCCTGCTGCCATTAGTTCGGGACCCTATCCATCGGACCGGCCGCTTGGCACGGGAGGTCCCACTTGTCCCCCGTCCGGGGCCGGATTCCCAGTGAACTTCACGAACGGACGTCGCGCCGCAACCTGGCGGAAATTCCCTCGCCCGTCCGTCGCGGGCCCTGATACGCATGGTCCATGAGTGATGACGGCGGTGACCTGGTGACCGAGCCGCGCGTGCTGCGGCGGGACGAGTGGAGCGAGTGGTACGGGACACTGGTCCGTGCCTTCAGCGGGGTCCCGAAGTCCGCCGAGGAGTTGAAGCTGTACGAGGCCCTGACCGAGGCCGACCGCTCGCTCGGCGTCTGGGAGGCCGGCGAGTGCGTCGGGACGGCGGGGGCGTTCGGCTTCCGCATGACCGTGCCCGGCCGTGCCGGGGTGCCCGCCGCCGGCGTCACCATGGTGAGCGTCGCGGCCACGCACCGGCGGCGGGGTGTGCTGACGTCGATGATGCGGCGGCAGTTGGACGACGTGCGTTCCTGGGGTGAGCCGCTGGCCGTGCTGACGGCCTCCGAACCGGCGATCTACGGCCGTTTCGGGTACGGTGCCGCGTCCTTCCAGCTGAACGCCGAGATCGACACGACCCGGGTCCGTCTGTCCGTGCCGGACGGTACGGATGACGTACGGCTGCGGTACGCGGCGCCCGCGGACGTCCTCGACGCGTGCGAGGGGGTGTACGGGCGGCTGGTGCCGGGGCGGCCCGGGATGCTGGCCCGGCGGCCCGGCTGGGAGCGGCTGGGGCTGCTGGACCCGGAGAGCCGGCGGGAGGGTGCGTCGCCGTTGCAGTGCGTGGTCGCCCGGCGGGACGGCGCGGTCACGGGGTACGCGCGGTTCCGGGTGGGGCCGGGCTGGGGGGACGAGGGGCCCCGGGGCACGGTGGTCCTGGAGGACCTGGCCGGACTGGACCCGGCGACCGAGGCCGCGCTGTGGCGCTTCCTGTTCGACATCGACCTGACGTCGACGCTGGCCGTGCGGGGGCGGCCGGTCGACGAGGCGTGGCAGTACCAGGTGTCGGACATCCGGCGGTGCCGGCCGCTGCTGCGGGACGCGTTGTACGTGCGGCTGGTGGACGTGGGGGCCGCGCTCGCGGCGCGGACGTACCAGGCGCCGGTGGACGTCGTGTTCGAGGTGGACGACGCCTTCTGCCCCTGGAACGCGGGGCGTTGGCGGCTGAGCGGGGACGCGAAGGGCGCGTCCTGCGAGCGTACGTCCGACCCGGCGGACCTCGCCCTGTCCGTACGGGAGCTGGGGGCGGCGTATCTCGGGGGCGTGAGCCTGGCTTCGCTGGGCGCGGCCGGGCGGGTGCGTCAGGTGCGGCCGGGGGCGCTCGCGGAGGCGTCGGTGGGGTTCGGGTCCGACGTCGCGCCGTGGCTGCCGCACGGGTTCTGACGGCGGTCGCCTACGTCCGCTTCGGCTGGCAGGTAGGGCACCAGAAGAGGTTGCGGGCGGCGAGGTCGGCGGTGCGGACGGCGTCGCCGCAGAGGTGGCAGGGCTGCTCGGCCCGGCGGTAGACGTAGACCTCGCCGCCGTGGTCGTCGACGCGGGGCGGGCGGCCCATGGCCTCGGGGGTGTGTTCCGGGCGGACGGTGTCGATGCGGTTGTTCCGGACGCCCTCGCGCATGAGCTCGGCGAGGTCCTGCCAGATCGCGTCCCACTCGGCGGGGGTGATGTCCCTGCCGGGGCGGTACGGGTCGATGCCGTGGCGGAAGAGGACCTCGGCGCGGTAGACGTTGCCGACGCCGGCGATGACCTTCTGGTCCATCAGCAGGGCGGCGACGGTGGTGCGGCTGCGGGAGACGCGGCGGTACGCGGCGCGGGGGTCGGCGTCCGGGCGCAGGGGGTCGGGGCCGAGGCGGTCGTGGATCGCCTGCTTCTCGGGGTCCGTGATCAGGGCGCAGGTGGTGGGGCCGCGGAGGTCGACGTACGCGGTGCTGTTGGCGAGGCGGAGGCGGACGGTGTCCGTGGGTGGGGGCGCGGGGGTTTCTCCGAAGGAGACCTTGCCGAAGAGGCCGAGGTGGATGTGGATCCACTCGGCGGGCCGGAAGCCCAGGAAGAGGTGCTTGCCGTGGGCTTCGGTGCGGGTGAGCCGGCTGCCGGTGAGCAGGTCGGCGGCGTCGGAGAACTTGCCCTGGGGGCTGGTGACGCGCACCGGCGTGCCGGCGAAGGCCGTGGCGTAGTCCTTGGCCAGCCTGTGGATCGTGTGCCCTTCCGGCACGGGGTGTCCTTTCCTGCCTTCGCCCACCCACCGCCCGACCCGGTCGGGCAGGAAGCGGGACTCGCCCCGGGCTCCGCCCCGGATCCGGCGGGGGCTGCGTTCCCTACGAGGGGTCGCCCACCCGCCCGTCCGACCCGGTCGGACGGGAAGCCGGACTCGTCCCGGGCTCTCCCGGACCCCGGCGGGTCTCCGTCCCCTGCGCTCCTGCGGGGCGTCGGCCCGTCCTCCCCCGGCGCTCAGCGCCGGAGGAGGCTCGCCGGCGTGCTACTGCTGCGGGTGGTGCGGCGGGATGGGCGGGAGGTCGCCCGTCGTTTCGTAGGCCGTGAGCATGTCGATGCGGCGGACGTGGCGTTCGTCACCGGAGAACGGGGTGGCGAGGAAGGTCTCGACGAACTTCGTCGCCTCCTCCTGCGTGTGCATGCGGGCGCCGACGGCCACGACGTTGGCGTTGTTGTGCTGGCGGCCGAGGGACGCCGTCTCCTCGCTCCAGGCCAGCGCCGCGCGCACGCCCTTCACCTTGTTCGCCGCGATCTGCTCGCCGTTGCCGGAGCCGCCGATCACGATGCCGAGGGCGTCGGGGTCCGCGGCCGTCCGCTCGGCGGCGCGGAGGCAGAAGGGCGGGTAGTCGTCCTGGGCGTCGTAGAGGTGAGGGCCGCAGTCGACGGGCTCGTGGCCCGCCGCCTCGAGCCACTCGACGAGGTGGTTCTTGAGTTCGTAGCCCGCATGGTCGGAGCCGAGATACACGCGCATGGGTCGAGTGTGACACGCGCGTCGCGGGCAGGCAGCGTCGGGTGCCGGGGCGGAAGAGGAATGAGGAGAACTATGGATCTTGAGGGAAAGGTCAAGTAACGATCCGGAATCAAAGGTTCCCGAATTCGTTCACCTCCGTTTCACTGGTCCGGCTCGTACACCGCTCGTACGGGAATCTGCTCGACCGGCGCAAAGGAAAACCCCCATGACCTCGCAGCCGACTCTGACACAGGCCGAAAACGGCCCCGAAAGGCCCGGAGGACCCGGAGGACCCGGAGAACCCGGGTCCGGGCTCCAGGCCGGACTCAAGAACCGCCATCTGTCGATGATCGCCATCGGTGGCGTGATCGGGGCCGGGCTGTTCGTGGGGTCCAGTTCCGGTATCGCCACCGCAGGACCCGGCATCCTCCTGTCGTACGCCCTCGTCGGCACGCTCGTGGTGCTGGTGATGCGGATGCTGGGTGAGATGTCGGCCGCCAACCCGACCTCGGGCTCCTTCTCCGCGCACGCCGACCGGGCGCTCGGCCCCTGGGCCGGGTTCTCCATCGGCTGGCTGTACTGGTTCTTCTGGGTCGTCGTGCTGGCGGTGGAGGCGACCGCCGGCGCCAAGATCCTCGAAGGGTGGATGCCGACCGTGCCCCAGTGGGGCTGGGCGCTGATCGTGATGGTGGTGCTGACCGCGACCAACCTCGTCTCGGTCGGCTCCTACGGCGAGTTCGAGTTCTGGTTCGCCGGGATCAAGGTCGTCGCGATCGCCGCGTTCATCGTCGTCGGCGGGCTGGCCGTCTTCGGAGTGCTGCCGGGAGTCGACAGCGAGCAGGCGGGGCTGGGGAATCTGACGGAGCACGGCGGTTTCCTGCCGAACGGGGCCGGGGCCATCCTCACCGGCGTACTGCTCGTCGTCTTCTCCTTCATGGGCAGCGAGATCCCCACCCTGGCCGCCGGCGAGTCCGAGGACCCGCAGCGGGCCGTCACCAAGGCGACCAACAGCATCATCTGGCGTATCGCCGTCTTCTACCTCGGCTCCATCTTCGTCGTGGTCGCCCTGCTGCCGTGGGACTCGCAGTCGATCATCGACAAGGGCTCCTACGTGGCCGCCCTGGACTCGCTCGGGATCGCGAACGCCGGTCAGATCATGAACTTCATCGTGCTGACGTCCGTGCTGTCCTGTCTCAACTCCGGGCTCTACACGGCCTCCCGCATGGCCTTCTCGCTCGGTGAGCGCGGCGACGCCCCGAAGGCCTTCGCCCGGACCACCCGGCACGGTGTGCCGCGGACGGCGATCCTCGTGTCCGTGGTGTTCGGCTTCGTCGCCGTCTTCTTCAACTACGAGTTCCCCGACTCCGTGTTCCTCTTCCTCGTCAACTCCTCCGGCGCCGTGGCCCTCTTCGTCTGGCTGGTGATCTGCTTCTCGCAGCTGCGGATGCGGAAGATCATCCAGGCCGAGGCACCGGAGAAGCTGGTGGTACGGATGTGGCTGTTCCCGTATCTGACCTGGGCGGCGGCGGCCGTCATCGTCTTCGTGCTCGGCTACATGCTGACCGACACCGAGCACGACGGACGCACGACCGTGCTGCTGTCGCTGCTCGTCGCGGCGCTCGTGCTCGTCGTCGCCTTCGCCAAGCAGAGGATCGTCGCGCGCAAGGCCCTCGCGCGGAAGGGAGCGGCGCAGTAGGAACGGTGCCTCGCCCGGAGACGCTGAGACGCTGAGACGCGAAAGAGGCTTGCCGTGGTCCGGTCGGAGTACGACCGGACCACGGCAAGCCTCTTTCGGCGGGGACCTGAACGGTCCTACCGCTTGTTGACCAGCTTCCAGGCGGTGGGCAGGACGCCCATCGCCAGGGCGGCCTTCAGCGCGTCGCCGATCAGGAACGGGGTGAGGCCGGCCGCGATCGCGGCGGTGAGGGACATGTCGGCGGCCAGGGCCAGGTACGGCACGCCGACGGCGTAGATGATCGCCTCGCCCAGCAGCATCGTGCCGGCGACGCGCAGCGTCGAGCGGTCGGCGCCGCGACGCGCGAGGGCGCCCACGGCGGCGGCGGCGAGCAGCATGCCGAAGACGTAGCCGAGGGACGGGGCACCGGTGCCGGAGCCGCCCTCCGCGAACCACGGCACGCCCGCCATGCCGACCAGCGCGTACAGCGCGAGCGAGAGGACGCCGCGACGCGCGCCGAGGGCGGTGCCGACGAGCAGCGCCGCGAAGGTCTGGCCGGTCACCGGCACCGGGGAGCCCGGCACGGGTACCGCGATCTGGGCCGCGACGCCGGTGAACACGGCACCGCCGGCCACCAGCGCGACGTCCCGGACTCGGGAGGAGGGAATGAGGTCGGCGAGGACCTGCCCGGTGCGGGCGGGGACGGCAGCGGTGCTCATGGGGACTCCGCGGTGGTGTGGACATGTCGGGACACCGCGACGCTATCCCAGCGGGCCGGAGCCGATCACCAGTAGCGCTCGACAAAGGCTGGAACGGAGGCTTGGTGGGCTCCCGACAAAGGGCGCGGGCCACACCTGTTTCCGGGTGACACCCGTCACTGAGGCGAAGCGGCGCAGGTCACCCGCGTGACCGGGGGCGGTGACCGTTGGGTTTCCGCCCAGGCCGTCCGGACCCGCGGCTACCATGGAGAGCCGCAATCGGATGCTCACGTTCCGTATCGCGACGGTCCGCATCGTGGGCAACCGGTGTCGCCGACGGGTGCGACCCCGGAGACTGTCGGCGTTTTTGCCCTGCCCCCCACGCGATGGACGAGCCGCCCCATGTCCAACAGCCCCACCACCGAGGCGCCGCCGCAGTCGGACGACGCCACCCTCTCCCACGGCCTCAAGCAGCGCCATCTGTCGATGATCGCCCTCGGCGGCGTGATCGGCGCCGGGCTGTTCGTCGGTTCCGGGGCCGGCATCGCCGCCGCGGGACCGTCGATCGTCGTCGCCTACACCCTCTCCGGTCTCCTCGTGATGCTGGTGATGCGGATGCTCGGCGAGATGTCGGCCGCGTATCCGTCGTCGGGTTCCTTCTCCGCGCACGCCGAGCGGGCGATCGGCCCCTGGGCCGGCTTCACCGCGGGCTGGGCGTTCTGGGTGCTGCTGTGCACCGCCGTCGGCCTGGAGGGCATCGGCGCCGCGCAGATCGTCCACGGCTGGCTGCCGGGCACGCCCGAGTGGGCGTGGGTGGCGCTGTTCATGGTGGTGTTCTGCGGGACGAACCTGGCCGCGGTGAAGAACTTCGGCGAGTTCGAGTTCTGGTTCGCCGCCCTCAAGGTCGGCGCGATCTCCCTGTTCCTGGTGCTGGGCGTGCTGGCGATCGCCGGGGTCCTGCCGGGCACCGACTCCCCCGGCACCTCGCACCTGGACGACTTCCTGCCGAACGGCGGCAACGGTCTGATCATCGGCCTGCTCGCCTCGGTGTTCGCCTACGGCGGCCTGGAGACGGTGACCATCGCGGCGGCCGAGTCGGAGAACCCGGTCAAGGGCGTGGCGAGCGCCGTGCGGACGGCGATGTGGCGGATCGCGCTGTTCTACATCGGCTCGATGGCGGTCATCGTCACCCTGGTGCCCTGGGACTCGGCGGAGGTCGTCGAGAACGGCCCGTACGTCGCCGCCCTCGACGAGCTCGGCATCCCGGGCGCCGGTCAGCTCATGAACGTCGTCGTGCTGGTCGCCCTGCTGAGCGCGATGAACGCCAACATCTACGGCGCCTCACGGATCGGCTACTCGCTGGTGGAGCGCGGCCAGGGCCCGAAGGTGCTGGGCCGGGTGTCGGGCGGGGTGCCGCGGGTCGCGGTGCTCGTCTCCTCCCTCTTCGGCTTCGGCTGCGTACTGCTCAGCTACTGGCGGCCGGACGACGTCTTCTCCTGGCTGCTGAACATGATCGGCGCGGTCATCCTGGTCGTCTGGATCTTCATCGCGGTCTCCCAGCTGCGGCTGCGCCGCCGTCTGGAGCGGGAGGCGCCCGAGAAGCTGGTCGTGCGCATGTGGGGCTTCCCGTGGCTGACGTGGGTGGCGCTGGCGGCCATGGCCGCGGTGTTCGTGCTGATGGCCCGCGAGCCGGACACACGGGTGCAGCTGTACTCGACGGGTGGGATGACCCTGGTCCTGGCGGCCGTCGGCTACGCCTGGCAGCGCAGGCGGACGCGCGGCTGACCTGTTCGCCCCCGAGGGCCCCCGCACGGAGACGGATCCGTGCGGGGGCCCTTTCGCGTGCGCCGGGCATGCCACCCCTCCTCTTGCTGCTAGCGTGCACTTGCAAGCCTTTTGCAATAAGAGGTCGGAGGGGATCCGCCATGCCCGTCTACACACTTCCTGAACTGCCGTACGACTACGCCGCGCTGGCCCCGGTGATCAGCCCCGAGATCATCGAGCTGCACCACGACAAGCACCACGCGGCCTACGTGAAGGGCGCCAACGACACGCTGGAGCAGCTCGCCGAGGCGCGGGACAAGGAGACGTGGGGCGCGGTCAACGGCCTGGAGAAGAACCTGGCCTTCCATCTCTCCGGGCACATCCTGCACTCGATCTACTGGCACAACATGACCGGCGACGGCGGCGGCGAGCCGCTGGAGAAGGACGGCGTGGGCGAACTGGCCGACGCGATCGCCGAGTCGTTCGGCTCCTTCGCCGGCTTCAAGGCGCAGCTCACCAAGGCCGCCGCGACCACGCAGGGCTCCGGCTGGGGCGTCCTCGCGTACGAGCCGCTGAGCGGGCGGCTGATCGTCGAGCAGGTCTACGACCACCAGGGCAACGTCGGCCAGGGCTCCACCCCGATCCTGGTCTTCGACGCCTGGGAGCACGCCTTCTACCTCCAGTACAAGAACCAGAAGGTCGACTTCATCGACGCCATGTGGGCCGTCGTCAACTGGCAGGACGTGGCGAAGCGCTACGAGGCCGCCAGGTCCCGTGCGAACACGCTGCTGCCGGCGCCGTGACGCCCTGAGCCGCCCTGTCTCCCTGTCTCTCCCTGACTTTCCCCGACTCCCCGGGTCGTCCCGCCCTCGTGATCGTCTTCTCACCCTTCACGGCGGCGGGCGGAATGGGGGAAGCCCCCGCGAGGACGTGACTCGCGGGGGCTTCCTGTCCCGGTCTCAGCCGGGTGAGCACGTCAGAGGTTGCTGAAGTCCGGGCCCTTGGTCCGGGTGCGCTTGATCTCGTAGAAGCCGGGGACGGAGGCGACCGCGAGGGTGCCGTCCCACAGCTTGGCGGCCTCCTCGCCCTTGGGGGCCGGGGTGACGACCGGGCCGAAGAAGGCGAGCTGCTCACCGTCGGCGCCGGGAACCGCGATGACCGGGGTGCCGACCTCCTGGCCGACCTTGTCGATGCCCTCCTTGTGGGAGGCGCGCAGCTGGGGCTCGTACGGGGTGGCGTCCCAGTGGTCCATGAGGGACTCGGGCAGGCCGACGTCCTTCAGGGCGGCGGCAACCGTCTCCTTCTCCGGGCCCTCGCCCTGGTTGTGGAAGCGGGTGCCGAGCGCGGTGTAGAGGTCGCCGAGGACTTCGGCGCCGTGCTCCTCCTGGGCGGCGATGACGACGCGGACCGGTCCCCAGGCCTTGGTCTGGAGCAGCTCCCGGTACTCCTCGGGCAGCTCGTCGATCCGGTCCTCGTTGAGGACGGCGAGGCTCATCACGTGCCAGCGGACCTCGATGTCCCGGACCTTCTCCACCTCCAGGACCCAGCGGGAGGTCATCCAGGCCCAGGGGCACAGCGGGTCGAACCAGAAGTCGACGGGAGTCTTGGCGGACATGTCTCTCCTCAGAAGGCGGCACAACCGAGCGTTTCTCCTGGCAACCCACCGGCCGTCCCGGCCATTCCCGGCTGCCGCCCGTCAGGGGCGCATGGCAGGATCGGTGCTGTCCGCATACTGAACACCACCCGAGGGAGTGCCGCCCGTGCCCGGTGAGAATCTGTCCCGCGACGAGGCCCGGGAGCGGGCCGCCCTGCTGTCCGTCGACGGGTACGAGGTGTCCCTCGACGTGCGCTCGGCCATCGGTGAGGCGGAGGGCGACGGTCCGCGCACCTTCCGGTCCGTCACCACGATCCGCTTCCGCTGCAACGAGCCCGGCGCGAGCAGCTTCGCCGACCTGGTCGCGCCGAGCGTCACCGCCGTGTCCCTCAACGGCCGCGACCTCGACCCGAGCGAGGTCTTCGACGGCTCCCGGATCGCCCTGGAGGACCTGGCCGCCGACAACGAGCTGGTCGTCGACGCCCGGTGCGCCTACTCCCGCACCGGTGAGGGCCTGCACCGCTTCGTCGACCCCGAGGACGGCGAGGTGTACCTGTACACCCAGTACGAGCCGGCCGACTCGCGCCGGGTCTTCGCCAACTTCGAGCAGCCCGACCTGAAGGCGCCGTTCCGCTTCGAGGTGCGGGCGCCCGAGGAGTGGACGGTGTGGAGCAACGGCGCGGGTGAGCGCGCCGACGGGGTGTGGCGCTTCGCGGAGACCAAGCCCATCTCGACGTACATCACGTGCGTGGTCGCGGGCCCGTACCACTACGTGACGGACTCCTACGAGCGCGTGTTCGCGGACGGTACCCGGCTGGAGATCCCGCTCGGCGCGATGTGCCGCAAGGGTCTGGCGCCCCACTTCGACGCCGACGACGTCTTCCTGGTGACCAAGCAGGGCCTGGACTTCTTCCACGACCACTTCGACTACCCGTACCCCTTCGGCAAGTACGACCAGGCGTTCGTGCCGGAGTACAACCTCGGCGCCATGGAGAACCCGGGCATGGTGACCTTCCGGGAGGAGTACATCTTCCGGGGCAAGGTGACGCAGGCGTCGTACGAGGGCCGCGCCAACGTGATCCTGCACGAGATGGCGCACATGTGGTTCGGCGACCTGGTCACCATGGAGTGGTGGGACGACCTGTGGCTCAAGGAGTCGTTCGCCGACTTCATGGGCGCCTTCTCGCTGGTCGGCGCGACCCGCTTCACCGACGGCTGGATCACCTTCGCCAACCGCCGCAAGGCGTGGGCCTACCGCGCCGACCAGCTCCCCTCCACGCACCCGATCACCGCCGACATCCGCGACCTCCAGGACGCCAAGCTCAACTTCGACGGCATCACGTACGCCAAGGGCGCCTCCGTGCTCAAGCAGCTGGTGGCGTACGTCGGGCAGGACGCGTTCCTGGAGGGCGCGCGGCGCTACTTCAAGCGGCACGCGTACGGCAACACGCGCCTCGGTGACCTGCTGTCGGTGCTGGAGGAGACCAGCGGGCGGGACATGGCGGCCTGGTCGCGCTCCTGGCTGCAGACGGCGGGCGTCAACTCGCTGACCCCGCAGGTGCTGCTCGGCGCCGAGGGCCGGGTGGACGAGCTGGCGGTGGTGCAGGAGGCCGCCGAGTCGCACCCCGAGCTGCGTCCGCACCGGGTCGCGGTGGGCCTGTACCGGCGTACCGGCGAGGGGTCCCTGGAGCGGTACGCGCGCGCCGAGGTGGACGTCGACGGTCCGCGCACGGTGGTGGCGGAGCTGGCCGGCGCCGACGCGCCCGAGCTGGTCCTCGTCAACGACGACGACCTGACGTACTGCAAGACCCGCTTCGACGAGACGTCGCTGGCCACGCTGCGCGAGCACCTGGGTTCGCTGACCGACCCGCTGGCCCGCGCCCTGTGCTGGTCGGCACTGTGGAACATGACGCGGGACGCGCTGCTCCCCGCGCGTGACTTCGTCGGCCTCGTGCTGCGGTTCGCGGGGCGCGAGTCCGACATCGGGGTGCTCCAGATGCTGCACGCCTGGGCGAACTCCGCGCTGGTGCACTACACGACGCCCGACTGGCGTCAGGCCTGCGGCCGGCTGCTCGGCGAGGGCGCGCTGCGGGAGCTGCGGGACGCGGCGCCGGGCAGCGAGCAGCAGCTCGCCTGGGCGCGGTTCTTCGCCTCGGTGGCCTCGGACGAGGCCGAACTGCGGCTGCTGCGCGGGCTGCTGGAGGGCACGGAGAAGATCGACGGCCTGGACGTGGACCAGGAGCTGCGCTGGACCTTCCTGGAGCCGCTCGCGGCGCACGGCGAGGCCGACGAGGGCGTGCTGGCCGCCGAACTGGCCCGCGACGACACGGCCTCCGGCAAGCGCCACCAGGTGCGCTGCCTGGCCGCCCGCCCGTCGGCGGCGGTGAAGGCACAGGCCTGGGCGCAGGTCGTGGAGTCGGACGCGCTGTCCAACGCCCTGGTGGAGGCGACCATCGCGGGCTTCGCGCAGGCCTCGCAGCGGGAGCTGCTCGCGCCGTACGCCGAGAAGTACTTCGCGGCGATCGAGCGGGTGTGGGCCGAGCGGTCCATCCAGATCGGGATGGACGTGGTCCGGGGCCTGTTCCCTGCGCTGCGGGACTCCCAGGACACGCTGGACGCGACGGACGCCTGGCTGTCCGCGCACGAGGACGCGGCGCCGGCGCTGCGCCGACTGGTGCTGGAGGCGCGGGACGACCTGGCGCGGGCGCTGCGCGGACAGGCGTGCGACGCGGCGGCGGGCCGCTGAAGCACCCCGATCTCTGGCCAAGGATTGTGCGTTCCGTCATCGTTACGGAATTCAGTCAATAGCAGCCGTAACCCCTGGCCCGCACCTCGGCGGACCAGGGGTTTTCGGCATCCGAACACCCGTCCTTTAGGCCGAGGTTGTCCCGGTTTGGCGATGAGCGTGTAACAGCGGTTACGGGGCGGACACGGCGCGGGAAATTGCCGGTCATGACGCACAACACCCCGCTCTCCCCCCGCCCCCTCCACCACCTCGCCGACGGCCGGCTCCGTCTGATGACGGCCGCGCAGTTGCGCAGGCACGGTGTCTCCGCCGCCGAGACCAACGAGCAGTGCCGGCCCGGCGGCCCCTGGCAGCAGATCCTCCCGAACGTCGTCCTGCTCCACCCGGGCCCGCCGACGAGCGAGGAGCGCCTGCACGCGGTGCTGCTGTACGCGGCGCGGGAACGGACCGCCGGGGGCACCGGGGTCACCGCCGGTGTGCCGGTCCAGCCGGGCCCGGGGGAGACGCCCGCGCCGCCCGCCTACGCGGAGGCGATGATCACGGGCCGGGCCGCGCTCACGCTGCACGGGTTCCCCTCCGCTCCCCCGCTGCCGTCGCTGGACGTCATCGACGTCCTGGTCCCGCGGCTGCGCCGGCTGCGTTCGACGGGCTGCGCGCGGATCGTGCGCACGACGGCGCTGCCCACCGCCGAGCAGGTCACCGGGGTTCCGGTGGCACCGGTGGCGCGGGCGCTGGCCGACGCGGTGGCCGAACTGACGGACGCGGGCGCCATCCGCCTGCTGTTGACGGAGGCGGTGCGCGGCGGTCACTGCGAACCGACCGCGGTGGTACGGGAGCTGAACCGGGCCCGGCTGCTGAGCCGCCCGCACGTGGTGGACGCCGTGGACTCGCTGGTCGCCGAGGGGCGGGCCCTCGCGGAGCAGCGGCTGTACCGGATGGTGCGCGAGCACGGCCTGCCGGACCCGGTCTGGAACGTCGACCTGCGCCTGCCCGGCGGCCCGCAGCTCGGCGGCCTCGACGCCTACTGGCCCGAGCAGGCGGTGGCACTGGAGCTGGACACCCGCGGCCACCGGCACGACGACGACGCGGTGTGGGCGGAACACGCCCGCAAACGGGAGCATCTGGAGCGACTGGGCATCACGGTCGTGCACGTCACACCACGCAAGCTGCGGGACTCCCTGGAACACCAGGCGGCCGTCGTCCGTACGGCGTTGACGGCGGCCGGAGACCGGGAACCCGCCGCGTACGTCGTGGTGCTGCCCCGGTAGGGAGGGCCGGGGCACCACCAGGAGGGGAGTGGAGGGACCGCGGGGCGTGAGCCGCCCGGCGGTCCCTCCTCACGTGTCCGCCCGGCTCTCCGGGCCGTCACCGGGGCCGGACCACTCCGCTCCCGGCGCGGTCCGCCCCGTCGCCGGCCGTTCCCGCCACAGCCGCAGCCCGATGTCGACCAGGGGCACCCGGGTCAGGCCCGGGACGGCGGTCAGGTCCTGCCAGGCCGCCAGGTCCGTGGAACCGCCGGTCTCGAACCGCAGTTCGCCGCCGGTGACCCGGGCCTCGTAGACGAGCCGTACACCGTGGTGGTCCACCGTGCGCCGCAGGAGCCCTCCGGGGCCGCCGCGGCCGGGCCGGGTCAGGCGGAGGGAGTCGACGCCGAGCAGGGCGGTGGGCTCGACCCGGTAGCCGGTCTCCTCCTCGACCTCGCGGACGACGGTGTCGTGGGGGTCCTCGCCGTGTTCCATGCCGCCGCCGGGCAGCACCCACTCCGGGATGCCGCCGGGGCCCGGTGAACGGGCGAGCAGGACCTGTCCGTCGCGGACGCATATGGCGTAGGCCGCCACCCTCAGCTTTCGGCGCATTCGGGGACGTTAACCCGCCGGACGCGGGCCGCGGAGCGGCACACGGGATTGTCGCGACACGTCCCTTGTGTCCCCGATGGCGTATGGCGGAAGTACGCCATGGCTTCATCCCGTCCCGGACAACTCTCCCCAAACAGTGAGCCCTTGCGCAAAGCTGAGCGGTCGTCCGGGATCGGATTCCGGACTGCCTCGGCCAGGACCGATCGGCCCCGGTCGTGCACGCACGTTCCCTCACCTACAAGGGATGCCGATGACCCACACCCCCCAGCGCGAACCGATACCCGGCGCGAGACGCGCGGCCCGCATCGCCGTGGCCGCGGGTCTCGTCGCCGCGCTCGCCGCGGCCGGGCCCCTGCCCGTGGCCTTCGCCGCCGACGGCCCGGGAACCGCTCCGCCCGTCGACACCTCCGTGAAGTCCGCGCACGACAAGCTCGGTTCCGACGACGCCGGCCTGCTCGCCGAGGCCAAGGCGGACGGCGCGAAGAACGTCACCATGATGGTGGCCACCGCGCCCGGCCGCACCGAGCAGGTGGCGGAGCAGCTCGACGCGGTCGGCGGCGGCACCGTCGGCCGGACCTACGACGAGCTCGGCTACGTCCGCGCCACCGTCCCCACCGCCAAGGCGGACTCGGCCATCGCCGCCGCCGCGAAGCTCTCCTCCGTGCACGGCATCGACCTGCGCGACGAGATCCCGCTGGACGACCCGACCCCAAGCGCGGACAGCGCGAAGGGCGCCTCGCAGCAAGGCCGTTCCCACCCCGCGCCGGACCGCCGGACCCCCGCCGAGAACCCGTACAACCCGTCCTTCGAGACGGGCGCCGTCGACTTCGTGGAGAAGAACCCGAAGGCGGACGGCCGCGGCGTCACCATCGGCATCCTCGACTCGGGCGTCGACCTCGGACACCCGGCGCTGCAGCGGACCACCACCGGCGAACGCAAGATCGTCGACTGGGTGACCGCGACCGACCCGGTCGTCGACGGTGACCGGACCTGGCGCCCGATGGTCACCTCCGTCTCCGGGCCGACCTTCACCTACGGCGGGCGGAGCTGGACGGCGCCCGCGGGTTCCTACCAGGTCAGCACGTTCCTGGAGTCGTACACCACCGGCGGTGACGCCAAGGGCGACGCCAACCGGGACGGCGACACCACCGACTCCTGGGGCATCCTGTACGACGCGAAGGCGGGCACGGTCCGCGTCGACCTGAACAACAACCACGACTTCGCCGACGACACCCCGATGAAGCCGTACAAGGACGGCTTCCAGGTCGGGTACTTCGGCACCGACGACCCGGCGACGGACGTGGCCGAGCGCCAGCCGTTCGTCGTCGAGGTCCGCAAGGACGTCGTCGTCGACTCTGCCGGCACCAAGGCCGACTTCGTCAACATCGGTGTCATCGAGTCCGAGCACGGCACGCACGTGGCGGGCCTCACCGCCGCCAACGGCCTGTTCGGCGGCAGGATGAACGGCGCGGCACCGGGCGCCAAGCTCGTCTCCTCCCGCGCCTGCACCTGGAGCGGCGGCTGCACCAACGTCGCGCTCACCGAGGGCATGATCGACCTCGTCGTCAACCGCGGCGTCGACATCGTCAACATGTCGATCGGCGGCCTCCCGGCGCTCAACGACGGCAACAACGCGCGCGCCCTGCTGTACACGCGCCTCATCGACACCTACGGCGTCCAGCTGGTGATCTCCGCCGGCAACTCCGGCCCCGGCGCCAACACCATCGGCGACCCGTCGCTGGCCGACAAGGTGATCTCCGTCGGCGCGTCCATCTCCCGCGAGACCTGGGCCGCCAACTACGGCTCCGCGGTGAAGACGAAGTACGCGATGATGCCGTTCTCCTCGCGCGGACCGCGTGAGGACGGCGGCTTCACGCCGACGCTGACCGCGCCCGGCGCCGCGGTCAACACCATCCAGACCTGGATGCCCGGCGCCCCGGTCCCCGAGGCGGGCTACGACCTCCCCGCCGGCTACGGCATGCTCCAGGGCACCTCGATGGCGTCCCCGCAGGCCGCCGGCGCCTCGGCGCTGCTGCTGTCGGCGGCGAAGCAGACGCGCATCGACCTCACCCCGGCGAAGCTGCGCACGGCGCTCACCTCCACCGCCGACCACATCGAGGGTGTGCAGGCCTACGAGGAGGGCGCGGGCCTGATCAACGTCCCCGACGCCTGGCGCGTGATCCGCAAGGGCGCCACGGCCCACGAGTACACGGTCGCGGCACCCGTCGACACCGCGGTCGACGAGCTCCTCGCGACCCCCGGCCGCGGCACCGGCCTCTACGACCGCGAGGGCGGCCTGAAGACCGGCCAGAAGAAGACGTACGAGATCACGATCACGCGTACGTCCGGCGCCGACCGGGCGATCCGGCACGAGCTGCACCTCGAGAACAACGCCGGCCGCACCTTCCGGATCGTCGGCTCCGACGAGGTGGAGCTGCCGCTGAACAAGCCGGTGACGGTCCAGGTGCAGGCCGAGCCGCGCTCCGCGGGCATCAAGAGCGCGATCCTCGAGGTCGACGACCCGCGCACCGAGGGCGTCGACAAGCAGGTCCTGACCACGGTCGTGGCCTCCGCCCCGCTGAAGTACGGCTTCTCCGCGAAGGACTCCGTGCAGCGCAACGGCACCCGGTCGTACTTCGTGACCGTCCCCGAGGGCGCGAAGACGCTGGAGGTGGCGATCGGCGGCCTGAAGGGCGAGAGCCAGACCCGGTTCGTCGCCATCCACCCGTACGGCGTCCCGGTCGACAACACCTCCACTCCGTACTGCTACAACAACTACCTCGACGGCAACGGCTGCCGGCCCGACGTGCGCGCGTACGCCGACCCGCAGCCGGGCGTCTGGGAGATCGAGGTCGAGGCACGGCGCACCTCGCCGCTGCTGGACAACCCGTACGAGCTGGACGTCACCGTCCTCGGCGCGGCCTTCGACCCGGAGGTCGTGACCGTGCCCGAGGCCAAGGCCGGCACCCCGGCGTCCGCCTCCTGGACGGTGACGAACCGGTACGCCCCGCTCGAGGGCAGGCTGGTCGGCGGCTCGCTCGGCTCGGCCGAGACGTCCCGCCCGACGATCGAGCAGGGTGGGACGGCCACGTCCACGGTCGAGGTGCCCGAGGGCGCCACGTCGCTGGACGTGGCCATCGGGGGCGTCTCCGACGCCGCCGCCGACCTGGACCTGACGGTCTACGACAAGGACGGCAACGTCGTCGGCCAGTCCGCCGACGGCGACTCGGAGGAGTCGGTCTCCCTTCCGAAGCCGGCCGCCGGTACGTACACCGTCGAGGTCGCGGGCTACTCGGTGCCGTCGGGCAGCACGGAGTACGACTACCGGGACGTGTACTTCGCCGCCTCCCTCGGCTCGGTCACCGTGGACGACGCCCCGCCGGTGAAGCTCGGCACGGGGGCCTCGGCGACGGTCTCCGGCAGCGTCACGGCGCTGGCCGCCGCCCCGGAGGGCCGTGAGTTCTTCGGGCAGGTCCAGCTGGTCAACGCCCACGGCACGGTCGCCGGCCTCGGCAGCGTGCGGATCGGGAAGGTCGTGCCGTAGTCCGGTGCGGTCGTGCCGTAGTCCGGTGCGGCACCAGGGGGGCGGGCGTTCTTCGGGGCGCCCGCCCCTTGCCGTGCGCCGGCGGGTCAGTCGCAGGTGAGGGTGCGGGACTCGGGCAGGGCGGCGGTCACCCGGGCGCGTTCGGCGGCGACGGCCTCCTCGCCGGTGATCACGGCGTCCGGGGTGTCCCCGTACAGGGGGACGCCGATCAGCGCGTGGTCGCCCTCGGCGAGCCGGGCGGTGCCGTCGTCCAGGACGAACGTGATCCGCTCGCCGCCCTTCGCCGGCCGTTCCTCGGGCTTGTAGGAACGGGTCACGTCGAGGGTGATCCGGTGCTGCCCGGTCTCACCCGGCACCGGTTCGGCGCCGGTCACGGTGCCCTCGGTCACCAGACGGGCGCAGGCGAGGTAGCGGGGGCTGCCGAAGGCGACGGCGCCGGACTCGGCGGAGTCCGCCCCCTTGCCGCCCGCCGCGGCACTGTCGCTCGCCGCGTCCTCGCGCGCGCTCTCGCCCTGCACCACCAGCCACCCGAGGCCCGTGACCACGACACCCGCGCACGCCGCCGCGAGGACGCCCAGCGCGAGGCGCGGCGGACGGCGTCGGGGACGGTGCGCGGGCGTGCGCCGCGCTGCCCCGCCGGCGTCCGGGGCGGGGGGCGGTTCGCCCAGGGCTCGTCCGAGGACGTCCAGCTGCTCCCGCAGCAGCGTCACGTCGGCCGCCGCCGACCGGTACTCGGCCTCGGCGTCCGCGCCGGCGTCGGGCGGCAGCGGCTCGCCCGTGATCGCGGCCATCAGCGCGTCGTACCCGCCGGGATGCTGTTCGGCGGCCATCTCACACCACCTCGTCCTCGTGCAGGCGGGCCCGCAGCGCCCGCACCGCCGTGTGCAGCCTGCTCTTGACCGTGCCCTCGGGGATGCCGAGCTCCTCGGCGATGCCGCGCACCGGCAGGTCGGCGTAGAAGCGCAGGACGAGGACCTGGCGCTGGGCGTCGGGCAGCTCGTCCAGGCCCCGGGCGACGGCGAGGGAGAGCAGGCTGGTGTCCTCGCCGGAGGGGTGCTCGGACTGGCGCAGGGCGGCCAGGCGCTCGCCGAGCCGGTCCTGGCGGCGCCTGGCCCGGTGCCAGTCCATGGCCAGGTGGGAGGCGACGACCGCCGCCCACGCGGACACGTCGCGCGGCGCCCCGCGCCCGCTCGCCGTCCGCTCCAGCAGCCGCAGTCGGACCTGCTGCACCCCGTCCGGCAGGTCCGCCTGCGGCACCCCGCCGAGCGCCAGCACCGCCCGCACCCGGCGTTCCTGGGCCGCGTCCAGCGGGTCGTCGCGCACGGCGTCCCCCTGGCCGCGGCCGGCCCTTCCGCGCAGCACGGTCACCCCTCCCCTCGCCGCGTTTCCCCTATGACGCCGACGGGGCCCGAAACGTTCGCCCGGGCGCCCGTGCCGTGACGAGAGGCGTACGTCACATCGTCGTGTGGGCCGGGGCGGGATGGGCAGGGGCGGAACAGCACAGCTTGCGGCGCGGGGCCCGGTCGAGGCGAATATCTGCAGCTCGGACGCTGTTACGACGGGAGGACCGGGCCCGCCGGGCGAGCCGCCGCGTCCCAGGGTGCGGGCATCCCGCGCAAAGAATTGGACAGGTGGGCCGGGCTGAGCCCCATGATGGAAAAGTCTCGGCCGAGCAACGCGCGCGTGAAGACACGCGCACAAACGGAGAAGGAGTCACCGTGAGGGTCGGAATCGTCGGAGCCACCGGTCAGGTCGGCACGGTCATGCGCAGGATCCTCACGGAGCGGAACTTCCCGGTCACCGAGCTGCGCCTGTTCGCCTCGGCCCGCAGCGCCGGCAAGGAGCTGGACGGTGTCACGGTGGAGGACGCGGCCACCGCCGACTACTCCGGCCTGGACATCGTCCTGTTCTCCGCGGGCGGTGCCACCTCCAAGGCGCTGGCCGAAAAGGTCGCCTCCCAGGGCCCGGTCGTGATCGACAACTCCTCCGCCTGGCGCCGCGACCCCGAGGTCCCCCTCGTGGTCTCCGAGGTGAACCCGCACGCGATCACCGACCGCCCCAAGGGCATCATCGCCAACCCGAACTGCACCACGATGGCCGCGATGCCCGTGCTGCGTCCGCTGCACGCGGAGGCGGGCCTCGAAGCCCTGGTCGTCGCCACCTACCAGGCGGTGTCCGGTTCCGGCCTGGCCGGTGTGGACGAGCTGTTCGAGCAGGTGAAGAAGGTCGGCGACGACGCCCCGAAGCTCACCCACGACGGTTCGGCGGCCGAGTTCCCGAAGCCGGAGAAGTACGTGGCGCCGATCGCGTACAACGTGCTGCCGCTGGCCGGCTCCATCGTCGACGACGGCCTGCACGAGACGGACGAGGAGCAGAAGCTCCGCAACGAGTCCCGCAAGATCCTGGAGATCCCGGAGCTGAAGGTCTCCGGCACCTGCGTGCGCGTGCCCGTCTTCAGCGGCCACTCCCTCCAGATCAACGCCCGCTTCGCCCGCCCCATCAGCGTGGAGCGCGCCAAGGAGCTGCTGGCCGGCGCCCCCGGCGTGGCGCTCACCGAGGTGCCGACCCCGCTCCAGGCCGCCGGCCAGGACCCGTCGTACGTCGGCCGCATCCGCCAGGACGAGACCGTCGACAACGGCCTCGCCCTGTTCGTCTCCAACGACAACCTGCGCAAGGGCGCGGCCCTGAACGCGGTGCAGATCGCGGAGCTGGTGGCGGCGGAGCTGAAGGGCTGAGCCCCGGCCCCGGCTAACCCCTGGTGACCTCGTAGAGGAAGCAGCCGTACTCGACGGCCCGGACGTGGACGAACGCCACGGCCGGGTCGTCGAGCGCTTCCTTGAGTCCGGGTTCGAAGGCGCCGGGGTCCTCGGCCAGCCGTCCGCCCAGGATGTGCCCGTCGGCGGAGTAGCGGCGCAGGGTGCGGTGCGAGTTGGTGAAGGGGAGGCCGTCCCCGTCCGGCCCCGCGCACCGCTCCGCGTGGACGAAGACCGGCCCCTGCTCGTCGTACGGGCCCGGGTCGGCGCCCGTCGCGGCCGCCCAGCGGCGCAGCGGGGCGTAGGAGACCAGGGCGATCCGCTCGCCGGGGCGGCTGTGGCGCAGGCAGCAGCGCAGGGGCGCGCCGCCCTCGTCGTCGGTCACGGGGGTGGGGACGCGGCCCGCGTCGTCGGCGGCACGGAGTTCCTCGAGGGTGGCCGGGGGGATGGGCCGTACGGTGTGGCTGCTCATGGGTCCCAGGCTCGCGCGCGCACGGCACGACCACCGGCGGGAAACGGACATCGCGTTCCGTGCGGATCACGTGGAAGGATGGCGCAACCCACACATAACGAGGAGATGACCGCGTGCCTGGCACAAACCTGACTCGCGAAGAGGCGCAGCAGCGGGCGAAGCTGCTGACCGTTGACTCGTACGAGATCGATCTCGACCTCACCGGCGCGCAGGAGGGCGGCACCTACCGGTCCGTGACCACGGTGCGCTTCGACGTCGCGGAGACCGGCGCCGAGTCCTTCATCGACCTGGTCGCGCCGGCCGTCCACGAGGTGACCCTCAACGGCGACGCGCTCGTCCCGGACGAGGTGTTCCAGGACTCCCGCATCGCCCTGCCGGGCCTGCTGGAGGGCCGCAACATCCTCCGCGTGGTCGCCGACTGCGCGTACACCAACACCGGTGAGGGCCTGCACCGGTTCGTCGACCCGGTCGACGACCAGGCCTATCTGTACACCCAGTTCGAGGTGCCGGACGCGCGCCGGGTCTTCGCGAGCTTCGAGCAGCCCGACCTGAAGGCGACCTTCCAGTTCACCGTGAAGGCACCCGAGGGCTGGACGGTCATCTCCAACTCGCCCACCCCCGAGCCGAAGGACAACGTCTGGTCCTTCGAGCCGACCCCGCGCATCTCGTCGTACATCACGGCGCTGATCGTCGGCCCGTACCACTCGGTGCACAGCGTGTACGAGAAGGACGGCCAGTCCGTCCCGCTCGGCATCTACTGCCGCCCCTCGCTCGCCGAGCACCTCGACGCGGACGCCATCTTCGAGGTCACCCGGCAGGGCTTCGAGTGGTTCCAGGAGAAGTTCGACTACCAGTACCCGTTCAAGAAGTACGACCAGCTCTTCGTGCCCGAGTTCAACGCGGGGGCGATGGAGAACGCGGGCGCGGTGACCATCCGCGACCAGTACGTGTTCCGCTCCAAGGTGACGGACGCCGCGTACGAGGTGCGCGCGGCGACGATCCTGCACGAGCTGGCGCACATGTGGTTCGGCGACCTGGTCACCATGGAGTGGTGGAACGACCTGTGGCTGAACGAGTCGTTCGCCACCTACGCCGAGGCCGCCTGCCAGGCCGACGCGCCCGGCTCGAAGTGGCCGCACTCGTGGACGACGTTCGCCAACCAGATGAAGACCTGGGCGTACCGGCAGGACCAGCTGCCGTCCACGCACCCGATCATGGCGGACATCCGCGACCTGGACGACGTGCTCGTCAACTTCGACGGCATCACGTACGCCAAGGGCGCGAGCGTGCTCAAGCAGCTCGTCGCGTACGTCGGTGAGGAGGCGTTCTTCAAGGGCGTGCAGGCGTACTTCAAGCGGCACGCGTTCGGCAACACCCGCCTGTCCGACCTGCTGGGCGCGCTGGAGGAGACCTCCGGCCGCGATCTGAAGACCTGGTCGAAGGCGTGGCTGGAGACGGCCGGCATCAACGTCCTGCGCCCGGAGATCGAGACGGACGCCGAGGGCGTCATCACGTCCTTCGCGATCCGCCAGGAGGCCCCGGCGCTCCCGGCCGGTGCGAAGGGCGAGCCGACGCTCCGCCCGCACCGCATCGCGATCGGCGCCTACGACCTCGACGCCGACGGCAAGCTGGTGCGCGGCGAGCGCGTCGAGCTGGACGTGGACGGCGAGCTGACGGCCGTACCGCAGCTGGTCGGCAAGGCCCGCCCGGCGGTGGTGCTCCTGAACGACGACGACCTGTCGTACGCCAAGGTCCGCCTGGACGAGCAGTCCCTCGCGGTGGTCACCGAGCACCTCGGCGACTTCACCGAGTCGCTGCCGCGCGCCCTGTGCTGGGCGTCGGCCTGGGACATGACCCGCGACGCGGAGCTGGCCACGCGCGACTACCTGTCCCTCGTCCTGTCGGGCATCGGCAAGGAGTCCGACATCGGCGTCGTGCAGTCGCTGCACCGCCAGGTGAAGCTGGCCATCGACCAGTACGCCGCCCCCACCGCCCGCGAGGCGCTGCTCACCCGCTGGACCGAGGCCACGCTGGCCCACCTGCGGGCCGCCGAGGCGGGCAGCGACCACCAGCTGGCGTGGGCGCGGGCGTTCGCGGCGACGGCGAGGACGCCGGAGCAGCTGGACCTGCTGGACGCGCTGCTGGACGGCACGACGACGATCGAGGGCCTGGCCGTCGACACGGAGCTGCGCTGGGCGTTCGTGGAGCGGCTGGCGGCCGTGGGCCGGTTCGGCGGGTCGGAGATCGCCGGCGAGTACGAGCGCGACAAGACCGCCGCCGGCGAGCGCCACGCCGCCACCGCGCGTGCCGCCCGCCCGACCGAGCAGGCCAAGGCCGAGGCCTGGGCGTCGGTCGTGGAGTCCGACAAGCTGCCGAACGCGGTCCAGGAGGCCGTCATCGCCGGCTTCGTCCAGACCGACCAGCGCGAGCTGCTGGAGCCGTACACGGACCGGTACTTCGATGCGCTCAAGGGTGTCTGGGAGTCCCGCTCGCACGAGATGGCCCAGCAGATCGCGGTCGGCCTGTACCCGGCGGTGCAGGTCTCCCAGGACACCCTGGACCGCACGGACGCCTGGCTGGCCTCCGCCAACCCGAACGCGGCCCTGCGCCGCCTGGTCTCGGAGTCCCGCGCGGGCGTCGAACGCGCGCTGCGGGCGCAGGCGGCGGACGCGGCGGCTGCTGCGGCCGAGTAGGCGGTACGCGTCAGCGCGCCAGGGGCGCCCGGTGTTACGCCGGGCGCCCCTGGCGTTCCTCGAGGGCGCCGACGAAGGCGTTGAAGGCGGGGCGCGGGGCGGGCGCGGGGGCGGGCGCGGGG
>NZ_JAVRFH010000053.1:0-49384 GCF_031845825.1 Streptomyces lancefieldiae | reverse complement strand
GGCGCCTGGCCCACCGCGGCTCCCGCGGGCGGCGGACGGCGGCCCGGAGGGTGGCCCACGGCCGCTCCCGCGGGTGGTGGACGGCCCCAGGCACCGACCTCGCCGGGGCCGTCGACGCCCGCCCCGGCACCGGCACCCGCGACGGCGGCCGCCCCGGCCGCGCCCGCTGCCCCGGCCCCGAGCGGTGGTGGGCCCGACCCGCGCGCGCTGTGGCCCAACATCCTGGAGGCGGTCAAGAACCGCCGCCGGTTCACCTGGATCCTGCTCAGCCAGAACGCCCAGGTGACCGGCTTCGACGGCACGACCCTCCAGATCGGCTTCGTCAACGCGGGCGCCCGCGACAACTTCCTGAGCAGCGGCAGCGAGGACGTACTGCGGCAGGCCCTCGCCGAGCAGTTCAACGTGCAGTGGAAGATCGAGGCGATCGTCGACCCCTCCGGCGGTTCGGCACCCGCACCCTCCGCCGGCTACGGCGGCTCCGGTGGCGGTGGGTACGGCGGCTCAGGTGGCGGTGGGTACGGCGGCGGCGCGCCCGCGCAGCGCCCGGCGGCGCCGGCGCCCGCGGCCCCGTCCCAGGCCACCGCGCCGCCCTCGCCCGCCGGGGCGGCCCCGGCCTCCGCCCCCGCGGCCGCCCCGGCCGCCCCGGCCCCCCGGCCCACGGCCCCCGAGCCTCCGGCGCCGCGCCCGGTCTCCCCGGAGGACGACATCCCGGAGGACGACGACCCCGACCTCGACGAGTCGGCCCTCTCCGGCAAGGAACTGCTCGTACGCGAGCTGGGGGCGACCGTCGTGGAGGAGATCGCACACGAGTAGTGCCGGCCCGCGCGGCCGGCACTCCCGGCAGGGGCGGTCCGGCGCGCGGGGCGGGTGGTCCGGTGCTCCGGGCAGGGGTGGTCCGGCACGCGGGACGGGGGCCCGGCGGTCCCAGCGGTCCCGGCGGGGCCGGTGTTCCGGCACCCGGCAGGGGCGGTCAAGGCGCCCGGCACGGGCGGCCCGGCGCGCTCGCATTGGAGGAAACGCCAGGCCCGCGTCGCCCGCCGCTTCGGAAGCCCGCACAAACCGCTCCGGCCGGTTCCCATTAGGCTGACCCCGTGAAGGTCCTTGTCATCGGCGGCGGCGCCCGCGAACACGCCCTGTGCCGTTCCCTGTCCCTCGACCCCGACGTCACCGCGCTGCACTGCGCACCCGGCAACGCCGGGATCGCCGAGGTCGCCGAGCTGCACCCGGTCGACGCCCTCGACGGCGCGGCCGTCACCGCGCTGGCCACCGAGCTCGGCGCCGAGCTGGTCGTGGTCGGGCCCGAGGCGCCCCTCGTCGCCGGGGTCGCCGACGCCGTGCGCGAGGCGGGCATCCCGGTCTTCGGCCCCTCCGGACAGGCCGCGCGGCTCGAAGGCTCCAAGGCCTTCGCCAAGGACGTCATGGCCGGCGCCGGCGTACCCACGGCCCGCTCGTACGTCTGCACCACCCCGGCCGAGGTCGACGCGGCCCTCGACGCCTTCGGTGCCCCGTACGTCGTCAAGGACGACGGGCTCGCCGCCGGCAAGGGCGTCGTCGTCACCGACGACATCGAGGCGGCCCGGGCGCACGCGGTGGCCTGCGACCGCGTCGTCATCGAGGAGTACCTGGACGGCCCCGAGGTCTCCCTCTTCGCCATCACCGACGGCGAGAACGTCCGCCCGCTCCAGCCCGCCCAGGACTTCAAGCGCGCCCTCGACGGTGACGAGGGCCCGAACACCGGCGGCATGGGCGCGTACTCGCCGCTGCCGTGGGCCGACCCCAAGCTGGTCGACGAGGTCGTGGAGAGCGTGCTCCAGCCGACCGTCGACGAGATGCGCCGCCGGGGCACCCCGTTCTCCGGTCTGCTGTACGCCGGTCTCGCGATCACCTCCCGAGGCGTCCGCGTCATCGAGTTCAACGCCCGCTTCGGCGACCCCGAGACGCAGGTCGTGCTGGCCCGCCTGAAGACCCCGCTCGCCGGTCTGCTGATGGCCGCCGCCACCGGCAACCTCGCCGACCTGGAGCCCCTGCGCTGGAGCGACGACGCGGCCGTCACCGTGGTCGTCGCCTCCCACAACTACCCCGGCACCCCGCGCACCGGCGATCCGGTCACCGGCCTCGACGAGGTGGCCGCCGAGGACGCCCCGCACGCCTACGTCCTGCACGCCGGCACCAGGAGCGAGGGCGACACCGTCGTCAGCGCCGGTGGCCGCGTCCTGTCCGTCACGGCCACCGGCGCGGACCTCACCGAGGCCCGCGACCGCGCCTACCGGGCGGTCGCCCGCATCGGTCTCGACGGCTCCCAGCACCGTACGGACATCGCGGCGAAGGCGGCGGCGGGCGCGTAACCCGCGACGCACCGTTCCGGGGAGACCCACTCCTCTCCGTCCGAACCCGACAGGCCCCGGCTCCGTCTCAGGAGCCGGGGCCTGATCCTTGCTGTGTGTCATCCACCTTTCCCCAAAGCCATTCCATCGAGTGACCGATGCGCCATACGGCTGACGGACGCGAAGGCCCCAACTAGGGTGCCGCGCAAGCGTTCCGGCACTTGGCTCACCGGCATTGCGATGTCAGTGGCGGGTGCCACAGTGGGGGAGTGGGCAACAACAGGAGCGCAGCAGGACGAGAAGGCTCAGCAAGGCGAGCACGACGACCAGCAGGACAGCCCGGCGCAGCAAGGAGGGGGTGAGGTCCGGCCGTGACCGGTATCGGTGGTGTGGAGATGGGCGCGCAGGCCGCGCGCCAGCGGGCGCTGGCCGTGCTGCGCGTCCGTTCCCGGGCAGTGGCCGTCGCCCTGTTGCCCGCTGCCGCCGCCGTGATCCTGCTCGTGGGCGGTTCCACCGGCCATCTCGTGGGAGTGGGCTGGGGCGTCGCCCGCTGGGCCGTGTCCGCGCTCGGGTTCCTCGTCCTGGTGGCAGCCGCCGGTGTGGCCCTGGTCGTCGCCCGAGCGCGGCCCGCCGCGACCCCGACGGTCACGGTCGCCGAGGCGTCGGCGCCGGACCTCTACCGGATGGTGCGCGACCTGGCCGAGCGGCTCGACGTTCCCGCCCCCTCCGCGATAGCCCTCACGCCGGACTGCGACAGCTGGCTGGAGGACCGCACGCACCCGGCCCACGGCCCGCCGCCCGTGGACACGCACGACGACGTGGCCGGCGTGGGCACGGCCGCCCACCGCCGCAGCTCCGCCGCCCCGGTCCTCGTCATCGGCTCCCCGTTCCTGTGGTGGATGCGCGTCGGCGAGCTGCGCGCGGTCCTCGCCCCGGTCGTCGCCGGTACGGGACCCTCGGCGCACCCCGACATAGCCGCGGCCCGCCGCTTCATACGGGGCCTGGACGCGGCGGTGGCGGTGGCCTCGACGCGGAAGGGCTGCCTGCTGTCCCGCGTGGTCTGCGCGGGCCTGGGCCAGGTGTCCCGGCTCCTGCTGCGCAGCTGTCGCGTTCACGCGACCGAAATGGAGCGCGGGGTCGCGGCGGCTGCCGCCGAGCGCGCGAAGGCCGTGGACTACGGCCTGCGGATAGTCGCCCAGGAACAGGTCGGACTCGCCTACGCGGGCTGGGACCGGCTGCTGACCCGGGTGGCGCTTCCCGCCTGGCGGATGGGGCGCTGGCCGTCCCGGCTGGACGTGGGCGTCGTCGCGGCGCTCACGGAACTGTCCCGCCGGGACCGCCTGGCCGAGGGCTTCGCCTCCCGGCTGGGCGAGCGTCCCGCCTGCGACCTGCTGGAGGAGCCCGGGGTGATCGACGAGGCGGTCTCCCTCCTCGCCGCGCGGCTCTTCCACGGCGGGCCGGCCGAGACCGGCCCGGACTGGTCGCCGGTGGAGTGGGACGAGTATCCCGAGGAGGTCGTCGACCGGAGCTGGCGGACGGAGGCGGCCCGCCTCCACCGTGTGCTGGACACCCTGGGCGTCCGCCGCACCACACCGGGCACCGACGGCCCCACCCTGTCCCGCGTCCTGGACCACCTCACGACCCCGCCCCCACCACCCACCGCCGGTCCTGCACCCACCGCCGGGCCTGTGACCCTCGACGGTCCTGCGCCCGCCGCCGGGCCTGTGACCCTCGACGGTCCTGCGCCCGCCGACGCGCTCGCGCCTGCCGCCGGGCCTGTGGCCCCTGCCGACGGGCCTGCGCCCGCTGGGGGGCCTGTGGCCCCTGCCGCGCCTGCGCCTGCCGACGGGTCTGCGCCCGTCGCCGGACCTGCGGCCATCGACGGATCCGCAGCCCCTGCCGAGCCCGCAGCCCCTGCCGAGCCCGCGCCCCCTGCCGAGCCCGCGTCCCCTGCCGAGCCCGCGTCCCCTGCCGAGCCCGCGTCCCCTGCCGAGCCCGCGCCCCCTGCCGAGCCCGCGCCCGCTGGCGGGCCCGTGGCCCCTCCCGGGCCCGCTGCCGCCGATGGGCCTGTCACCGCCGACCGGCTTGCGGCCACTGACGGCCCTGGTGCCACTGGCGGTTCGGCGGTCGCTGACGGGCACGTGGTTCCTGCCGGGTTTGCGGGCGCCGACCATGACGACCTCGTCTGCACCACCCCCCGCGGCGCCGCGCTGGCCGCCGGGCTCAGTGCTCAGCTGGCCCGGGAGGAGGCGTCGGCCACCCGGCCCCCGTCGCCGGCCCAGGGCGCAGCCGCAGGTCCGACCGGCCCCGGCACCGCCCTCTGGGACGACCGGGTGCTCCCCCTCCTCCCCCTCCAACCCCCGCGCACCGGCCGCGAGATCCTGACCGCCCACATCACCGCGATGGTGTGCTGCGCGGCGATGGACACCGCGGGCGCGGCGCCCGGACTCGACTGGCTCGACGGCCCGTCCCTCCTGGTCGACGGCGCCCGCGCGGGGGATCTGGCTCCCCGTGTCCTCAGCCTCGTCGAGAGGGGTGACCCCGGCCCCCTGCGCGCCTGGATGACCGAGCTCGGCATACGCCCGGAGAAGCCGGTGCGCCTGGTCTGACGCCGGTACCCGACACCCCACCCGACCCGACGCCCGCCCTCCCGGCCACCGAACCGGATCCCCGTCTTCCACTTTCGGCCACTTCGCAACGAACAGTGACAACACGCGCGCGAGATGTGATGTGCTGGGGACCGATCGCGCACATGGCAAAGGCGTTCGTCATACGCACGACCACGGGGGCACAAGGGAGGGGACTGTCCCATGGGGCCCGAGCAGATCCGCCGCTGGGAGTCGGGAGCACTCGCGCACGCCGTGACGGACCCCTTCGGACAGGGGCCCGTCCCCTGGCTGCGCGGCGGCGAGACGTACTTCGGCGACACCGGCCAGATCGTCCCCTGGTACGCGGACCCGGACACCGCCCAGGCCCCGGACGCCGAGCAGCCCCGGGCGGGGGGGACGCCCCGGCACACCCCGGCGCGGCGCACCGACGGCGGCGGCCCGCGCGCCGCGGACGACGTCCGGTGCCAGATCAAGGGCTTCACCGCGACCGGAGCCGCCGCCCCCGGCGAGTCGATCGACTTCCACATCACCGTCGACCCGCCCCAGGAGTTCGGCGTCGACGTCTACCGGATCGGCCACTACGGCGGCGACGGCGCCGCGAAGATCACCACCAGCCCCCGCCTGTCCGGCATCGTCCAGCCCCCACCGCTCACCGCGGACCGCACGGTCTCGTGCCACCACTGGTGGCTGTCCTGGCGGCTGCAGATCCCGCCGTACTGGAACATCGGCGCGTACGTCGCCGTCCTCACCACCGCCGACGGCTACCGCTCCCACGTCCCCTTCACGGTCCGCGACAGCCACCCGGCCGACCTGCTCCTCGTCCTGCCGGACGTCACCTGGCAGGCGTACAACCTCTACCCGGAGGACGGCCGCACCGGTGCCAGCCTCTACCACGCCTGGGACGACGAGGGCCGGCTGCTGGGCGAGTCGGACGCCGCGACGACCGTCTCCTTCGACCGGCCGTACGCGGGCGCGGGGCTGCCCCTGCACGTGGGCCACGCCTACGACTTCATCCGCTTCGCCGAGCGCTACGGCTACGACGTCGCCTACGCCGACGCACGCGACCTGCACGCGGGCCGCGTCGACCCGACCCGCTACCGGGGCCTGGTCTTCCCCGGGCACGACGAGTACTGGTCCGCCCCCATGCGCCGCACCACGGAACTCGCCCGCGAGCAGGGCACATCCCTGGTCTTCCTCTCCGCCAACACCATGTACTGGCAGGTGGAGCTCGCCCCCTCCCCGTCCGGCGCCCCCGACCGCCTGCTGACCTGCCGCAAGCGCCAGGGCCCGGGCCGGCCCGTGCTGTGGCGGGAGATCGACCGCCCCGAACAGCAACTGCTCGGCATCCAGTACGTCGGCCGCGTCCCCGAACCGCACCCGTTGATCGTCCGCAACGCCGACCACTGGCTCTGGGAGGCCACCGGCGCCCACGAGGGCGACGCGGTCGAGGGCCTGGTCGCGGGCGAGGCCGACCGCTACTTCCCGCGCACCTCGCTCCCCGAGCACGACGAGCGCGTCCTGCTCGCCCACTCCCCGTACACCGACGCCGACGGCGCCCGCCGCCACCAGGAGACGTCGCTGTACCGGGCCCCCTCGGGCGCCTGGGTCTTCGCGTCCGGGACGTTCGCCTGGTCCCCGGCCCTGGACCGTCCGGGCCACGTCGACGCACGCGTCCAGCGCGCCACCGCCAACCTCCTGGACCGCATCTGCAAACGGGACTGACCTCGGTCCGCGGCCACCCCGGGCGGAGAGCGATCGCCGCATACGGGAGAATCGACGTACTTGGACAGAACCACGGGGAGGAACCGTGTCCGGATTCGTCGAAAAGCCCGAACCGATCCAGGTTCCGGGTCTGGTGCATCTGCACACCGGCAAGGTGCGCGACCTGTACCAGAACGAGGCGGGCGACCTCGTGATGGTCGCCAGTGACCGCATGTCCGCCTACGACTGGGTGCTGCCGACCGAGATCCCCGACAAGGGCCGGGTTCTCACCCAGCTCTCCCTGTGGTGGTTCGACCAGCTCGCCGACCTGGTCCCGAACCACGTCCTGAGCACCGAGCTGCCCCCCGGCGCCCCCGCCGACTGGCAGGGCCGCACCCTGGTCTGCCGGTCGCTGCGGATGGTCCCCGTGGAGTGCGTGGCCCGTGGCTACCTCACCGGCTCGGGACTGGCCGAGTATCAGGAGTCCCGCACCGTCTGCGGCCTCGCCCTTCCCGAGGGCCTCGTCGACGGCTCGGAGCTGCCCGCCCCGATCTTCACCCCGGCCACCAAGGCGGAGGTCGGCGAGCACGACGAGAACGTCTCCTACGAGGAGGTGGCCCGCCAGGTCGGCGCCGACACCGCCGCCCGGCTGCGCCAGGCCACCCTCGCCGTGTACTCCCGGGCCCGGGACGTCGCCCGCGAGCGCGGGATCATCCTGGCCGACACCAAGTTCGAGTTCGGTTTCACCGACGACGACCTGGTCCTCGCCGACGAGGTGCTCACCCCGGACTCCTCCCGCTTCTGGCCGGCCGACCAGTGGCAGCCGGGCCGCGCGCAGCCGTCGTACGACAAGCAGTACGTGCGGGACTGGCTGACCTCGGCGGAGTCCGGCTGGGACCGGAAGAGCGAGCAGCCCCCGCCGGCCCTGCCGCAGCAGGTCGTGGACGCCACCCGCGCCAAGTACGTCGAGGCGTACGAGCGCCTGACGGGCCTGCCCTGGTCCTAGTAGGGCCTGTCTGACAATTCCCGCCTGCCTCCCGACGCCACGCACGCACTCTCGCCGCACCGGGCGCAGAGCCGAGTACATCCCCGTACGAGGCTCTGCGCCCGGCACGCCGAGAGCAGGCACCTGACGCCGCGAGGCCGCCCTCCGGGCGACGACGGGAATGGTCAGACAGGCCCTAGCGGGACACGAAGAAGCCCCCGGCCGGAACCGGGGGCTTCCTCATGTGGAGCGAACGACGAGGTTCGAACTCGCGACCTCAACCTTGGCAAGGTTGCGCTCTACCAACTGAGCTACGTTCGCACTGCGCCGTGCGCCGAAACCGGGGCCGAAGCCCGGACCGGAGCCCTCGACTCAGTCCGTGGACTTCGCCGTGGCGCGACAGCCACTATACCCAACCCCGCTCCCGTGCGAGCCGCACCGCCGCGTGCCGGTTCTCCGCCCCCAGCTTGCTCGCGGCCGACGACAGGTAGTTCCGTACGGTCCCCTCCGCGAGCGCGGCGCGCTCCGCGATCTCCGCGACGGGCGCCCCGTCGGCGGCGAGCTCCAGCACCTCGGCCTCGCGCGCGGTCAGCGGCGAGTCCCCGGCGGAGATCGCGTCGGCGGCCAACTCGGGGTCGACGTAGCGGTTTCCGGCGTGCACCGTGCGGATCAGCTCGGCGAGCCGCTGGGCGCTGACCGTTTTGGGGACGAACCCGCGCACACCCGCCGCGAGCGCCCGCTTCAGATGCCCGGGCCGTCCGTGACTGGTCACGATCAGCACCTTGCAGCCGGGCAGCTCGGCGCGCAGGGATGTGGCGACCTTCACACCGTCCGCGCCGGGCATCTGGAGATCCAGCACGGCGACGTCCGGCACGTGCGCCTGGGCCATCGCCAGGGCCTCCGGGCCGCTGGCCGCCTCGGCGACCACGAGAAGGTCGTCCTCCAGGGACAGCAGGGCGGCCAGCGCCCCGCGGATGAGGTGCTCGTCGTCGGCGAGCAGCACGCGTACGGGGGTCGTCACGACGCGACCTCCAGCGCGGCGGCCGACGGCAGCGGCACCTCGGCCCTGAGCCGGAACACGCCCTTGCCGGCCGACCCGGCCTCCAGCGTGCCGTCCACGGCGGACAGCCGCTCCCGCAACCCCGCGAGCCCGGACCCCCCGGCGCCGACCGAGGGGCCGACGGAACCCGTGCCGGCCGTACCGGCGGTTCCGGCCGTCTCCGCCACCCCGTCGTTCTCCACCGTCAGCACCACACGCCCCTCCGACAACCGCACCATCACGGCACACCTTCCCGCATCCCCGTGCCGCAGCACGTTCGTGGTCGCCTCCCGCACCACCCAGCCGAGCGCCGACTGCACCTCGGCGGGCAGCCCGGCCGTCTCACCGCTCACCTCGCAGTCGATGCCGGCCGCCGTCAGCACCCCCCGGGCGCCGGTGAGCTCGACCTCCAGGTCGGCCTCCCGGTAGCCGCGTACGACGTCCCGGACCTCCCGCTGCGACTCCTGGGCGATGCGCTGCACCTCGATCATCTGCTCCACCGCCTCGGGCCGTCCGCGCCGGGACAGCTGGACGGCCAGCTCGCTCTTGAGCGCGATCACGGCCAGGTTCCGGCCCATCACGTCGTGCAGGTCCCGGCCGAACCGCAGCCGTTCCTCGGCGACGGCGAGTCGGGCCCGGGTCTCCTTGGCCTCGTCGAGCGTGTAGACCACGTTGAGCAGCCAGACGGAGAAGACCGACGTGAAGGCGAGGAAGCCGCCCGCCGTGAGCACGAGGGCGGCCAGTACGACCGAGGCGACGCCCGGCAGGCCCAGCGGGAACGAGACGAGTCCGGCACCCACTCCGAAGCCGCTGACGACGGCGACCACGCGCCGCCGGTCCCGTACCCCGAGCGTGATCATGCCCGCGCCGAAGAACAGGATGCCCCCGAAGACCGTCCCCGCAGCGGTGTCCACGTCGTCGCCGCCCGGTCCGTGCTCCGCGAGCCCGATCGCGGCGACCGCGACCACCGCCGTGACGGCGGCGTAGCCCCACAGCAGCCGCACGGGCTGCGGGCGGCGGCCGCGCGTCCAGTCCAGCGCGCGGGACGCGACCAGCATGCCGACCGCGGCGTGCACGGCGACCAGCACGGTCAGCCCGGTCGCGAGCCGTGGCCCGGTCCGGTCGAAGCCCGACACCCCGATCGCCAGGATCTCGAGGACCCCGAAGAAGTGGAACGACCACCGTGTGTACGTCTCCACCTTCGCCGGCGTGCTCTTCCGCCGCCACCAGCCCCTCGGCCTGCGCATGCCCCCGCCCGCCCCGCTCTCCCTGGTCCTGGTCCGAGTCCGCCCGTACGTCAGTGTCGCGGCTCCCAGCGGAACCACCGCCGTACAGCAAACACCGCGAGCACGGTCCAGGCCACCGCCGTGGCCACGGCGCCCAGCGCGTCGTACGCCGACAGGTCGCCGGTCCAGCCGCCGCGCACCAGGGTGATCACGGGCGTCAGCGGCAGCAGCTCGCACACGGAGGCCAGCCGGTCGGGCAGCAGCTCCAGCGGCACGAACAGGGCGGAGCCGAACATCGAGACGAACATGAACGGCAGCGGTGTGACCTGCGCGCTCTCCCCGGTCCGGGTGAAGCTCGCGGTGACCGCCGCGAGCGCGGCGCACATCACGAGGCCCAGCAGCAGGCCGAGGACCGCCAGATGAGGCGCGGACGGCGCCGACAGGTCCAGCAGCACGGCGCAGCCCACCGCCAGCAGCAGGGACTGCACGAGCCCGCTGAGGACGGCCGGCATCGCGGACCCGCTCAGGATCTCGACGTCCCGCAGCTCGCCGGTGCGTAGCCGCTTGAGGACGAGTTCCTCGCGCCGGACGACGAAGACGCCGACGAGGGCCGAGTAGACGGCGAACAGCAGGGAGAAGCCGATCGCGGCGGGCAGGACGAGCGTGCCCGTGGTCAGGCCCGCCTCGGCGAGGTCCATCTCCTGGGCCGCCGACCGCACACTGAACGGCAGCACCAGCGGCACGAACAGCGCGGCGAAGACGGTGCCCTTGTTCCGTCCGAGCAGGGTCAGCTCGGCGCGGGCGAGGGCCGTCATGCGCTGCATCGGCGTGGTCGTGCGCCGCGTCGGCGTGCTGCCGGGGGCGTCCGTGGCGCGCGCGGCCGAGTCGTTGCCGGTCGTGGTGCTCATGCCGCGTACTCCTTCGTCGTCGTCGACCCGGCCGTCCTCGCGGACGCCTCCCTCGCGATCCCCAGGAACGCCTCTTCCAGGGATGCCGACCGCACGTCCAGGCGGCGCAGCTCCACTCCGGCCACTCCGGCCCAGGTCAGCAGCCCGGTGGCCGAGCGCTGCAGTTCGTGGGTGCGCAGCCTGACCGTCCGGCCCTCCACCTCGTGATCGCTCACGCCCAGCTCGTCGAGCGGCGGCAGATCACCCACGAAATAGCCCTCGGGCAGCTCGAAGGAGATACGGGACGGCTGCATGGCGGTCACCTCCGCCGGGGTGCCGGTGGCGGCGATCCGGCCCTCGTGCATGATCGCGAGCCGGTCGGCGAGGTGCTCGGCCTCCTCCAGGTAGTGCGTGGTCAGCAGCACCGTCGTACCGCCGTCGCGCAGCTCGCTCACCAACTCCCAGGTGTCCCGGCGGCCTTCGGCGTCCAGCCCGGTGCTGGGCTCGTCGAGGAAGAGGACCTCGGGGTCGCCGAGGAGCGCGAGCGCCAGGTCGAGCCGGCGCCGCTGTCCCCCGGACAGCTGTTTCACACGGATGCCGGCCTTCGACTCCAGCCCGACCACCGCCAGTACCTCCGCCGGCGGGCGGGCCCCGCTCACGCAGCCCGCCCACATCCGCGCGGTCTCCGCGACGGTCAGCTCGGACGGGAAGCCGCCTTCCTGGAGCATCACGCCGGTACGGGGGCGTACGGCGGCCCGCTCGGTGTACGGGTCGTGTCCGAGGACGCGCACCCGCCCGCCGGCCGGGGCGGCGAGGCCCTCCAGCAGCTCGACCGTCGATGTCTTGCCCGCGCCGTTGGTGCCCAGCAGCGCGAAGATCTCTCCGCGGCGCACGGAGAAGTCGATCCCGCGCACCGCCTCGAACCCGCCCCCGTACACACGTCGCAGGCCGGTGACCTCAATCACGTGTTCGTGTCCGTCTGATCGCATGCCTCAAGCATTCCCGCGCCGCGGGAGGGTCGGCAGTGCGGGCCGTCACCGGTCGGCATGACAAATGTCAGAACGGGGCCGCCCGATCCGGTCGGTCACGGGCGCACGAAAAGACCCCGGTCCTTGAGGGACCGGGGTCTGATTCCCGAGCGGACGACGAGGCTCGAACTCGCGACCTCAACCTTGGCAAGGTTGCGCTCTACCAACTGAGCTACGTCCGCATTGCCGCCGACCGGCCTTCACCGATCGGTGCGAGCACCAGCCTACCTGATCGACTTGCGTGATCGGTACGGCCATGCAGAGCGGGTGACAGGAATTGCACACTGCGCCTTCCCCCTGGAAGGGGGATGTTCTACTACTGAACTACACCCGCATGTTCCGTGAGCTGGGCCTTTCGGCCTTGCCCCTCGGCGTGCTCCAGACTCTAGCTGATCACCTGGGGTGCTGCGCAAGTCGGTTCCCGCGAGGGGCGGCTGGGCGGCCGTCGACCGCCGCCCAGTCGTCGGCGCGTCGCCACCGACCACCATGGACGGCGCCTCACCACGGACGCCTCATCGCGTACGGCTCACTGCGTACGGCTCACTGCCCTGGGGTCACTGCGCAGGGCTCACTGAGCCTCGGCGAACGCCTCGTACACCCTCTTCGGGATCCGGCCCCGCGCGGGCACGTCCATCTTGTTCGCCTGGGCCCAGGCCCGGACCGCCGCCGGGTCGGGGGCGACCTCCGTCTGCCGGTACGCCTTGCCGGAGCGCGACCGCTTGCGGCCGGCCGACACGTAGGGCTCGAGAGCCTTGCGCAGTTTCCGGGCATTGGCTTCGTTCAGGTCGATCTCGTACATCCGGCCGTCGACTCCGAAGGCGATCGTCTCCGCCGCTTCCGAGCCGTCGATGTCGTCAAAGAGAGTGACCACGACACGCTGCGCCACGAATATCGGTCCCTTCGTGCGGCATCTCCGCGATGACGTGCCGAGACGCCGCGATGATGCCGACTGTTCGCCTGTAATTGGGCAAAGTATCGGCTAATGACATTTCATTTGTACAGTGCCTGGCATTGCAATGGGAAGCCCGACTAAATCTCTCCGCGTGTCTGTCGCGCAATAGGCGTCCGGGTTCGATCCGGGATCTTTCCCGAAGTTTTTCGTGACCGCCTCCCGTCGAGGCCGGATCGTGACAGGGCTCACGTAGTTTCCTCCAAGGCTACGCGCGTAGAAATTTTGTACGGGTAGTCTGAAGGGACCTGCTCAGCACCACACACCGGGAGTGCCAGTGGCACGCGTCGTAGTCGACGTCATGCTCAAGCCGGAGATCCTCGACCCCCAGGGCCAGGCGGTGCAGCGCGCACTGCCGCGACTGGGTTTCGAAGGGATCTCGGACGTACGTCAGGGAAAGCGATTCGAACTGGAAGTGGACGGACCGGTCGACGACGCCGCCCTCGCCCGCATCCATGATCTTGCGGAATCCTTCCTCGCCAACACCGTGATCGAGGACTTCACCGTCAAGGTCGAGTCCGACGACGTGGTCGCGGGGGCCGTGAAGTGACCGCTCGTATTGGCGTCGTCACTTTCCCCGGCAGTCTCGACGACCGGGACACGCAGCGCGCGATCCGCGTCGCCGGCGCCGAACCCGTCGCCCTCTGGCACAAGGACAAGGACCTCAAGCAGGTCGACGCCGTCGTGCTGTGCGGCGGTTTCTCCTACGGCGACTATCTGCGCGCCGGCGCCATCGCGCGCTTCTCGCCGGTGATGGACACCGTCATCGACCAGGCGAAGGCCGGTCTCCCGGTGCTCGGCATCTGCAACGGCTTCCAGATCCTCACGGAGGCCCACCTGCTGCCCGGCGGGATGCTCGGCAACGACCACCTGCACTTCATCTGCCGCGACCAGAAGCTGCGGGTGGAGAACGCGGACACCGCCTGGACCAGCGACTACAGCGCCGGCCAGGAAATCAGCATCCCGCTGAAGAACATGGACGGCCGCTACGTCGCCGACCGGCGCACGCTGGACGAGCTGGAGGCCGAGGGCCGCGTCGCCTTCCGCTACCTCGACGTCAACCCGAACGGCTCGCTCAACGACATCGCCGGCATCACCAACGCCGCGGGCAACGTCGTCGGCCTCATGCCGCACCCCGAGCACGCCGTCGAGCCGCTGATCGGCACCGGCCGCACCGACGGCCTCCCGTTCTTCACCTCGATCCTCAAGAAGCTGGTCAACGTATGAGCCGGACGCCTCTGGACACGGTCGAGCACGCGGCCGCGACCCCCGACGTCGAGCTGCCCTGGGCCGAGCTGGGCCTGAAGAAGGACGAGTACGAGAGGGTCGTGGAGATCCTCGGCCGTCGGCCCACCGGTGCCGAACTCGCCATGTACTCGGTGATGTGGTCCGAGCACTGCTCGTACAAGTCCTCCAAGGTCCACCTCCGCCAGTTCGGCGAGAAGGCCCCCGCCAACGACGCGATGCTCGTCGGCATCGGCGAGAACGCCGGTGTCGTCGACGTCGGCCAGGGCTACGCGGTCACCTTCAAGGTCGAGTCGCACAACCACCCCTCCTACGTCGAGCCCTACCAGGGCGCGGCCACGGGTGTCGGCGGCATCGTCCGCGACATCATCGCGATGGGCGCCCGCCCGGTGGCGGTCGTGGACCCCCTGCGCTTCGGTGCGGCGGACCACCCCGACACCAAGCGGGTGCTCCCCGGTGTCGTCGCCGGCATCGGCGGCTACGGCAACTGCCTGGGCCTGCCCAACATCGGCGGCGAGGTCGTCTTCGACGCCTGCTACCAGGGCAACCCGCTGGTCAACGCCGGTGCCATCGGCGTCATGCGGCACGAGGACATCCACCTCGCCAAGGCGTCCGGCGCGGGCAACAAGGTCATCCTGTACGGCGCCCGGACCGGCGGCGACGGCATCGGCGGCGCCTCCATCCTGGCCTCGGAGACCTTCGACGACGCCAAGCCGTCGAAGCGCCCCGCCGTTCAGGTCGGCGACCCCTTCCAGGAGAAGCTCCTCATCGAGTGCACCCTGGAGGCCTTCCGGGAGAAGCTCGTCGTCGGCATCCAGGACCTGGGCGCCGCGGGCCTGTCCTGCGCGACCAGCGAGCTGGCGTCGAACGGCTCGGGCGGCATGCGCGTCACCCTGGACGACGTCCCCCTGCGCGACTCCACGCTCTCGCCCGAGGAAATCCTCATGAGCGAGTCGCAGGAGCGCATGTGCGCGGTGGTCGAGCCGGGCAAGGTCGACCGCTTCCTGGAGATCTGCGAGAAGTGGGACGTCATCGCCACCGTCATCGGTGAGGTGACCGACGGCGACCGCCTCGAGATCTACTGGCACGGCGGCAAGATCGTCGACGTCGACCCGCGCACGGTCGCGCACGAGGGCCCGGTCTACGAGCGTCCCTACGCCCGCCCCGACTGGCAGGACGCCCTCCAGGCCGACGACGCGAACAAGCTGCCCCGGCCGCAGACGGGCGAGGAGCTGAAGGACCAGGTCCTGAAGCTGGTGTCCTCCCCGAACCAGGCGTCCAAGAAGTGGATCACCCAGCAGTACGACCACTTCGTGCAGGGCAACACCGTCCTCGCCCAGCCGGAGGACTCCGGCATGATCCGCGTCGACGAGGAGAGCGGCCTCGGCGTCGCGATCGCCACGGACGGCAACGGCCGCTACGCCAAGCTCGACCCGTACACGGGCGCGCAGCTGGCCCTGGCGGAGGCCTACCGCAACGTGGCGACCACCGGCGCCAAGCCGCTCGCGGTCTCCGACTGCCTGAACTTCGGCTCGCCGGAGGACCCGGCGGTCATGTGGCAGTTCGCGGAGGCCGTACGCGGTCTGGCCGACGGCTGCCAGCAGCTCGGCACCCCGGTGACCGGCGGCAACGTCTCGCTCTACAACCAGACCGGTGAGGCCGCCATCCACCCGACGCCGGTCGTCGCGGTCCTCGGCGTCATCGACGACGTGGCCCGCCGCACGCCGGTCGCCTTCCAGGAGGACGGGCAGCTGCTCTACCTCCTCGGCGACACGCGTGAGGAGTTCGGCGGCTCGGCGTGGTCCCAGGTGATCCACGACCACCTCGGCGGCCTGCCCCCGAAGGTCGACCTGGAGCGTGAACGCCTCCTCGGCGAGATCCTGATCTCCGCCTCCCGCGACGGCATGATCGACTCCGCGCACGACCTGTCCGACGGCGGCCTGGTCCAGGCGGTCGTCGAGTCGGCCCTGCTCGGCGGCAAGGGCGCGCGTCTGGTCGTACCGGACGGGCTCGACGCCTTCACCTTCCTGTTCTCGGAGTCGGCGGGCCGCGCGGTCGTCGCCGTCCCGCGTTCGGAAGAGGTCCGCTTCAACGACATGTGCGGCGCGCGCGGCCTGCCCGCCACCCGCATCGGTGTCGTGGACGGCGACGCGGTGGAGGTGCAGGGCGAGTTCACCCTCCCCCTGACCGAGCTGCGCGAGGCCCACGAGGGCACGATCCCGGCGCTGCTGGCGTAGGGCGGCCCGAGACGACGGGGTCCCGTCCGGCACCGGACGGGACCTCGCTGTTTCACCGCACGTAGTTCTTGAGGACCTCCGTGTCGAGTTCGATGCCCACGGGATCGGGGAGCGCCATCGTCTCGCCGAACGTGGCGACGCGGACGTCGCGGTAGCCACCGACCTGCCGGTCCGGTCCGCTGTGCACCGTGACGGTGCAGGAGTCCCGGTCGATCAGCAGGTACAGGGGGATCCCGGCCTGCCCGTACGCGGCCGGCTTCTCGTGCCGGTCCCTCCGGTCCGTGTCCGAGTCGTACGAGGTGACCTCGACGACCATGAGCGCGCCGTCCGGGTCGGCCCATTCGCCGTGCCCCGCGAAGTGGGCCTCGGGCGCGAGCACGGCGTCCGGCCGTGCCCTGCTCTGCCGGTACGCGTCGACCCGGAGGCCTCGCCCGTAATACAGGTCCAGGTCGGGCCGGGCCTGCATACAGCGCTTGGCCAGCCAGGACACGATGGTGTCGTGATCCCCGTCCGTCACTTTCTTGACCCCGATCCGTCCGTCGATGTACTCCAACGTGACGGTCTCGGGAGCAGTGGAAGCGATCGTTTCGAACTCGTCCACCGACATCTGAGACGTGTGCTCGGCCATAACCGTCATGGTGCACCTCCTTCCAGGCGCGGACCAGTGTTTCCGTGCTCCGGCGCTTCGGGGCCGGTTTCCACCGCCAGACACACGTACGAGTGACTGCCCGCGCGGCCGCACTCCCGCCGGCCGGCCCGGACCCGGCATATCCCGAGCGCCCCGTCGGCCCCGCGGACTAGGCTCGCCGCCATGCCGCCCGCCAGGAAACGCGCCCGCGCCTACGACCCCGCACGTACCCGCACCGCCGTGCTGGCCCAGTTCGGCAACGTACGGGCAGCCGTCCGCACCCTCACCCCGCAGCAGCTCGCCCTGCCCACGCGGCTCGGGGACTGGACGGTGCGGGAGTTGGTCGCGCACGTCGGGATGGCCCTGACCGCCGTGCACCGCGCCGTGGACCGGCCAGCCCCGCCCCGCCAGGACGTCCAGGTCGTCGAGTGGCCCTTCGCCACCGCCGGGAACGCCGACGCGATCGCCGACTTCACCCGGAAGCTGGCCGCGGACCATCCCGACCTCGACGCCCACCTCGCCGACATCGAGGAGAGCCTGCGCGCGCTGCTCGCCGAGCACTCCGGCAGCCGGCTCCTGGAGACCAACGCGGGCGCCCTGCCGTTGGACGACTACCTCGTGACCCGCACCGTCGAGCTGGTCGTCCACACCGACGACCTGGGCGCCGCCGTGCCCGGCCTCGACATCCCCTACGACCGGCAGGCCCTGGCGGCCGCGACCCGGCTGCTGGCCGACGCGCTCGCCGTGAAGGCGCCCGGCGGCTCGACGGAGGTGCGGATCCCGCCGTACGCCGTGGTGCAGTGCGTCGAGGGCCCCCGGCACACCCGCGGCACCCCGCCCAACGTCGTCGAGACCGACCCGCTGACCTGGATCCGGCTGGCGACTGGGCGGCTGGCCTGGAAGGACGCCGTGGCCGACGCGAAGGTGAGTGCGAGCGGGGAGCGGGCCGACCTGGGGGAGCTGCTGCCGGTGCTGAGCTGAGGGGAACCGGACCTTCCCCGCCTCCGTCGAACGGGCATGTGCGGGCAGAAAAGGCAGCGCAGCACGACCCTGACCGTGGCCGCCGTCGCCGCGCTCCTCCCGCTCGCCGCCGCCTGCGGCAGCGAGAAGCCAACGCCACGGCCACCGTCCGCGACGGACATATCGCCCTCAACGCTCCGGCCGTCACCCGAATGATGTGCGAAGGCTCACTCATGGACGCCGAGAAGCGGACACTGCGCCTCTTCGACGGTCGGATCGACCACGAGACCCTCACGCTGACCAGCGAAGACGGCACCACCGTCCGCGCCGTCACCGACCAGTGATCCCCACGTGAGTCCGTATCCCCAATTCGGACCAGTGGTCGACCTCGCCTACACTCGGAAGCGTGCCACGTGGTGACGGTCGACTCAATCACGATCTACTTCCCGGCGAGAAGGGCCCCCAGGACGCTTGCGGCGTCTTCGGTGTCTGGGCTCCGGGCGAAGAGGTCGCAAAGCTCACGTACTTCGGGCTCTACGCCCTCCAGCATCGGGGCCAGGAATCCGCGGGTATCGCGGTCAGCAACGGCTCCCAGATCCTCGTCTTCAAGGACATGGGCCTCGTGTCCCAGGTCTTCGACGAGACCTCGCTCGGTTCGCTCCAGGGTCACATCGCGGTCGGACACGCCCGCTACTCGACCACCGGCGCCTCCGTGTGGGAGAACGCCCAGCCAACCTTCCGGGCCACCGCGCAGGGCTCCATCGCGCTCGGCCACAACGGCAACCTCGTCAACACCGCCCAGCTCGCCGAGATGGTCGCCGACCTGCCCAAGCAGGACGGCCGCTCCACGCGGGTCGCGGCGACCAACGACACCGACCTGCTGACCGCGCTCCTCGCGGCCCAGGTCGACGAGGACGGCAAGCCGCTGACCATCGAAGAGGCCGCTCACACGGTCCTTCCGAAGGTCATGGGCGCCTTCAGCCTCGTCTTCATGGACGAGCACACCCTCTACGCCGCCCGCGACCCGCAGGGCATCCGCCCGCTGGTCCTCGGCCGCCTCGAGCGCGGCTGGGTGGTCGCCTCCGAGTCCGCCGCCCTCGACATCTGCGGCGCCTCCTACGTCCGCGAGATCGAGCCGGGCGAGTTCGTCGCCATCGACGAGAACGGTCTGCGCTCGTCACGATTCGCAGAAGCGAAGCCCAAGGGCTGTGTCTTCGAGTACGTGTACCTGGCCCGCCCGGACACCGACATCGCCGGCCGCAACGTCTACCTCTCGCGCGTCGAGATGGGCCGCAAGCTGGCCAAGGAGGCCCCCGCCGAGGCGGACCTCGTCATAGCGACCCCGGAGTCCGGCACTCCCGCCGCCATCGGGTACGCCGAGGCCTCCGGCATCCCCTTCGGCAACGGCCTGGTGAAGAACGCCTACGTCGGGCGCACCTTCATCCAGCCCTCGCAGACCATCCGCCAGCTCGGCATCCGCCTGAAGCTGAACCCCCTGAAGGAAGTCATCAAGGGCAAGCGGCTGGTCGTCGTCGACGACTCCATCGTCCGCGGCAACACCCAGCGGGCCCTGGTCCGCATGCTGCGCGAGGCGGGCGCCGCCGAGGTCCACATCCGGATCTCGTCCCCGCCCGTGAAGTGGCCCTGCTTCTTCGGCATCGACTTCGCCACCCGCGCCGAGCTCATCGCCAACGGCATGAGCGTCGAGGAGATCGGCACCTCGCTGGGCGCCGACTCCCTGGCGTACATCTCCATCGACGGCATGATCGAGGCGACCACCATCGCCAAGCCGAACCTCTGCCGCGCCTGCTTCGACGGCGAGTACCCGATGGAGCTCCCCGACCCCGAGCTGCTCGGCAAGCAGCTCCTGGAGACCGAGCTGGCCGCCGGGCCCGCCGCCACGGCCGCCGCCGACGCCATCCGTCGCCCGTAGCAGCCGTCCGCAATACCTGCCGTACGACACAAAGGTTCTCATCGTCATGCCTGACACAACTGGTGCCAGCTACGCATCAGCGTCTTACAAAACAGCAGGTGTCGACATCGAGGCGGGCGACCGCGCCGTCGAGCTCATGAAGGAATGGGTCAAGAAGACGCAGCGCCCCGAGGTCCTCGGCGGCCTCGGCGGCTTCGCCGGCCTCTTCGACGCCTCAGCCCTCAAGAACTACGAGCGCCCCCTGCTCGCCTCCGCCACCGACGGCGTCGGCACCAAGGTCGACATCGCCCGGCAGCTGGGCGTCTACGACACGATCGGCCACGACCTGGTCGCCATGGTCATGGACGACATCGTGGTCTGTGGCGCCGAGCCGCTCTTCATGACCGACTACATCTGCGTCGGCAAGGTCCACCCCGAGCGCGTCGCCGCCATCGTCAAGGGCATCGCCGAGGGCTGTGTGCTGGCCGGCTGCGCCCTGGTGGGCGGCGAGACGGCCGAACACCCCGGCCTGCTCGGAGCGGACGACTTCGACGTCGCCGGCGCCGGTACGGGCGTCGTGGAGGCCGACCGGCTGCTGGGCCCCGATCGCATCCGTAAGGGTGACGCGGTCATCGCCATGGCGTCCTCCGGGCTTCACTCGAACGGGTACTCGCTCGTCCGCCACGTCCTGCTGAACGAGGCGGGCCTGTCCCTGGACGCCCACCTCGACGGCCTCGGCCGCACGCTCGGCGAGGAGCTCCTGGAACCGACCAAGATCTACTCCCTGGACTGCCTGGCGCTCACCAGGACCGCGGAGGTCCACGCCTTCAGCCACGTCACCGGAGGCGGGCTCGCCGCCAACCTGGCCCGAGTGATCCCCGACAGCCTGCACGCCGTCGTCGACCGCTCCACCTGGACCCCGGGCGCGGTCTTCGACCTCGTCGGCACGACCGGCCGGGTCGAACGCCTGGAGCTGGAGAAGACCCTCAACATGGGCGTGGGCATGATCGCGATCGTGCCCGAGGAGTCGACGGACGTGGCACTGGCGGCCCTGGCCGACCGCGGGGTGGACGCCTGGGTGGCCGGAGAGATCACCGACCGCGGCGACCACGAGACGGGCGCGGCGCTCGTCGGCGACTACGCCGTCTGAGACCCAGCGGTTCCCGTGAGACCCTGCGGTTCCCGCGGACAGCACAGAACCCGGTCGGTGACTTCCGTCACCGACCGGGAAAGTGCTCAGTGCAAGGTCAAGCGCCGCGTCGCTGCTGCGGGGACTGGCCGTCCTCGTCTTCGTCGTCGTCCTCATAGAGGTCGGCGTACCGTGCGTACACGTCGTCGTCCTGCTCATCGTCCTCGAATCGCTCGCTGTTCGGCGGTTGCGAATTCGACGGCGATGCGCCCAGCTCCTCGGCCAGGCGGGAGAGATCAGTCCCACCGCTGTTGTACTTCAGCTGGCGGGCGACCTTCGTCTGCTTGGCCTTGGCCCGGCCGCGCCCCATGGCTCGACCCCCTCAACGACGGGGCTCGACGGCCCCAGAGTCTTGACACGCGTTCATGGTCCGGAACGGGCTCTCCGTGGAGAGACCGGTCCGTAGGGCTTCCACGGTACCTGAGCCCACGCCCATACGGTACGTCGCCCGCAGGACGTGGCCGCGCCCAGAACCTTCGAGGCGCCCCGTCCTCGCTGGTCAACGGCGATTTTAACCACGTTTCGGCCGTCGACCCGCCGGGAGAAGTGAGAGTTCTCTCCAACTGCCCGCCGGCGGGTACCGGTCAAACGTTCGAAAACCCTGCCCCGATCACCACGGGATCACCGCGGAATCACCGCCGGGTACGCGCCTCCGCCATCCGCTGCTCGGCGATCCGGTCGGCCGCGGCGGCCGGCGGAATACCGTCCTCCTTCGCACGAGCGAATATGGCCAGCGTGGTGTCGTAGATCTTCGCCGCCTTGGCCTTGCACCGGTCGAAGTCGAAGCCGTGCAGCTCGTCGGCGACCTGGATGACACCGCCGGCGTTCACCACGTAGTCGGGCGCGTAGAGGATCCCGCGGTCGGCGAGGTCCTTCTCGACGCCCGGGTGGGCGAGCTGGTTGTTGGCCGCGCCGCACACCACCCTGGCGGTCAGCACCGGCACGGTGTCGTCGTTCAGCGCGCCGCCGAGCGCACACGGGGCGTAGACGTCCAGGTTCTCGACCCGGATCAGCGCGTCGGTGTCGGCGACGGCGACCACCGAGGGGTGCCGCTCGGTGATGCCCCGGACGACGTCCTTGCGTACGTCGGTGACGACCACGTGCGCACCCTCGGCCAGCAGGTGCTCGACGAGGTGGTGGCCGACCTTGCCGACGCCTGCGACACCGACGGTGCGGTCGCGCAGCGACGGGTCGCCCCACAGGTGCTGGGCCGAGGCGCGCATGCCCTGGTACACACCGAAGGCGGTGAGCACGGAGGAGTCCCCCGCGCCGCCGTTCTCGGGGGACCGCCCGGTCGTCCAGCTGCACTCGCGCGCCACGACGTCCATGTCGGCGACGTACGTGCCGACGTCGCAGGCGGTGACGTAGCGGCCGCCGAGCGAGGCGACGAACCGGCCGTAGGCGAGGAGCAGCTCCTCGGACTTGATCTGCTCCGGGTCGCCGATGATCACGGCCTTGCCGCCGCCGTGGTCGAGTCCGGCCATGGCGTTCTTGTACGACATCCCGCGCGCGAGGTTCAGCGCGTCGGTGACGGCGTCCGCCTCGCTCGCGTACGGATAGAAGCGCGTACCGCCGAGCGCGGGGCCGAGGGCGGTGGAGTGGAGGGCGATGACGGCCTTGAGGCCGCTGGCACGGTCCTGGCAGAGCACGACTTGCTCATGACCTCCCTGCTCCGAGTGGAACAGGGTGTGCAGAACATCAGCAGGTGCGCCGGTTACGTCGGTCACGGTGGTGACTCCTGTGTAGGTGCGGCGGTTGGAGACGGGTCCCCGTGCGGGTGGCGGGGACTGTGGCATGAGATTAGAGCCTGCCGGGGTCCCCCCGCCGGAGAGTGCTCAGGATCACCTCCGCACGGAGTACGGGCGTGCGGCGATTTGCAGAGGTTCCCGCGCGTTCGTGATCGTTTGCCGCGGGTTTTCGCGGCGGTGCGCGGGGGAGGGAGCAGGCGTGCCCAAGGTGTCCTCGGTGATCGTCCCCTACGCGGCGTACCTGCGCGTGTACGAGCCGCTGGCCGCCTTCCCCGAGCCGGAGCGCGCCCACTGGACCCGCTACGCCCGCCGCACCGACCTGCCCTCCTACCAGGACGAACTCCGCCGCTCCCTGGCCGACCTGCTGCCCACCCCACCGGTCCCGGTACCGGTGCACGAAAGTGCCGACGCCTTCGTGACCGAGGCCGACGGCGTGGTCTGCGTCTGCCCCTGGCGGACCCGGCTGCGCGGCTGGCAGGCCTTGGTGGAGCTGGCCGAGGACTTCCCGGAACCGGTGCTGGACGCCCTGCTCCCACCGGTCGTACGCAGCCAGACCACGCGGGACTACGAACGCTGGCTCGAGCGCAACCCGGACGCCCGCCCGTGGATCCGCACGGCGACCTGGCAGGTGCCGATCAACTGGTTCGTGCTGGTCTCCGACGAGGAGCGGGAGTACGAGAAGGGCGGTGACGGCCCCGGGGCGGACGCGCCGGTACTGCGCTACCGGACGCCGATGGTGCAGGCGCGCCGCCGGGTGGCCCGGGGACTGAGGGCCCTGAAGGAGGCCATGGACGAGGGCCCGCTGATCGACGGACTGGTGGACGTGGGGCGCTGGCTGGAGGAGTTCCACCCGCGCTCACTGGTGGAGCTCGACTACGGCGGGCTCGTGCACGCCCTGCCGGCCGGCGAGCTGGAGGACGACCACTCCGCGGCGGACGTGGCCGAGGGCATCGAGGCGCTGCGCCACGGCGACGGGGCCACGGCGGGTGCGGCGTACGGGCGGCTCGTGGAGCGGTGGCGGTCGGTGCGGGACCGGCGGTCGGCGAACTGACGTTTGACGTGCCGCCCGTTTTGGGGTTTCGTCTTCCGCTCCGACACCCGCCCCGGGTGAGCTGACTTCTCGTCAGCACGGGACGTAGGTCCCGATCCGGGCGTATGTGTCAAGCGTGACGGACCGCACGTACAGCACTCTTGCGCCGCTTGCCCCTCCTCGTGCCAAAATAGGACAAGGAGCCCGGGGAGGGCTCTTTCCGTCCTGTTGTGATGCACTGTGGGCGGAATCTCAGCATTGCGCGCTTTGGGGGGCCTGGTGACTTCTGCTCGTCCTGTGACTGATCGTCACAGTGGCGTGACTGTCCGCTATGGCACGGTCCATCGGCTTCCGTCGCTGATGAACACCTGGGAGGGCAATTCCATCGGTTTGGCCGACGCGGCTGGACAGATGGTGTAGTTGTAGTGCCGAGGACAAGCCGTTCGTCCTATAACCGACTCGACTCGCGTCCGCCATTTCGGGCAACGCGGGTCAAGGTGCAGAATTTAGAGGAAAGAACCGAGAAGGTTCGGTTCTCCCGAGGAGGCCGCTCATGACCGCTCGCACCCCTGATGCCGAGCCGCTGCTGACCCCGGCTGAGGTCGCCACCATGTTCCGCGTCGACCCTAAGACGGTCACGCGCTGGGCGAAGGCCGGCAAGCTCACGTCGATCCGCACGCTCGGCGGGCATCGCCGCTACCGCGAGGCCGAGGTCCGCGCTCTGCTCGCGGGCATCCCGCAGCAGCGCAGCGAGGCCTGAACAACTGAATAACCGGGCCAAACGGCAGGTCCCCCAACCTGCCCGGACGCTCGGAACCACAGCTCCACACGACGCGGGACCTGCCCCAACAGGCCCTCCGCCCAAGCCGTTCGAACATGTCGGGCCACCGACAGGGTGCGTCGTCGATCGCGCTGGACTCCGCCGGGTCCAGCGCGATCTTTTTATGTCCGGGCACCTTCCGTGCCCTGCCTGGTGGCAGCCTGCCCGCCTGTCCTGTGAGCGCCCTTGTCGGAGTCTGGGGAGGGCTGTCGGATCCCCTGTGTGCGAGGGGCGGGACGGAAGTGCAATTGCACATATTAAATTGACTCGTTGTAGGCGAGGCGTAAGTGCCACCGTCTCAAAAACTCACGCCGTGACACCCGTCACAGGACACGAAGCTTGTTGGCTCCGGCGTGCGTGCGCTAGAGGAAGCGCTGGTTCCACCAGATCGGCGTGACAAGGGCGTTGGGGTCGGCAGGGGTCACGCGGTGGGTGCCCTCCCGTCCTCGACGCCCTCTTGACGACCCGTCGGGGACACCGGGGCCGGCGAGTCCCACGCCAGCCGCAACAGACGGTGGCAGATCGGACAGTGGCGCGTCAGATGACGGTACGACGACGCGGCCGACAGATGCGCACGCAGCAGTGCCCGCGTCTCGTGCCTGACCGATGCCGTCATACGCCGCCTCCAGGGGCCGTACGGGGAACGTGCCCTGTCTTTGGAGTACCGAGCGAATGTGACGCCGTCAAGGCCGTGAGAGGGGCGCTGAGGGCTTCTGGGGCCGTGTGGCGGGCGACCCGTGGGGCAGGACGCGCCGCCAGGGGACGAGGGCGACGAAAGAAGCCCCGCACCATTCGGTGCGGGGCTTCTTTCCTTGCGGTCCTGACGGGATTTGAACCCGCGGCCTCCACCTTGACAGGGTGGCGAGCACTCCAAACTGCTCCACAGGACCAGGCTTTGCGGTGCCACGCGGCGGATTCGCTTTCGGATTCTGCCTGCGTTGCGCTGCGAGATGAGACTGTACAGGAGGGTGGGCCCCGGGTCGAACTCACCCTCCGTGCGCGTCCCGTCACGGTTCCGATCCGGCCCCGGCTACGGCACGAGCGCGTCGATCGCCTTCACGATCCGCTTGTCCGAGACGGGATACGCCGTGCCCAGCGCGTGCGCGAAATAGCTGACCCGCAGCTCCTCGATCATCCAGCGGACGTCCAGGACCTGCCGCGGCACCGGCCGCCCCCGCGGCATCTGCTCCAGCAGCCACGCGTACTCGTCCCGCATCTCGTGGACCTTCTCCATCCGGGTCGTGTCCCGCTGGACGCCGGTCGGCATCTGCTGCAGACGCCGGTCGGCGGCGACCAGATAGCGCATCAGGTCCGGCAGCCGTCCGATGCCCGCCTCCGTCACGAAACCGGGCTTCACCAACTCGTCCAGCTGCGCCCGCACGTCCTGGAGGTTCGGCAGCAGCGCGGGGCTGCGTACGGCTTTCAGGCGCCGTTCACAGGCCTGCCAGGCGGCCAGCACCTGCTGCACCTGACCCACCGTACGGACGGTCGTGTCGACGATCTCCGCGCGGACCTTGTCGTAGAGCTTGCGGTACGACTCCTCGTCCCACGCCGGCCCGCCGAAGTCCGCGATCAGCCGGTCCGCCGCCGCCGTCGCGCAGTCGTCGAACAGCGCCTGGACCGAACCGTGCGGATTCGCCGACAGGCCCAGCTTCTGCTGGTTGGTCAGGCGATCGCTCGCGAACTTCGCGGGATTGACCGGGATGTTGCGCAGGATCAGCCGACGCGTGCCCCTCCACATCGCCTGCGCCTGCTCGGCCTCGGTGTCGAAGAGACGAACGGAGACGGTGTTCGCCGTCGCTCCGTCGTCGACCAGCGCCGGATACGCCTTCACCGGCTGGCCCGCCCGCCGTGTCTCGAAGACACGGGACAGCGTGCCGATCGTCCAGTCGGTCAGCCCCGCGCGCTCCACGGACTCGCCGCCACTGCGCTCCGCGGTGGCCGCCGCGGCCTGCGACAGCGCCTTGCGCGCCTTCGGCTTCAGCCGGAGCTTCAGGGCCTCCAGATCCTTGTCCTCCGCGAGGTTGCGGCGGCGCTCGTCGACGATCCGAAAAGTGATCTTCAGATGGTCGGGGACCTTCGACCAGTCGAAGTCCTCCGCGTCGAACGGCACCCCCACCATGCGCTTCAGCTCCCGCGCCATGGTCACCGTCAGCGGTTCCTGCAGGGGCACGGACCGCTCCAGGAACGCCTGGGCGTAGTTCGGGGCCGGCACGTAGTTGCGGCGGATCGGCTTGGGCAGCGACCGGATCAACTCCGTGACGACCTGCTCGCGCAGCCCCGGGATCTGCCAGTCGAAGCCCTCGTCCGTGACCTGGTTGAGCACCTGGAGCGGGATGTGGACGGTCACCCCGTCCGCGTCCGCACCCGGCTCGAACTGGTACGTCACACGGAACTTCAGCGGCCCCTGGCGCCAGGAGTCCGGATAGTCGTCCTTGGTGACCGCACCCGCCTTCTCGTTGATGAGCATCTCGCGCTCGAAGTCGAGGAAGTCGGGCTGCTCGTGCCGCTTGTGCTTCCACCACGAGTCGAAGTGCGCACCGGAGACGACGTGTTCGGGCACCCGCTGGTCGTAGAAGTCGAACAGCGTCTCGTCGTCGACCAGGATGTCCCGGCGCCGGGCCCGGTGCTCCAGCTCCTCCACCTCGGTCAGCAGCCGGCGGTTGTCCGCGAAGAACTTGTGGTGCGTGCGCCAGTCGCCCTCGACCAGCGCGTGCCGGATGAACAGCTCGCGGCTGGCCTCCGGATCGATCCGCCCGTAGTTCACCTTGCGCTGGGCCACGATCGGCACGCCGTACAGCGTGACCTTCTCGTACGCCATCACGGCCGCCTGGTCCTTCTCCCAGTGCGGCTCGCTGTACGTCCGCTTGAGGAGGTGCCCGGCGAGCGGCTCCACCCACTCCGGCTCGATCTTCGCGTTGACGCGGGCCCAGAGACGGGAGGTCTCCACCAGCTCCGCCGACATCACGAAACGCGGGGGCTTCTTGAACAGTGCCGAACCGGGGAAGATCGCGAACTTGGCGCTCCGCGCACCCACGTACTCGTTCTTCGCGCCCTCCTTCACGTCCTTCATACCGATGTGGGAGAGGAGCCCGGCCAGCAGCGACACGTGCACGCGGTCGTCCGGGGCGGCGTCGTCGGCGTCGTTGAGATGGATGCCCATCTGCTTGGCGACCGTGCGCAGCTGCGTGTAGATGTCCTGCCACTCGCGGATCCGCAGGAAGTTGAGGTACTCCTGCTTGCACATCCGGCGGAACGACGACGAGCCCCGCTCCTTCTGCTGCTCGCGGACGTACCGCCAGAGATTGAGGAACGCGAGGAAGTCGCTGGTCTCGTCCTTGAAACGGGCGTGCTGCTGGTCGGCCTGCGCCTGCTTGTCCGCCGGACGTTCCCGCGGGTCCTGGATGGACAGCGCCGCCGCGATGACCATGACCTCGCGGACACAGCCGTTCTTGTCGGCCTCCAGCACCATCCGCGCCAGCCGCGGGTCGACGGGCAGCTGGGCCAGCTTGCGCCCGGTGTCGGTGAGCCGCTTGCGTGCGTCCTTCTGCGCGGGGTCCAGCGCACCCAGCTCCTGGAGGAGCTGCACACCGTCGCGGATGTTGCGGTGGTCCGGCGGATCGATGAAGGGGAACTTCTCGATGTCGCCGAGGCCGGCCGCGGTCATCTGCAGGATGACGGAGGCGAGGTTCGTCCGGAGGATCTCCGCGTCGGTGAACTCCGGCCGCGCGTCGAAGTCGTCCTCGCTGTACAGCCGGATGCAGATGCCGTCGCTGGTCCGCCCGCAGCGGCCCTTGCGCTGGTTGGCGCTGGCCTGCGAGACCGGCTCGATGGGCAGCCGCTGCACCTTCGTGCGATGGCTGTAGCGCGAGATGCGGGCGAAGCCGGGGTCGATGACGTACTTGATGCCCGGCACCGTCAGCGAGGTCTCGGCGACGTTCGTGGCGAGAACGATCCTGCGCCCGGTGTGCTGCTGGAACACCCGGTGCTGCTCGGCGTGGGAGAGGCGGGCGTACAGCGGCAGGATCTCGGTGAATCTGTACTTCTTCTTCTCGAGCGCGTCGGCGGTGTCCCGGATCTCCCGCTCACCGGAGAGGAAGACGAGGATGTCGCCCTTGCCCTCGCCCATCAGTTCCTCGACGGCGTCGGTGATCGCGGTGATCTGGTCCCGGTCGGCGTCGTCGCCGTCCTCCTCGAGGAGCGGGCGGTACCGCACCTCCACCGGGTACGTCCGGCCGCTGACCTCGATGATCGGCGCGTCACCGAAGTGCCGGGAGAAACGCTCGGGGTCGATCGTCGCCGAGGTGATGACGACCTTCAGATCCGGCCGCTTCGGCAGCAGCTGCGCGAGGTAACCCAGCAGGAAGTCGATGTTGAGGGACCGCTCGTGCGCCTCGTCGATGATGATCGTGTCGTAGGCGCGCAGCTCGCGGTCGGTCTGGATCTCGGCGAGGAGGATGCCGTCCGTCATCAGCTTGATGAAGGTCGCGTCCGGATTCACCTGGTCGGTGAACCGCACCTTCCAGCCGACGGCCTCACCGAGCGGCGTGTCCAGCTCGTCCGCCACCCGCTCGGCGACGGTACGGGCGGCGATCCGCCGGGGCTGCGTGTGTCCGATCATGCCGCGCACGCCACGGCCGAGCTCCACACAGATCTTCGGGATCTGCGTGGTCTTCCCGGACCCCGTCTCACCGGCGACGATGACGACCTGGTGATCGCGGATGGCCTCCGCGATCACGTCCTTCTTCTGGCTGACCGGGAGCTGCTCGGGATAGCTGACCGCGGGCACACGGGCCCGGCGCTCACCCATGCGTTGTTCGGCCTTGGCCACCTCTGTCTCGATCTCGGCGAGAACGGCGGCCCGGGCCTCCGGCTTACGGATCTTCCGCGCACCCTCGAGCCTGCGGCCGAGCCGGTGCGCATCGCGCAGTGACAACTCGGTCAGCCGGGAAGCGAGGGCGCCGAGGGCGGGGGCGGGGTGCGTAGACATACGGTCTCCAGGATCGCATCCCGGGGAAAATCCTGGCGAACGCTTTTGCCGCCACGCCCACGGAGGCACCCGTCCACCGATACACCGAGGACTGCACCGGTACGCGGAGGGTGCACAGGTACGCGGAGGGTGCACAGGTACGCGGAGGGCTGCACCGACATACAACAAGGCCCCGATCCGGAGATCGGGGCCTTTGCTGTGGCTGGGGCCGGGGTCGAACCGGCGACCTATCGCTTTTCAGGCGATCGCTCGTACCAACTGAGCTACCCAGCCGTGAGGTTTCACGTGAAACCTCAGCGGTCCTGACGGGATTTGAACCCGCGGCCTCCACCTTGACAGGGTGGCGAGCACTCCAAACTGCTCCACAGGACCATGTGGATGCGTGCGAACCAACGAAAGCAAGTGTCGCACACCGTACTGCGTGCCCCCAACGGGATTCGAACCCGTGCTACCGCCTTGAAAGGGCGGCGTCCTAGGCCGCTAGACGATGAGGGCTATCGGCCCGCCTGGGCGCTTCTCAGCGCGTCGGGGACGTGAGAAGCATAGGCGATGGCGGGAGGTATCGCCAAAACGCTTTACGGAGGGCCGGAGCTCGCGCCGGAGGGGGACGGGGTCGCGCCCGGCTGGTTCTCCTTCGGCAGGTGGCGGCTGACCTCCGCCGTCGTCAGGCCCAGGCCGCCGAGCTTGATCTCGTCCCAGGCCTGGAGGCGTCGGGTGTCCCGGTCGAAGTAGAGGATCGACGCCTGGATCGGGTCCGGGTACTTGCCCTCGACGGCGCGCAGGCCGCTGCCGCCGGTGGAGCCCTCGATGCGCAGGCGGGTGCCGTACTTCATGACCTCCATGTCCTCGTGGTGGACGTGCCCGGCGAGCACCAGGGGCACCCCGCCGTCCACCTCGCGCGCCGCCGAGGGCTCGTGGGCGATCGCGACGTCCACGGGGGTGTCGGCCGCGGCCTGGTCGCGGAGGGCGGAGGCCAGGCGGGCGCCGGCGAGCTCCTGGGAGGCTTCCGCGCCCTCCGGCCGGGAACGGTCGGGGGTGTACTGCGGGTCGCCGATTCCGGCGAAGCGCAGGCCCGCCACGGTCCGGGCCCGGCCGTCGTCCAGGACGTGCACGTTCTTCAGGCCCTCCAGATAGTCCTGGGTGACGGTGGAGTCGTGGTTGCCCCGGACCCAGACGTAGGGGGCGCCGAGGTCCTCGATCGGGTCGAGGAACCCGTTCTCCGCGGCCGTGCCGTGGTCCATGGTGTCGCCGGAGTCGACGATCACGTTCACCTTGTACTGCTCCACCAGCGAGGCGATGATCTTCCAGCTCGCCGGGTTGAGGTGGATGTCCGACACGTGCAGGACACGGATGGTGGTCGGGTCGGGCTGGTAGGCGGGGAGCGTGGAGGTGACGTCGTAGAGCTTGGTCACGTTGGTGACCAGGCGTGCCAGTTCCTGCTGGTAGACGTCGAACTCGGTGACGATGCTGCGCGCGTCGCCGACGAGCGAGGGCGCGGAGGAGAGCAGGCCGGAGAACTTCGGCTCCAGGACCGAGTCGGGGTTCCAGGTGGCGTACGCGGTACCGCCGGAGGCGACCAGGAGGGTGAGGGCGAGGCCCCCGGCGCCCAGGGCGCGCCGGGGGCGGCGGTAGACGGCGAGGCCGAGGGCGGTGGCGCCGGTGACGACGGCGACGCAGGAGCGGACGGCGAGGTCGAGGGTGCCGTGTTCGACGTCCCGGGCGACCTCGTCCTGGAGGCCGGAGAGGCGCTCGGGGTGGTCGACGAGGGCCTGGGCGCGGTCGGGGTCGAGTTGGTCGACGTTGACGTCCAGGCGGACGGGGGCGACGTGGCTGTCGAGCTGGAGTGCGCCCAGCGGGGAGACGTTGATCTTCGTGCCGCCGGCCAGGGAGGGACGCAGGGTCATGGTCGTGTTCATGGGGCCGACCGGGACCCGGACCTGGCCCACCACCAGCAGTCCCAGCCAGGCCCCGAGCAGGACGACGGCGACGAGGCCGACGGCGCGGGTCCACGGGCGTGTCCGGGGGGCGGGTTCGAGCACCGTGGACGTCCGGTGCGCGTGGTGGCGGCGGGTGAGGGCGTGCGGGGCGTTGCGGATGGGTTTCATCACCTCGGCCAGGACGTGCAGGACTGCGGCGGGGACGCGGGCCATTGGTCCCGTATGCCCGGGGCCCGGGGCGGATATGCGGGCGGTGGCCTCCGGCCGCCGGGCCGGGGGAGCGGGGCGGGACGGTGCGGGGCGCGTCTGTGTCGTACCCCACGGTCGTACCCGACAATGAGCCCTGTGCTGGAGATGACGCGCGAGGAGTTCGAGGAACTGGTCGCCGAGGCCCTGGACCGGATCCCGCCGGAACTGACGCGGCTCATGGACAACGTCGCGGTGTTCGTCGAGGACGAACCACCGACGGACGATCCCGAGCTGCTCGGACTGTACGAGGGGACGCCGCTGACGGAGCGCGGTGAGTGGTACGCGGGGGTGCTGCCGGACCGGATCACCATCTTCCGGGGGCCGACGCTGCGGTTCTGCGAGACGCGCGAGGACGTCGTGGCGGAGACCGAGGTGACCGTGGTCCACGAGATCGCACACCACTTCGGGATCGACGACGCGCGGCTGCACGCGCTCGGGTACGGGTGACGCGCTCGGGTCAAGGTCCGCCTCGCGGGGCGCGTGTCCTCTTGTGCGTGACGGGAGTTGGGCAGGTCGACTCCTTGAGACCGGAGGTGGCCGCCCGTGCGCCCCTTGTACGTACCCGTCCGTCTGGCCGCCACGGCCGTGGCCGTCGCCGCTGCCGCCGGCTGCATGAGTGTGGGTGACGACGGGGCCGGCGGGGGCGCCAGGCCGTCGCACTCCGCCGGGGAGCGGGGCGGTGCGGGCTCCGACGACGGCCCGCAGGCGTCGGGCGGGAACGTCGGGTACGGCGCCGCCGCGGTCGAGGGCGGGCACGGGCGTGACAAGGGGAAGCGAAAGGGGAAGCCGGGCAAGGGCGACGACGAGAGCGGGGGCAAGGGCGGGGGCGGGGAGGAGAAGGGCACGTCTCCCGCGGCTCCGCCGTCCGCGCGTCCGACCGGGTCCGCTCCGGCGGGGGACGGCGGGCCGGACGAGCCGGCGCCCACCTGGACGCCGCCCGTGGAGCCACCGCGGACGGTGGAGCCGGAGCCGACGCCGCCCCAGGAGCCGCCCGCGTCACCGCCGCCGGAGCCGACGCCGCCGGAGCCGTCCTCGTCGGCGCACGAGCCGCCGGGGACGCAGTTGGCGCACCGGGAGCCGGCCCCGGAGGCCGGGGTGCCGGTGTAGGCGCGGAGGGGGTGCGGAAGCGGGCGTGGAGGGGGTGCGGGGGACGTGCCCGAGGGAGCTGCGGGAGTGGGCGCGGGCGGGGGTGCCGGAGAGGGTGGCGGCCCGGCTGAGCTGGGCATGTGCTACTCGGTTTGCGTTCGGGGGTGGGGAGTGCGTATGGTGGCAGATCGTTTGATCCCATTTGCCCGGCGCCACCGCAGAGCGCGCCGTGTGGCGCGTACTCTCCTTTGCCGTGGTGGACCGCATCGAGGCGGTCGTATTGCGAATCGCGATTCACGGAGTTGACGGGCGCGTGCCGACGAGAGACTCCGGAAGGTTTCGCATTCGCATGTCCATCATCAGTACTGATCACGTCGTCGTGCCCGAGAACGCCGACATCCCCGAGGGCCCCGAGGCCGTCGAGAACCCCGGCACCGAGGCGGTCGACACGGACGCCGTCGCCGTCGCGTCGGAGGCCGCCGAGGCCGCCGAGGCCGCCCCCGAGGTGACCTTCGCCGACCTCGGTCTGCCCGAGGGCGTCGTGCGCAAGCTCGCGCAGAACGGCGTGACCACCCCCTTCCCGATCCAGGCCGCGACCATCCCGGACGCGCTGGAGGGCAAGGACATCCTCGGCCGGGGCCGCACCGGCTCCGGCAAGACCCTCTCCTTCGGTCTGCCGACCCTGGCCACGCTGGCCGGCGGTCGCACCGAGAAGCACAAGCCGCGCGCCGTCATCCTGACGCCGACCCGTGAGCTGGCCATGCAGGTCGCCGACGCGCTCCAGCCCTACGGCGACGTGGTCGGCCTGCGGATGAAGGTCGTCTGCGGCGGTACCTCCATGGGCAACCAGATCTACGCCCTGGAGAAGGGCGTCGACATCCTGGTCGCCACGCCCGGCCGGCTGCGCGACATCATCAACCGCGGCGCCTGCTCGCTGGAGAACGTGCAGATCGCCGTTCTCGACGAGGCCGACCAGATGTCCGACCTGGGCTTCATGCCCGAGGTCACCGAGCTGCTCGACCAGGTGCCGCCGGGCGGTCAGCGGATGCTGTTCTCCGCGACCATGGAGAACGAGATCAAGACCCTCGTCGACCGGTACCTGAACAACCCGGTCAGCCACGAGGTCGACGCCGCCCAGGGCGCCGTGACGACCATGTCGCACCACATCCTGGTCGTGAAGCCCAAGGACAAGGCGCCGGTCACCGCGGCCATCGCCTCCCGCAAGGGCCGCACCATCATCTTCGTCCGCACCCAGCTGGGCGCCGACCGCGTCGCCGACCAGCTGCGTGAGTCGGGGGTGAAGGCGGACGCGCTGCACGGCGGCATGACGCAGGGCGCGCGTACGCGCACGCTGGCCGACTTCAAGGACGGGTACGTCAACGTCCTGGTCGCCACCGACGTCGCCGCCCGCGGCATCCACGTCGACGGCATCGACCTGGTCCTGAACGTGGACCCGGCCGGTGACCACAAGGACTACCTGCACCGCGCCGGCCGTACGGCCCGCGCCGGCCGCACCGGCACCGTCGTCTCCCTGTCCCTGCCGCACCAGCGCCGTCAGATCTTCCGGCTGATGGAGGACGCGGGCGTCGACGCCACGCGCCACATCATCCAGGGCGGCGCCGCCTTCGAGCCGGAGGTCGCCGAGATCACCGGTGCCCGGTCGATGACCGAGGTCCAGGCCGAGTCCGCGGGCAACGCGGCGCAGCAGGCCGAGCGTGAGGTCGCCCAGCTCACCAAGGAGCTAGAGCGCGCCCAGCGCCGTGCCACCGAGCTGCGTGAGGAGGCGGACCGGCTGGTCGCCAGGGTCGCGCGGGAGCGGGGTGAGGACCCGGAGACGGTGCTGGCCGAGGTGGCCGCGGCGTCGTCGTCCGAGCCTGAGGTCTCGCTGCCCGAGCAGCCGGGTCCCCGGGACGTCGACAAGGCCGAGCGCAGCGGCGGCAACGGCCAGGACCGCTACGCCGACCGCGACCGCGGTGGTCGTTCCTTCGACCGTCGTGACGACCGGGGCGGCCGTTCCTTCGAGCGTCGCGACGACCGCGGTGACCGTGGCGACCGTGGTGGTTTCCGCCGTGACGACCGCGGTGACCGTGGTGGTCGTTCCTTCGACCGTCGTGACGACCGGGGCGGCCGATCCTTCGACCGTCGTGACGACCGCGGTGACCGTGGCGACCGTGGTGGTTTCCGCCGTGACGACCGCGGTGACCGAGGCGACCGCGGTGGTCGCTCCTTCGACCGTCGTGACGACCGTGGCGGCCGATCCTTCGAGCGTCGCGACGACCGGGGCGGCTTCCGCCGTGACGACCGCGGTGACCGAGGCGACCGCGGTGGTCGCTCCTTCGACCGTCGTGACGACCGCGGTGACCGTGGTGGTGACCGTGGTGGTTTCCGCCGTGACGACCGTGGCGACCGTGGTGACCGCGGCGGGCACCGTGGCAGCGACCGCCCCTTCAACCGTGACCGTCAGGGCGACCGCCCGGGCAGCGACCGTCCCTTCAACCGGGACCGTCAGGGCGACCGCCCCGGCTTCCGCGCCGGCGGGCACGACCGCCCGTACGGCCGTCGTGACGACCACCGTGGTTCCTCCTCCTTCGGCCGCCGTGACGACAAGCCGCGCTGGAAGCGCAACGGCTGACGCCGGCAGCCGGACCGGCTGAGCGGTAACCGAACGCCGTGGCCCCTGCCCTGACGGGTGGGGGCCACGGCGTTTTCCGGTCGGCGCGTCGTGGGAGCCACGCGGGGCACGGCGCGTCCGGCGCGCGGACCGCTCCCGGGCGCTGCCCCGCTTTCGGCCGCGAAGTGACGCATGTCACGTCCTTGGTGAGGGAATCGCTGGGGGCATGACAGATGACGCCAAGGCGAGTGGGCTGTCGGACGAGGAACGGCTGGCCCAGCTCGGCTACACCCAGGTTCTGGCCCGCCGCATGTCGGCGTTCTCCAACTACGCGGTCTCCTTCACCATCATCTCGGTCCTCTCGGGATGCCTGACGCTGTATCTGTTCGGCATGAACACGGGCGGCCCCGCCGTCATCACGTGGGGCTGGGTCGCCGTCGGCCTGATGACCCTCTTCGTCGGCCTGGCGATGGCCGAGATCTGCTCGGCGTACCCGACGTCGGCGGGCCTGTACTTCTGGGCGCACCGCCTCGCGCCGCCCCGTACGGCGGCGGCCTGGGCGTGGTTCACGGGCTGGTTCAACGTGCTCGGCCAGGTCGCGGTGACCGCCGGCATCGACTTCGGCGCCGCTTCCTTCCTCGGCGCCTACCTGAACCTCCAGTTCGACTTCGAGGTGACGCCCGGACGCACGATCCTCCTCTTCGCCGTCATCCTCGTCCTGCACGGCCTGCTGAACACCTTCGGCGTCCGCATCGTCGGCCTCCTGAACAGTGTCAGCGTCTGGTGGCACGTCCTCGGCGTCGCGGTGATCGTCGGTGCGCTGACCTTCGCCCCGGACCACCACCGGTCGGCGTCCTTCGTCTTCGGCGAGTTCGTCAACAACACCGGCTGGGGCAGCGGCGTCTACGTCGTCCTGATCGGCCTGCTGATGGCCCAGTACACCTTCACCGGCTACGACGCCTCCGCCCACATGACGGAGGAGACGCACGACGCCTCCACGGCCGGCCCGAAGGGCATCGTCCGTTCCATCTGGACGTCCTGGATCGCCGGCTTCGTCCTCCTCCTCGGTTTCACCTTCGCCATCCAGTCCTACGAGGGCTCCCTCGCCTCCCCGACCGGCGCACCGCCCGCGCAGATCCTGCTCGACGCGCTGGGGGCCACCGCGGGCAAGCTGCTGCTGCTCGTCGTCATCGGGGCGCAGCTGTTCTGCGGGATGGCGTCGGTGACGGCCAACAGCCGCATGATCTACGCCTTCTCCCGCGACGGCGCGCTGCCCTTCTCCCACGTCTGGCACTCGGTGAGCCCGCGCACCCGCACACCGGTCGCGGCGGTCTGGCTGGCGGCTCTGGCCGCGCTGGTCCTAGGCCTCCCGTACCTGATCAACGTCACGGCGTACGCGGCGGTGACGTCGATCGCGGTCATCGGCCTCTACATCGCCTACGTCATCCCGACCCTGCTGCGCGTCCGCAGGGGTGCCGCCTTCGAGCGGGGGCCGTGGCACCTGGGGCGCTGGTCGCGGGTGGTGGGCGTGGTGGCGGTGGCGTGGGTCGGCGTCATCACGGTCCTGTTCATGCTGCCCCAGGTCTCCCCGGTCACGTGGGAGACGTTCAACTACGCGCCGATCGCCGTCCTGGTCGTCCTCGGCTTCGCCGCGACCTGGTGGCTGGCCTCGGCCCGGTACTGGTTCCTCAACCCGGACCACGAACGCACCAGGGCCCGCGCGGCGGCCCGCGCGAACGCCCCCGAGCCGGCGGACCCGTAGCCCGGGCCCCTGCGACCGCCCCGCCCGGCGCGGCGTCGTCCCCGATCCCCGACCCCCGGCCCCCGATCCCCGTTCTTCGATCGCCGATACCGGATCGGAGATGCGGCCACGTCGGGCTATGCTCGGTGTGGCAACATCACGCCACACCCCTTGGGCCCTTAGCTCAATTGGCAGAGCAGTGGACTTTTAATCCATTGGTTGTGGGTTCGAGTCCCACAGGGCCTACCGCCACGCCCCCAGCTCACGAGCACGACGAGCTGGGGGCGCCGCCGTCGCACCGCTGGAGCGCGCCATGCCCCTCCCGTACGTCCTGCTCTCCGCCGCCGTCTCCCTCGACGGCTACCTGGACGACACCGGCCCCGAGCGCCTCCTGCTGTCCGGCCCGGCCGACTTCGACCGGGTCGACGAGGTGCGCGCGTCCGTCGACGCGATCCTGGTCGGCGCCGGCACGATCCGGGCCGACAACCCGCGGCTGCTGGTCAACTCGGCCGAGCGGCGGGCCGCGCGGGTGGCGGCCGGGAAGCCGGAGTACCCGCTCAAGGTCACGGTCAGCGGGTCGGGGGAGCTGGACCCGGCGGCGCCGTTCTGGCACACGGGAGGGGAGAAGGTCCTCCTGACCACGGACGAGGGCGCCCGGCGGGCCCGCGTGCTGGGACTCGCCGCCGACGTCGTGCCGCTCGGCAGCGCCCTCGACTGGCGTGCGGCGCTGGAGTACCTGCACGCCGCGCGGGGCGTACGCCGACTCATGGTCGAGGGCGGGGGGACCGTCCACACCCAGTTGCTGCAACAGGAACTCGCCGACGAACTGCAGCTCGTCCTCGCCCCGCTGCTCGTCGGGGACCCGGACGCGCCCCGCCTGTTCGGGCCCGGCGCCTACCAGGGCGGGCGGCTCAGGCTGGTGGAGTCGCGGCGCATCGGGGACGTCGTGCTCATGCGGTACCGGCCGACCGCCCCGGGCACCGACGGCCGGGTCTCCGCGGCCGACCGGCACTGGCTGGCGCTCGCCTGCGAGCTGGCCGGGCTGTGCCCGCCGTCCGGGACGGCTTTCAGCGTGGGGGCGGTCGTGGTCGCCGCCGACGGTACGGAGCTGGCGCGCGGACACTCACGGGAGGGGGGCGACCCCGTCGTGCACGCCGAGGAGGCCGCGCTCGCCAAGGCCGACCCGGCCGACCCGCGGCTCGCGACCGCCACCGTGTACAGCAGCCTGGAGCCGTGCGCCCGCCGTGCCTCCCGGCCCGCGCCCTGCGCCCGGCTGATCCTCGACGCCGGGGTGCGCCGGGTGGTCACGGCCTGGCGGGAGCCGGACACCTTCGTGCCGGGGGCCGACGGCAGCGGGGTGCTCGCCGCGGGGGGCGCCGCCGTCGTCGTACTGCCGGAGTACGAGGAGCGGGCGAAGGCGCCCAACCGTCACCTGGAGGGGTAGGGAGATACGGATGTGCATTCTGCCCCCGAGATGGCGTACAGTGGAGACACAACGACGCGGGGTGGAGCAGCTCGGTAGCTCGCTGGGCTCATAACCCAGAGGTCGCAGGTTCAAATCCTGTCCCCGCTACTCAAGACCGAAGGCCGGAATCCATTGAGGATTCCGGCCTTCGGTGCGTTCACCCGGTCGGCCCCCGAAGGCTCGCCCCCCGCCCCCGCTCCGGGAAACCTGGAGAACGGGACGGCAGGCGGCGTCGACGTGCGGGGCGGCGGGAGACGAGTGGTGCGGCCAGGTGACGTGGCAGACGAGGGACCGTACGCCCGGGCCGGCGGCCGGCTTCCCGGCGATCCCGTGCCCGACCCGGGGCTCGGCGACAACATGGTGCTCCCGCCGTCCGCCGGGCCCGAGCGGCGGCGGCGGACCGCGTACGGGCGGACCCTCGTACGCCTGCTGCCCGTACTGCTGATCGTCATCGCCGTCCTGTACGACATCCTGACCCCGAGGTACTTCACCGCCGGGCCCCTCTACACGGCCGCGCCCCTGGTCGCCGCCCCGGTCTACTCACGGCGCGGCACGGCGCTCACCGGTGTCGCCGTGGTCGCCGCCGTGATCGGGCTCCAGCTCAGCAAGGGCGTCATCCACTACGTCGACTCCCTCACGGAGCTGATCACCATCGCGACGGTCGCGGCACTCGCCGTCCTCGTCAACGCCTTCGTGCGCCGCACCGACGAGCGCCTCGTCTCCGTCCGCGAGATCGCCGAGGCCGCCCAGCGCGCCGTGCTGCCCGAGCCCACCGAGCGGATCGGCGGCTTCGAGATCGCCGCCCGCTACGAGGCCGCGCAGGCCGACGCCTTCATCGGCGGGGACCTGTACGCGGTGCAGGACAGCGCGCGCGGCGTCCGGCTCATCGTCGGGGACGTACGCGGCAAGGGCATGGGGGCGGTGGCCGCCGTCGCCGTCGTGATCGGCGCCTTCCGGGAGGCCGCCGAGCAGGAGACGACGCTGGAGGCGGTGGCGCAGCGGCTGGAGCGGGCCCTGGCGCGCGAGGGCACCCGGCGGGAAGGACTGGACGCCTTCGAGGGGTTCACCACCGCCGTCCTCGCCGAACTCCCGCACGGCGACGGCGTGGTCCGCATCGTCAACCGAGGCCATCCTCCGCCCCTGCTGCTGTACGCCGACGGCACCCTGCTCCCGCTGCCCGCCCGGGAGTCCGCGCTGCCGCTCGGCATGGGCGAGCTCGGTGTGTGGCCCGACCGCGCGGACGAGGTCGACTTCCCCGGTGGGGCCACACTGCTGCTGTACACCGACGGTCTGTCGGAAGCCCGCGACGACCGGGGCGAGTTCTACGAGCCGCACCAGCGGCTGGCCGGTCGCGTCTTCCGGCATCCGGCCGAGCTGCTCGACACCCTGGCCGAGGACGTGCGCCGCCACTCCGGGGGCGGCATGGCGGACGACATGGCCCTGCTCGCCGTACGACGGCCCTGACCGCCATCACGGTTGGTGACGGATCGAGCGCCCTGCGCATAACAACTGACACACCGTCAGAAAGTGCTGGGGCGGGAGGTGCCACTGAGGGGCGGTCAAGTCGCCCCGTTTTAGCCGATGGTGAGGCTTACGTCCCCGCGGAATCCGTTAATGATCAAGTGGAACAGCTTGGAATCCGAGCCCCCCGTCTATTAACGTTCGATAACGCAGCGCGGTCGTCCCAGCCGTCACAGAAGGCGGCTCCGTGCGCACGCGCCGAATCCCGTGAGGGAACCGGGGAACCACCACCTTGGGGTGAATCGGGCGTATGACGCCGTGGAGACACGGCCGATATACGCGCGTAGGAGACCTTCCTGCTCCGAACCCGTCAGCTAACCCGGTAGGCGGAAGGAAGGAAAGGAGTACGCCCACGTGGCGTCCAACCGGCCTGCCCCCGAGGCCCCGTTCGTGCCGAGCCGGCACGACACCGAAACCTTCGGCCACGAAGGCCACCGTGCCGAAGAGGGCCCCTGGGAGGAGTGGAATCCCACCGAGGAGTCCATCCGCCCCGTACGCGGCCGGCACCGCGTCGCCAAGCAGCGCGGCGGACTCGCCCGCAGTTCCACCGTCCTCGGCGTCGGTGTCATAGCGGCCGTCGGAGCGGGCGGCATGGCCAGCGCGCAGGCCGGCAAGCCGCCGGTGCCGATCTCCATGCCGGACCTGCCGAACGTCGGCTCGCTCATCTCCGACGAGGAGCCGGAGCCGGAGGGCACCGCCACCCCGCTCAGCGGCATCGGCACGGCCTCCACCGACACCGCGGAGGGCACCACCGACGCCGGTGAGACCCTGCGGACCCGGATCATGGCGCAGGCCGAGCAGCAGCAGGCCCAGGCCGAGAGCAGGGCCGCCGCCGAGGCTGCGGCCGCCGCCGAGAAGCAGGCCGCGGAAGCCGCCGCCAAGGCGGAGGAGGAAGCCAAGGCCAAGGCCGCCGCCGCCAAGAAGAAGGCGGAGGAGGAGGCCGAGAAGAAGGCCGAGGCCGAGCGGCTCGCGCAGCTGGCCAAGCAGTACACGCTGCCGACCTCCTCGTACACGATCTCCTCCACCTACGGTCAGGCCGGCGCCTACTGGTCCTCCGGCCACCACACCGGCCTCGACTTCGCGGCACCCACGGGCACACTGCTCAAGGCGGTCCACAGCGGCACGATCACATCGGCCGGCTACGAAGGGTCGTACGGCTACAAGACGGTGCTCACCCTCGACGACGGCACCGAGATCTGGTACGCCCACCAGTCCTCCATCGGCGTCAGCGTCGGCCAGAAGGTCAGCACCGGTGACGTCATCGGCCGCGTCGGCGCCACCGGCAACGTCACGGGCGCCCACCTCCACATGGAGGTCCACACGAGCTCGGGCGCCGGCATCGACCCCATGGCGTGGCTGCAGAGCAAGGGCCTCACTCCCTGAGCCGCACTCTCCCCGGCCCTCGCCGCCGCTGAACCCCGGCGGTCCTGACGGAGACCCCCTCGACGTCAGGGCTGCCGGTCCGTGCGTCCGGGCGGCTATCGCTGGTCGGGGTGGGGCGGGGAGTACGGCAGGTACGGGTGGGGTGCGGGGTACTGCGTCGGTACCGGTACTGATGTCGGCACGGTAGGGGCGTGACCGTAGGGGCCGTACGAGCCGTGTCCCCCGTGTCCCGGCCATGGCCACGGCAGGACGGGAGGCGGAGGTGCCGTGACGCGGGCCGCGTGCTCCAGGGCCGGGCGTGCCACGTTCCGTCGGTGCCACAGGGCGTCCAGCAGTTCCCGCTCCCGTACGACGTAGTCGGCGCCCGCCCCGCCCCGGCGCCCCCGGTGCCGCAGGAAGGCCAGTGAGGTCGCGTACGCCTCGTACTGCGCCACCGCCCGCGCCGCCGGTTTCCCCGCGTACCGGCGGGCGTGCTGCCGGGCGATGCGACGGGCGCGCATCGAGCCGAGGGCGAACGGTTCCGTCGGCGCCAGCCACCCGGCCGCGACGTACGCGGGCAGTTCGGCCCGCACGGTGACCAGTTCGCGCTGCCGGGTCCAGATCACCAGCCAGGTCAGCAGGCCGAACGCGGGGAGCATGAAGGCCGCGTACACCGCGAAGAAGCCGTACTGGCCGAACGAGGCCGAGCCGTTCCACAGCGCGTGCATGCCCATCGCGAGCAGCAGGCCGGACAGCGGGAGCAGGGCGCGGCGCAGGCGGTGGCGGTCGGCCAGGAGCGCGGTGATGCCGAAGCCGATGCCGGTGAGCACGGTGAACAGCGGGTGGGCGAACGGCGACATCACGATGCGGACGAAGAAGGTCGCGGCGGTGACGGAGGCGATGCCGCTGTCGCCGGTGAGCTGGTCGGTACCGAAGGCGGTGCCCAGGTAGAGGATGTTCTCGGTGAAGGCGAAGCCGGTGGCGGTGACACCGGCGACGACCACGCCGTCGACGATGCCGGTGAAGTCCCGCCTGCGGAAGAGGAAGACCAGCAGGACGGCGGCGGCCTTGGCGGACTCCTCGACGACCGGGGCTATGACCGTGGCGCCGAGGGTGTCCGCACCGGCCGGGTCGGCGGTGGCCGTCGCTATCCACCTCGTGGCGAAGCTGTTCGCGATGATCGCTATCAACGCCGCCGCGCAGGCGCCCCAGGCGAAGCAGAACAGCAGGTTCCGCCAGGGCCCGGGGTCGACCCGGTCCAGCCAGCGGAACGCGGCGATGAGCAGTGGCACGGGCAGTACCGCCAGCCCCAGCCCCACCAGGAACCCCTGCGTCCCGGTCTGTTCACGCACCAGGGCCAGGATCACCAGGCCGGAGAGCGCCAGCAGGGTGATCAGCGCGCCGTAACGCACCCAGGTGCGCTGCCACCAGTGCGGACGCGGCGGATACGTCGGATACGGGGGACAGGTGGCCACGGCATGGACCCTAACCGGTGGGGGGCTGCTCCTTGTACTGATCGCGGTGCTGTTCGCGGTGCGGTGCGGGGTGCTCGTCGCGGTGCGGTACGGGGTGCCGTACGCGGCGGAAGAGCAAGTCGTTCACCACATGTCCCTTGTCCAGGCCCTGGCCCTCGAAACGGGTCAGCGGCCGGTGGGCGGGGCGCGGCGCGTAACCGCCGTCGGGCACGGTGTTCTCGAAGTCGGGGTGCGCGGTGAGGACCTCGAGCATCTGTTCCGCGTACGGCTCCCAGTCGGTGGCGCAGTGCACGACGGCGCCCGGCGCCAGCCGGGTCGCGGCCAGGGTCAGGAACTCCGGCTGGATCAGACGGCGCTTGTGGTGCCGCTTCTTGGGCCAGGGGTCGGGGAAGTACACGCGCAGGCCGGCGAGGGAGTCGGGGGAGAGCATCTCGCGCAGGAGGATGATCGCGTCGCCGTTGCCCACCCGGATGTTGGACAGCCCGTTCCGGTCCGCGAGAGCGAGCAGGTTGCCCTGGCCGGGGGTGTGGACGTCGACGGCGAGGATGTTGGTGTCCGGGTCGGCGGCGGCCATCTGGGCGGTGGCCTCGCCCATGCCGAAGCCGATCTCCAGGACCACGGGTCCGCTGTTGCCGAACAACTCGGGAAGGTCGATGACCCGCTGCCCGTCGATGTCCAGCCCCCACTTCGGCCACAGCCGCTGCAGCGCGTCCGCCTGCCCGGCGGTCACCCGGCTCCGCCGGGGCTGGAAGCTGCGGATCCGCCGCTCGAAGTGCGATCCGGCGGGATCGGCCTTGGGCCCGTCCGGGAACCGGGGCTCGCCCTTGACACGGGTGTGCCGCGGGGACCCGCCGACGGGGGACGCGTCGGCATGGGGGGCGGCTGGCTGGGGGGCGTCGGAAGCGCTGCGGAAATCAGACACAGTGCCCCCAATTTTACGGCCGTCCGAGCATGGCCAGCGCCCTGCGCCCCACCTCCCGCCCGATCGGCAGCGCCGCTGTCGCCGCGGGCGACGGTGCGTTCAGGACGTGCACGGCGTGGGCGCCCTCGCGGATCAGGAAGTCGTCCACCAGCGTCCCGTCCGCGAGCACCGCCTGCGCCCGCACCCCCGCGGCCGCCGGCACCAGGTCCTCCTCCGTCACGCCGGGCAGCAGCCTGCGGACCGCCGCCGTGAACGCCCGCTTGGACAGCGACCGCCGCAGTTCGCCGGCGCCGTACCGCCAGTGCCGCCGGGCCAGCCGCCACGAGCCCGGCCAGGCCAGCGTTCCTCCGAGCTCGCGGGGCCGCACCACGCCCCAGTCGTAGCCCTCCCGGGCGAGCGCCGGGACCGCGTTGGGGCCGATGTGCACGCTTCCGTCGATGCCGCGGGTCAGATGCACCCCGAGGAACGGGAAGGCCGGGTCCGGCACCGGGTAGACCAGCCCCCGCACCATTTCGGGTCGCGCCAGCTCGTAGTACTCGCCCCGGAAGGGGACGATCCGCATGCCGGGGTCGTCCCCGGTCATCCGGGCGATCTCGTCGCAGCGCAGCCCCGCGCAGTTCACCAGGACCCGGGCGCGCAGCACCTCCCCGGAACGGGTGCGGACGGCGACCCCGAGGTCCGGGCGCCGGTCGATGTGCCGCACCTCGGCGTCGTAGCGGATCCGCGCGCCCGAGGCCCGGGCCAGCTGCCGGGCCACGGCGACGTAGTCGCAGACGCCGGTCGTGCCGACGTGTATGGCCGCGAGGCCCTGGACCTCCGGCTCGTACTCCTCGATCTGGGCGGCGCCCAGCTCCCGTACCGGTATGCCGTTCTCCCGGCCGCGCTGCACGAGGGCGTGCAGGCGGGGCAGCTCGGCCCGGTCGGTGGCGACGATCAGCTTGCCGGTGACCGCGTGGTCGATGCCGTACTCGGCGCAGAACTTGACCATCTCGGCGGCGCCCCGCACCGCGTAGTCGGCCTTCAGGGAGCCCGGGCGGTAGTAGACGCCGCTGTGGATGACGCCGCTGTTGCGGCCCGTCTGGTGCCGGGCCGGGCCCGGTTCCTTCTCCAGCACCGTGACGTGTGTGCCGGGCGCGGCGCGGGTGATCGCGTACGCCGTGGACAGCCCGACGATCCCGCCGCCGATCACCAGCACGTCGCAGTCGTATGCGATCTCGGCCCGCATCCGTTCCACCTCCGGCCCACCTCCCGGCTTCGATAGTGCACTGTGCCACTGACAATGCCTTCAAACCCGGGAGACGGCGGGCTCATGCCGATGTCATCAGGAGCGGGCGGGCGCGCTCGCGCAGTTCGACCACGCGTGGCTCGTCGCCGTACGGCTCCAGGCGGTGGAGGAGGTCCCTGACGTACTCGGTGGTGCGGGCGGAGGAGATGCGGCCGGCGACCTCGACCGCCCGCACACCCTGCTCGCAGGCCGCGTCCAGATTGCCCGACTCCAGCTCGGCCACCGCCGAGACGACGAGCCTGAGTCCGTGCGAGCGTACGAACTCCTCCGTCGGTTTCGACAGTGCCTGCTCGGTGAAGCGGCGGACCTGGCGTGGTGCCTTGAGGTCGCGGTAGCACTCGGCCGCGTCGGCGGCGAACCGGTCGTAGGAGTAGAAACCCAGCCAGGACGGGTCGCTGTCGCCGGGGCGGGCGCGCTCCAGCCAGCTCTCGGCCGCCTTCAGGGCGGCGCCGGCCGCCGGTGCGTCGCCCGCGCGCGCGTGAGCCCGTGCCTCGACCAGGCGGAAGAAGCTCATGGTGCGGGCCGTGGCCAGCCCCCGGTTGCGCTCGAGGGCGGCCTGCGCGAGGTCCACGCCCTCGTCGCCGAAACCGCGGTAGGTCGCCTGGAGCGACATGGAGGCGAGTACGTAGCCGCCCAGGGGGACGTCGGCCGCCGCGCGGGCCAGGCGCAGGGCCTGGATGTAGTAGCGCTGGGCCGCTTCCTGCTGGCCGGTGTCGAAGGCCATCCAGCCCGCCAGGCGGGTCAGTTCGGCCGAGGCGCCGAACAGGGCGCGGCCGACCTCGTCGGAGTAGGAGCCGAGGAGCAGGGGCGCCGCCTCCACGCGCAAGCACTCGGGGACCATCGACGAACGCCAGTCGCCGCCGCCGTACTTGGAGTCCCAGCGACGGGCGTCCTCGGCGGCCTCCCGGAGTTTCTGCACATCGCTGTGGCCGACTTTGAGCGGTGCGCCGGAGCCCTCGGCGGGGCTCGCCTCGCGCGCCACCGAGCTGTCGGCCGGGGTTATCAGCCATCGCGATGCGGGCGTTGCGTATGCGCTCACTGCGAACGATCCGGCGAGCGACTGCCAGATGCCGCCGGAGCCGGCCCGGCGGCCGGCGAGGTCGAGACGGTACAACTCGGTGGCGGACCTGACGGCCTGGCCGACGTCCCGCGGGAAGGCGAGGCCCACTTCGGGAGCGGGGTCCGCGTCCGCCAGGCCGATCTCGTGGAGCGGCACGGGACGGCCGAGCTTCTGGCCGATGGCGGCGGCGATGAGGTGCGGTGCCGCACCCTGCGGCACCATGCCCTTCGACACCCAGCGCGCCACCGACGTCTTGTCGTAGCGAAGAGTCAACCCGCGTTGGGCGCCGAGGTCGTTGACGCGCCGCGCGAGTCCTGCGTTGCTGATTCCCGCGAGGGCGAGAACCGTGCCGAGCTTTTCGTTCGGCCCGCGTTGCTCCCTGGACATGCGCCACCCCTCGACACAGACGGCTGCCGCGCTGGCATAACCATGCGGCATTCGTAAACCCAGCGTAGTTCGCCGCATCCCATGCGTTAAGAGGCATTGTTCCGGATGGCGGGATTGTGGTCCGTACTGAGGTGCGGAGTCTGTACGGTCTGTCGCGGCGTGCTCCCGCTGTGTGGCCGTGCGCCCGTCCGTGCGCTCTACTCCGGCCATCGGGGGAGCGGTTCCATGGTGATGCGTGGGTCGGCCCGCTGTACTGGATCCGGTGGGCTGGGGGACGCCGCCGCCTACATCCCCGCGGGCGGTGGACCGGTCCGGGGGGTGCGCCTCGCCCCCCGGACCGAGCGCCGCCGGGCAGTGCGCAAAGCCTGTACGTAGCGTGTTCGAACGTGTCTGCGTGACGGCGATTTGGCCGAAAATCGACCCCGGTGCTCTCGGGGTGCTACCGCCCCCACCACGGGAGTTGAGGGCGCGCGCGGTAGCCAAACGGCGCGTTGCCGGGGCGCATTCGCGTCGTCCTCGCGCCCTCGAGCAGGGAGTTGGCGCTCTCGCGTGAGTCTCCGCGGGGGCGCATTCATGGGAGCACACGCGGCTCCGCCGGCGCTCTGCGGCGCGCCCTTCATGGCAGCATGGGGAACCAGTTCGTGCGGTGCACTGGTTGTCCCCAGCCTGTGGAGGCGTCGATGCGGTGGTTGGTGGGGTGGAGCAGTGCCGCCATGGCCGCGCCGGGCGCCGGAGCGGGGGGCTCCGCGGGGGCCACCGGGTACGACGGCGAGACCGTGCAGCCCGTGGGCTCCCAGCTGTTGTGGGGCGACCCCGATCCCCTGTGGGCGGTCGGCGACTGGCGCCCCGACGAGGTGCGCGTCGTCACGGCGGACCCGCAGACCCGGATCGCCGTCCTCGGCATCTGCGGCGCGACCGACGAGCAGCTGCGGGTCGGGCTGTTCGCCGCGCGGGGAGGCGCACTCCGGCATCTGACCGCGTGGCCCGGCAGCTACACGGCCGTCGTCCAGGTGGGACGGCGCATCACCGTCTGCGGCGACCTCGCGGGCGCGCGGCCGGTGTTCCACACCCCCTGGTCCGGCGGTACGGCGTACGCGACCGCCGCGCTGCCCCTGGCCGACCTCGTCGAGGCCAACCTCGACTTCGGGCACCTCGCCGCGCTGCTCGCCGCGCCCGACGTGCCGGCCGCGCTGGACGACTCCACCCCGTACGACGGCGTGAAGCGCGTTCCGCCGGGGCATGCGCTGATCCTTCGCGCCGGGGCGCGCGAGATCGCGGGGTACGAGCCGGTGGCCTCCCTCGCCGTGGCGGCGCCCTCGGCCGATCCCGACCGGGCGGTGGACGGTGTGCGGGACGCCCTGGTCGAGGCCGTACGGACGCGGCTGGCCGCGCCGCGGCACGTCCCCGGCGACGGCATCGACCCCGGGCCGGTGCCGGGCATGGGGCCCGCGGAACGGCGCGCCGCGCGCGGGATGCCGGTCCCGGGGATCGGCGCCGACCTGTCCGGCGGGCCGGCCTCGGGGACGCTGGCGCTGCTGGCCGCCGGGCTGCCGGGGATGCCGGGGACCCTGCTCGGGCACGGCACGGGGGCCGGGGAGCGGCTGCTGGCCGTCACCTTCAACGACCTGGCCGTCGGCGGGCAGGAGTCCGAGCTGGAGCGGGCGGGTGCGCTGGCCGCCAATCCGCGGCTGCACCACGTGGTGGTCGCCGGTGACGAGCAGGTGCTGCCGTACGCCGCGCTGGACGGCCCGCTGACGGATGAACCGGGCTCCTGCCTGGTCGCGGCGGCACGGCATCGGGCGCGGCTGGCCGCGGGCAGTGCCGACCACTTCACGGGGTACGGCGCGCGGCAGGTGCTGGACGCGCATCCGGCTCGGCTGGCCGACCTGCTGATGGACCGCAAGCGGCGGCAACTCGTACGGCCGGTCGCCGCCCTGGCCAAGGCCGACGGTTCGGTGCTGGTTCCCGCGCGCGTGTACGCCGCGGCGCGGCGGCTCGCGCGGACGCCGTACCGCACCGGGCTCGAGGTGCTCGCCGAACGGCTGCTGCGCCGGCGCTTCGACACGCCTGGTGACGGGGCCATGGAGGCGTCGCTCGCCGTGCTGTGCTGGGCGGGGCCGGGGCCCGCGGCGCGGTGGCTGACCGGAGAGGCGCTGGCTGAAGTATCGGTTCGCCTGCAGACGTCCTCCCAGCGGTCCGGGGTCGGTCCGGGGCAGCGGCCCGGTGACTTCCGCGCGCGGGCGGCGCTGGCCCGGCAGGCGGCGGACGTGCGGGTGCTGGAGCAGGCCGCCGAGATCCGCTTCCAGCGGCTCCACACGCCGTTCCTCGACAATCAGGTCGTCCGGGCGTGCCGTGCGCTGCCGGAGGCGCTGCGGGTGCAGCCGGGGGCGCGGGCGGCGATTTTGCGGACGGTGCTGGAAGGGGCGGGGGTGAGCGAGCTGCCGAGCGGCTGGGGAGCGCCGACGCAGGCGGTGGCGGCCTCCGCGGCGCGGACGGGGCTGCGGGTCGCCGCGGACTCCCTGATGGGGCTGTTCGACACGCCGTTGCTCGCGGAGGCGGGGCTGGTCGAAGCTCGGATCGTGCGGAAGGCTGTGCGGGGGGCGGCGGCGGGTGAGGCGTTGCCGCTGGACGGGCTGGCCGACCTGGTCTCCCTGGAGCTGTGGCTCCGGCGTCTTCTTGCCCGGCGTGGCACCTGCTGGACGGGTACGCCGGCGCGGCAGCGTGCGGTGCCGGGGGGGATCGCGCCTCAGCGGGGGGCGTTGGGTGGGGCGGGGGC
>NZ_JAVRFH010000052.1:0-49471 GCF_031845825.1 Streptomyces lancefieldiae | reverse complement strand
CCCGAGGTCACCGACCAGTGGGGCACCGCCAACCCCATGAACGAACTCGTCGCCAAGGAATCCTTCAACGACCCCGACCGCGGCGTCTTCATCGCCCCACCGGTCTGACCCCTCCCCCGTCCCCCCGCTCCCGGGGGCGCGGCCGGCCCTGTCACCTGCCCTGACGCAGCCCCGCCGCGCCCCCGGGCCCAGCCTTCCCGGAGCCGCACCATGCGTTTCGCCGCCTACGAACACCAGCACCGCCGCCGCGTGGCCGTCGTGGAGGACGACGGCACCCTGCTGCCGCTGCCCGGCATCACCTCGCTCACCACCCTGCTGTCGGAGTCCGCCGGTCTGCCCGGCCTGCTCGCCACGGGCGCGGCGGCGCTCGACGTACCGCCCGGCCCGCACGTGTCGAAGGTGCGGCTGCTGCCGCCGCTCCAGCCCGCCTCCGTCCGGGACTTCGTCACCTTCGAGGAGCACGTGGAGGGCGTCCGACGGTCCGTGGAGGGCACAGGTGGCGTGCCGGAGCAGTGGTACGCGGCTCCCACCTTCTACTTCACCAACCCGCACGCGATCCACGGTCCGCGCGACGACGTCCCCGTCCCTCCGGGGTCCGCGGTCCTGGACTTCGAGTTGGAGGTCGGTGTGGTCATCGGCCGGGAGGGCCGCGACCTCACCCCGGAGCAGGCCAGGGACCACATCGTCGGCTACACCGTCTTCAACGACTGGTCGGCCAGGGACCTCCAGTCCGCCGAGATGAAGGTCGGCCTCGGCCCCTGCAAGGGCAAGGACACCGCCACCACGCTCGGCCCGTACCTGGTCACCGCCGACGAACTGGAACCTCACCGGGACGCCGACGGCTTCCTGCGCCTGGCGCTCACCGCGGAGGTCAACGGCCAAGTCGTCGGCCGGGACCTGCTGTCCAACATGAGCTGGACGTTCGAGGAGATGGTCGCCTACGCCTCCCGAGGCACGCGGGTGATGCCCGGCGACGTCCTGGGCTCCGGGACCTGCGGCAACGGCGGCTGCCTCGCCGAACTGTGGGGCCTGCGCGGCGAGCGGACCCCACCGCCGCTGAAACCCGGCGACACCGTCACCCTCACGGTGGAAGGGATCGGCAGCGTGTCCAACACCGTCGTGCCCGGCACCGACCCGGTGCCGCTGCCCGCCGGCCGGCGCCGGTCCCGGGAGCGGCCGTGAGCGACCTGCACCCCAAGAGACTGCTCGGCAAGGTGGTCGTCGTCACGGGTGCGGCCCGTGGCCAGGGCGCCGCCGAAGCGGAGGCTCTGACCCGGGAGGGCGCACGGGTCATCGCCACCGACATACGGCCGGAAGGCGACTGCCGACGCCTCGACGTGACCAGCGAGGGGGACTGGTCCGACCTCGCCGCCGAGCTGGAGGAGTCGTACGGACAGGTGCACGGCCTGGTCAACAACGCGGGGATCACCTGGCGCGCCCGCGTCAGCGACGTACGGGCCGAGGACTTCGACCGGGTGCACGCGGTCAACGTCACCGGTGCGCTGCTGGGCATCCAACACCTCGCCCCGCTCATGCCGCCCGGTTCCTCGATCGTCAACGTCGGATCCTCCGCGGCCCTCACGGCCCACTACCCGGTCGCCTACACGGCCAGCAAGTGGGGACTGCGCGGGCTCTCCAGGACGGCCGCGCTCGAACTCGGACCGTGCGGCATCCGCGTCAACACGGTCCACCCCGGCTACATCGAGACCGAGATGACCGCCTCCGCCGCCCCCGCCTTCCGCGAGGCCAACATCCGGGAGACACCACTGGGGCGCACGGGCACCGTCGCCGAGGTCGCCCCGCTGGTCGTGTTCCTGCTGTCGGACGAGTCGTCGTTCATCACCGGCGCCGAGATCCCCGTCGACGGCGGGCTCACCGCCCACGGCGGCGTCAAGTCCGTCTCCGACGCGCTGCGCGAGGGGGCCTCGTGAAGCGGCTGGAAGGCAGGGTCGCCCTGATCTCCGGCACGGCCCGCGGCCAGGGCAGAGCCGCCGCGCTGCGGTTCGCGGCCGAGGGCGCGCTCGTGGTCGGCGGCGACCTGCTGCACGAGGAAGCCGTCGAGACCCAGCGGCTGATCGCCCGCGCGGGCGGCACCGCCCTGACTCCCGGCCCCCTCGACGTCACCGACGAGGCGTCCGTGCGTTCCTGGGTGGCGGAGGCCGCCGATGCCTTCGGTGGCGTCGACATCGTGTACGCCAACGCCGGCGCGGTTCGCTTCGGGGACGTCGCCGGTCAGCCGTACGAGGACTTCGTCTTCACCCTGCGCGCCGAACTCGACTCGGTGTGGCTGACCGTCCAGGCGGCCTGGCAGCATCTGCTCGCGAGTCGCGGCTGCGTCCTCACCGTCGGCTCCACCGCCGGACTGGCCGGTTCGCTCACCAACCGGCGCACCGCGCACTCGGCGTCGAAGGGCGGCGTGATCGCGCTGACCCGGCAACTGGCCGCCGAGGGGGCGCCGTACGGCGTCCGCGCCAACTGCGTCAGCCCGGGAATGGTCGACACCGACGGCTCCCGCGCCAACCTCCTCGCGGAGGACCATCCGATGCGCTCCATCGCCCGGCACATCCCCCTCGGCCGGATCGGCACACCCGACGACGTGGTGAACGCGGCCGTCTTCCTCGCCTCGGACGAGGCGTCCTACATCACGGGCGCCAACCTCGTCGTCGACGGCGGCTGGTCGACCGTCCTGCCCGGCGCCACCACCTGAAAGGAAACCTCGCACGTGAACAAGGTCCGCGGCACCGCCGCCGAGGCCGTCGCCGACATCCCCGACGGTGCGACACTCGCCGTCGGCGGCTTCGGCCTCAGCGGTGTACCGGAAATCCTCGTCCGCGCCCTGCACGAGCAGGGCGCGCAGGACTTGGAGGTCGTCTCCAACAACTGCGGCGTGGACGGTCACGGCCTCGGCATTCTGCTCGCCGCCGGCCGCATCGCCCGCGTCACCGGCTCCTACGTCGGCGAGAACAAGGAGTTCGCCCGCCAGTACCTGGCCGGGGAGCTGGAGGTGGAACTGGTCCCGCAGGGCACCCTCGCCGAACGCCTGCGCGCGGGCGGCGCCGGCATCCCCGCCTTCTACACTCCGGCCGGTGTGGGCACCCAGGTGGCGGAGGGCGGGCTGCCCTGGCGGTACGCGTCGGACGGCACGGTCGCACTCGCCTCCCCGCCGAAGGAGACCCGCGAGTTCCACGGCCGCCCCCACGTCCTGGAGCACGGCATCACCACCGACTTCGCCCTGGTACGGGCCTGGCGCGGCGACCGGCACGGCAACCTCGTCTTCCGCAGGGCCGCCGCCAACTTCAACCCCCTGGCCGCCATGGCGGGCAAGGTGACCATCGCCGAGGTCGAGGAACTGGTCGAGCCGGGCGAACTGGCCCCCGACACGGTCCACGTCCCCGGCATCTACGTCCAGCGGGTCGTGGCGCTCAGCGCCCACGAGGCCGCCGACAAGCAGATCGAGAAGAGGACGGTACGTTCCTGATGGCCTGGTCCCGCGAACAGATGGCGGCCCGCGCCGCCGCCGAACTCACCGACGGCTCCTACGTCAATCTCGGCATCGGCCTGCCCACTCTCATCCCCGGCCACCTCCCGCCGGGTGTACAGGTGGTGCTGCACTCCGAGAACGGCATCCTCGGCACGGGCCCCTACCCCACCGAGGACGAGGTCGACCCCGACCTGATCAACGCGGGCAAGGAGACGGTCACCGTCCTGCCCGGAGCCGCCTTCTTCGACTCCGCCCTCTCCTTCGGCATGATCCGCGGCGGGCACATCGACACCGCCGTCCTGGGTGCCATGCAGGTGTCCGAGCGCGGTGACCTGGCGAACTGGATGATCCCGGGGAAGATGGTCAAGGGCATGGGCGGCGCCATGGACCTCGTGCACGGGGCCCGCCGCGTCATCGTCCTGATGGAGCACACCGCCAAGGACGGTTCACCGAAGATCCTCAAGGAGTGCGCCCTGCCGCTCACCGGCGAGCGGTGCGTCCACCGCGTCATCACCGACCTCGGCGTCCTCGACGTCACCGAGCACGGCCTGGCCCTCGTGGAGACCGCGCCGGGTGTGACCCTGGAGGACATCATCGCCCGCACCGACGCGCCCTTGCGCCTGACCGGTCTCACCGCCGTCTGCTGACACGGCTCGCGACGAGGGCTGGTTCAGTCGCCCCGGTAGCGGGAGGCGGGTTCCGGGCTCCGCCCGCCGAAGGCGGCGAGGTCGGCCTGGAAGACGGCGTCGAGAAGGTGGGCGTCTTCGACTCCGGGGGCACAGACGACTTCGCCGAGTCCGAGGCCGCGCAGGGCGGCAGTGACGACGTCCTGGGCGCTCATGCGGGGCACGGCGCTCGGATCGAGGCCCTGGCGCGAGTGGAATTCGGTGGCGACGATGCCGGGGCACAGGACCGGACCTGGACGCCGGTGTCGTCGAGTTCGGCACTGACCGTCCGGGACAGGGTGACGAGGTGGGCCAGGGAGCCGGCGCAGACGGCGTGGCGGGTCCCGGCCACGTTGACGATCTTTGCTTCGCCGCGTTCCAGCATGCCGGCGACGGCGGCGCGGGTCAGCAGGGTGGGGCGAGCGCACCTTGCCGAGGAGAGTTCGCGGGCCTGTCGGCCGGCAGTCCGGACCGGCAGCCAGGCCGCCCGCCTGCGAAAGGACTCGCGTGGCGGACGCCCGCCCTGCTTCGACGAGGACCGCCGAAACGCAACACCGTCGAAGGGGTGGCGACCGCCCGGAACCAGTCCCGGGCGGTCGCCACCCGCTTCGGCAGGCGCGGTACGTCTTCCTCGGCACCGCCACAGCAGCAGCCGCGGTCATCCGGCCGCGAACTTGACCGCCGGGCAGGTCCTAGTAGGCAAGCTCCCCGATGCCGCCGTCGACGCGCAGCACGGTGCCGGCGGTGTAGGCGGACTCGTCCGAGGCGAGATAGACGGCCGCCTTGGCCATCTCGGTGGCGGTCCCCAGCCGATGGAGGGGCACGGTCCGCCGGAGCTCTTCGTGGATCGCGGCTTGCCGCTCGGGCCCGAGGGGCGCGAACGTATTGGTGACGGTCGGCCCCGGGCTCAGCCCGTTCACCCGGACACCCCGCTCCTTCAGCTCATACGTCAGCCCGCGAGCGTAGGACAGCAGGCCCGCCTTGGCCGCGCCGTAGACCGTCGCGTTCTCGTGCCCGACAAAGGCGGAGACCGATCCGACGAGAATGACCGAGGACTGCTGCGCGAAAAGCGGCAACAGGCTTCTGATCAGGAAGAACGGCGCCTTCAGATTGACCGCGAGAAGCCTGTCGAACGCCTCCTCGGTCCACTCCTCGACAGGGAGGTGCGTGACGTCGGCGGCGTTGCTCATCAGGATGTCGAGCTTCGGCCACTCCGCCCCCAACCGCGAGGCGAGCGCCGCCTGGCCGGGTACGTCACCGGCGTCGCTGACGAAGGTCAGCACCGGACCCCCCAGTTGCCGGGCGGCCTCCTCCAGCCTGTCCCGCGACCGGCCGGTGATCGCGACGGACGCTCCCTCGGCGAGGAACTCGCGGGCGGTCTCGAGACCGATGCCGCTCGTCCCTCCGGTGATCAGTGCGTGCTTTCCTTGAAGACGGCCCATGAGCTTCCTTTTCTCGTTCGGCGCCGAGGCGCATGGTCGGGACGACGATGACGGCGGTCAGACAGCGGTCCGGCCACCGTCGGCGGCCACGATCGCGCCGGTCACGTAACTGGCGCGGTCGCCGGCGAGAAAAGCGATCACGTGGGCCACTTCGCTCGGGTCGGAGGTGCGCTTGAGTGCGGTGGTCAGGCCCATACCACCCAGGTCCGGGCCCAGTGCTGTCTTCCCCGCCAACTGCATGGCTTCACCCTCCACGCCCGGCGCATGGCAGCCGGACCGACTTCTGTGCAACCGTTCAAAAACTAACGGGACGGAAGCTATGACTTCTTGAACGCTCTGTCAAGAAGTTGTAGTCTCGGCCACGTGGCACGAACCGGACGACCCCGCGAGTTCGACAAGGACAAGACGCTGGCGCGCGCAGTCGAGCTGTTCTGGTCCCGGGGGTACGGGGCGACCTCGGTCCAGGACCTGGTCGACGCGCTCGCCGTCGAACGCGGCAGCCTCTACGGCACCTTCGGCGACAAGCGCCGCTTCTACCTCGACGCCGTCAGGCTCTACTGGGACGTGTACGAGCGGCACCTGGTCACCGCGCTCGACACGACCCCCCTCCTGCCGGCGCTCCGCGAGATCCTCACCCACCCGGCGCGCCTGGACGAACTGATCTCCGACGTGGGCGCGCCGCACGGCTGCATGGTCGGCAACACCACCGCCGAACTCGTTCCCCACGACGCCGAAGCCACGGAGGTCGTGACCCGCTCCTATCGCCGCTTCACCGACCTCGTCGCCGACGCACTCCGCCGCGCCCAGTCCACCGGAGAGGTCACGGACAACGCCCCTCCCGAGGCCCAGGCCCAGCTGCTCCTCTACCTCGTCCAGGGCCTCTCGCTCGTATCGAGGGCAGGTCTCGACAGGGCGGCTGCCCTGTCCGCGATCGACACCGCGATCGACGCGTTGCGGGCCTGAGGAGTCGCACCCCATCGGGTGCGGGGCACGTCGGATGACGAGCGCCGCCTTGTCAGTCCACGGTCACCCGGATAGGACTGTCCCTGTAACTGATCAACGGGCGGTGGCACCTGCCCGTTGAGGCTCGCAGGAAAGTGGGGCAGCTCATGCATCATGCGCAGTTCACCGGAGTGAGCCGACGCCGCGTCCTCGGCACGGCGGCCGGGCTCGCCGTCGCCGCAGCGGCCCTGCCCGCCGCGACCGCCGTCGCCGCCGACGCCGCGCCCACCGCCGCCCGTTGGCGCAGACACGTGGCGCGCGTGACGATCACCCGGGACGACTGGGGCGTCGCGCACGTGCTGGGCGAGAGCGACGCCGACGCCGTCTTCGGAATGATGTACGCCCAGGCCGAGGACGACTTCAACCGCGTCGAGACCAACTACCTGGTCGCTCTCGGCCGCCTCGCCGAAGCCGAGGGCGAAAGCGCGGTGTGGCAGGACCTGCGCCAGCGGCTCTACCTCGACCACGAGGAGCTGAAGAAGGCACACGCGCGCTGCCCGGCCTGGTTGCGGGCGCTGACGCAGGCGTGGGCGGACGGACTCAACTACTACCTCGCCACCCATCCCGAGGTACGCCCCCGGGTCATCCGCCGCTTCGAACCCTGGATGCCGCTCAGCTTCTCCGAGGGCAGCATCGGCGGTGACATCGAGTCCGTCCCGCTCAGCCGGCTCGAAGCCTTCTACAGCGGGCGGGCCCTGCCGATGACCGACGAGGAGCGCGGTCTGACGTTCCGGGAACCCACCGGCTCGAACGGCATGGCGATCGCACCGAGCCACACCCGCGACGGCCACGCGCTGCTCCTCATCAACCCGCACACCAGCTTCTTCTTCCGCGCCGAACAGCATGTGACGAGCAGGCAGGGACTCAACGCCTACGGCGCCGCCACCTGGGGCCAGTTCTTCATCTACCAGGGCTTCAACGCCGACACCGGCTGGATGCACACCTCCAGCGGCGTCGACAACATCGACAACTTCGCCGAGACGGTCGTGACCGGCGACGACGGCAGGCACCGCTACCGGTACGGCGACGAACTGCGCCCCGTGACGACCAAGCAGGTCACGCTCTCCGTACGCACCGAGGACGGCGGTCAGGAGGAGCGCCGATTCACGACCTACGCCACGCACCACGGCCCGATCGTCCGCGAGGAGGACGGCAAGTGGATCGCGTGCGCGCTCATGAACAAGCCCGTCGACGCGCTGAAGCAGAGCTACCTGCGCACCAGGACGCGGGACTACGACGAGTACATCGGCATCGCGGAACTCAAGGCGAACAGCTCCAACAACACCCTCTTCGCCGACTCCAGGGGCGACATCGCCTTCCTGATGCCGCAGTTCATGCCGAAGCGCGACGACCGCTTCGACTACCTGAAGACCGTCGACGGCAGTGACCCGGCGACCGACTGGAACGGCCTGCACAGCCTGGCGAGCATGCCCCAGGTGGTGAACCCGAAGAACGGCTGGGCGTTCAACACCAACAACTGGCCCTGGACCGCCGCGGGGGACGACAGCCCCGACGCGGCCGACTACCCGCGCTACTTCGACCGGTTCGGCGAGAACCCGCGCGGACCGCAGGCGATCCGGGTGCTCAGCGCGCGCAAGGACTTCACGCCCCGGACGTTGATCGACGCCGCCTTCGACCCGTACCTCACCGCGTTCGCCCGGCTGATCCCCGGCCTCGTCGCCGCCTGGGACGCCCTGCCCCCGGGCAGCGCGCGCAAGAAGCGGCTGTCCGCCCCGATCGCCCTGCTGCGCGACTGGGACACGCGGTGGTCCGCCGAGTCGACCGCCATGTCGGTGGCCGTGTTCTGGGGCGAGGACCTGTGGGCGATGACGGCCCGGGCGGCGGCGGACGCCGGGCTGTCCGGCTGGGACTACATGGCCGACCGCGCCACGGACACCCAGCGCCTCGACGCCCTGGGCACGGCAGTGGCCCGGCTGGAGCGGGACTTCGGCAGCCAGGAGGTGCCCTGGGGCGACATCAACCGCTACCAGCGCAACGACGGCGCCATCGTCCAGGAGTTCAGCGACGACAAGCCGAGCGTCCCGGTCCCCTTCGCCTCGTCGCGCTGGGGGTCGCTGGCGTCGTTCGGGGCCAGGAGCTACCCGGGCACGAAGCGGTACTACGGCACCAGCGGCAACAGCTTCGTCGCGGTGGTGGAGTTCGGGCCCCGCGTGCGCGCCTGGGCGGTGACGGCGGGCGGCGTCAGCGGCCACCCCGAGTCGCCGCACTTCGCCGACCAGGTCGAGCGCTACGCGAGCGGGGAGCTGCGGCGGGTCTACTTCCATCCCGACGAGCTGACGGGTCACGTCGAGCGCAGGTACCGGCCGGGCGACTGAGAGGGCGGACGGTCCGCGCGGGAGAGAGCGGCGTGCGCGTCACGTCGCCTCCTCCCCCGTACGACAACGGCGCCGTTCGACTGCCGCACCTCCGCAGTGGAACGGCGCCGGGGCCGTCACATGTCATTACCCCGTCTTCGGCTCCACCCGGGGGAAGGGTTCTGTCAGGCCTCGCTCCAGCCGTGCCGCTCGCCGAACTTCAGCAGTTCGTGGCGGATTTCGAGGACCTGCGCCGCTGTCAGCCCCGGGCCCGCCTTCAGCAGGAGCTCGGTCACCTCGGAGGTGAACTGCTCCACGCTGAGCACGTCACACATCGGCTCGTCCCCGCCTGCGGTCTTGTCGGGTTCCGCCCACTTCGCCCCCGAGAAGGCCGGCGCCCCGCCCGCCGATGACGCGGCGGCGGCCGGCGTCGGCACGGAAGGGACCGACCTCTCGGCTCCCGACTGCGTCGAGTGCCGGACGGACGACGCCTTCAGACCCCGGCCGCCGTCCTCCACCTCGAACTCCACCTGGAGACCGGGGCGCACCTCGGCCTCCGGTATCAGCAAGTCGTTCACGTGCAGGAAAACATCCTCACCGCCCGATTCGGGAGCGATGAACCCATACCCCCGGGTACCGTCAAACCGAATCACACGCCCAGCAACCATGCCAACCCCTCACAACCTCGGGCCCCGTGCCCGAACAGCGTGCCGGATGCTAGTCCTGCCCGGCCCACGTCGGCAACTACCCAGCTCCACCAGCGGTCACCCCTTCCTTCTGGACGGCCTTGGCGGTCCGGGCCATGGCTTCGGGCACGTCGTGGTCGCCGACGTGGGGCTGGTATATCGGCCCTGCTCAGGGCACCGACGCATACGGCAGGAGAGCCTTCACTTTGTCTAGACCTATTTTGTCTAGACCTCTTGCCCTGCCCGTGATCCGCGGGCTACGTTCCCGCTGTTCGGCGTCCTTCGCATTTCCTTCAATTCCCTTGATGAGCAAGGCTGGAAGGAGCATGTCCGCATGCAGGACCGGAGTCTGTCCAGACGAACCGTTCTCGCCTCCGCGACCGTGGTCGCCGCGAGCGTGACGGGCGTCGTGGGCGTGGCGGCTACCCCCGCGGTCGCGCACCAGCGCGACAACCGCCTCAAGAAGATCATCTCCAGGATGAGCATCGAGGCGAAGATCGGCCAGCTGTTCGTGCCGTACTTCTACGGTACGTCGGCGACTTCTCCCAGCCAGTTCGACCAGGACCGCAACCTCCGCGAACTCGGCGTCCGCACCGCGGCCGAGCTCATCGCCAAGTACCACATCGGCGGTGTCATCTACTTCTCCGGCTGGGCGAACAACATCCAAGACCCGCACCAAATAGCGGACTTGTCGAACGGTGTGCAGCGCGCCTCGCTCGCCCTGCCCACCCCGATCCCGTCCCTGATCTCCATCGACCAGGAGCACGGGGTCAACGTCCGCATCGGCAGCGGCGCCACCCAGCTCCCGGGCGCGATGGCGCTCGGCGCGGGCCGCTCGCTCTCCGACGCGCGCAGCGCCGGACTGATATCGGGCACCGAACTCGCCGCCCTGGGCATCCGTCAGAACTTCGCCCCCGTCGCCGACGTCAACGTCAATCCGGCCAACCCCATCATCAACGTCCGCTCCTTCGGCGCCGACGCCCGCGAAGTGGGTCGCATGGTGGCGGCCCAGGTGACGGGTTACCAGCAGGCCGGCGTCGTGGCCTGCGCCAAACACTTTCCGGGCCACGGGGACACCGGGGAGGACAGCCACACCGGACTGCCCGTGATCACCCACACCCGCGAGGAATGGGACCGCGTCGACGCACCGCCCTTCAAGGCCGCGATCGCCGCCGGCGTCGACTCGATCATGACCGCGCACCTCCAGGTCCCCGCGCTCGACCCCAGCAACGAACCGGCCACCCTGTCGCCCACGATCCTCCAGGGCGTGCTGCGCGACGGACTCGGCTTCGACGGCGTGATCGTCACCGACGCCCTCAACATGCGCGGCGTGCGCACCAAGTACGGCGACGACCGCGTGCCGGTGCTCGCCCTGAAGGCCGGCGTCGACCAGCTTCTCTTCCCGCCGAACATCGACGTCGCCTACAACGGCGTCCTGGCCGCCGTCCGCAGCGGAGAGATCACCGAGGACCGACTCGACGAGTCGGTCCTGCGCATCCTGCGGGTCAAGGACAAGGTCGGCCTGCTCAGCGGCAGCCCCTACATCTCCCCCAAGGAGGTCGACCGGGTCGTCGGCGCCCGCAGGCACCGGCTCGCCGCCGCCCGGATCGCCGAGCGCACCACCACCCTGCTGGTCAACGAGGACGAGGCGCTCCCGCTGCGCCGCGGGCAGAAGAAGCTGCTCGTGGTCGGCGCCAGCCCGGCGTTCCCGACCGACGACACCCGCACCACGGTGCCCGAGCTGGCCAAGGCGTTCGACGAACTGGGCTACAGCACCACCCACCTCGCCACCGGCCGGGCGCCCGACGCGGTGAAGATCGACGAGGCCGTGGCCGCCGCACAGGGACGGGACGCGGTGGTGGTCACCACCGACAACGTCGACGCCGCCAGCGCCCAGCGCACCCTGGTGTCCCGGCTGCTCGCGACGGGCGTCCCCGTCGTCCACCTCGCGGTGCGCAACCCCTACGACATCGCCCACCTCGGCGACGTCCCGGCCTCACTGGTCTCCTACTGCTGGACCGAGGTCGAACTGCGCGCCGCCGCCCGGGTGATCGCCGGCCGGGTCGCGCCGCGCGGCAAGCTGCCCGTGCCCATCCAGCGGGCCGACGATCCGGCCGAGGTCCTCTTCCGCTCCGGGCACGGCCTGTCGTACGACGACTGACGTCCGGGTCCCCGCACACCTTCCGCCCCGGTGCCGCCTGAAGGGGGAGCACCGGGGGGGGCGCGTTCGGCCGTGCACGACACTCGCCCGCCTCTGGCGGTGGCCCGACCGAGCGGAACGGCGGGCGTGGCGTCAGCCCCAGTCGCCGTTGATCCACGCGAGCAGGCGGGCGCGCTTCTTGTAGGAGCAGGGAGCGTGGACGGCGCCGGACGTGTCATACGTTTCGGGCCCGCCCAGCAGGTCGTACCCGTAGTCGCTGGGACCGTACTCGCCGTCGCGGTAGCCGTCCATGTCATCGGCCCAGTCCAGGAGACCGAAGTCGAGGTCGAGGTTCTCGAGGTACCGGTTGGGGTCGGCCGGTTCCACCGGTGTGGGCCGGCCTTCCGCCCCGGCGGCGAGCCGGTCCTCGAGGCAGCCGTCGGAGCGCACGGGCTGGCCCAGCCACCACCCCGTCAGGAACACGGCGTACAGAGTGGTGGCGGCGCCGAGGCGGCGCAGGGTTGTCCAGGCAGGCATCCGGGGAGTGTCGCACGACGCCGGGCCGGCGCCCGCGTCGGCGGACACTCCGGGCCACACCGCCTCTCTACAGCCAGTGACCCTCGAACCACCCTTGGAGGCGGGGGCGTTCGCTCGTGTCGTCGGTGCAGGTGACGGCGTAGGCGGTCAACGTCCGGGTCAGCGTGGTGTCGGCGCCCCCACGCGGGTGGTAGGTCGGGTCCGGCGTGGGGCCGAGCGGGAGGGGGGACGCCGAGCCGTACCGTGTGGGGTGCACCGTCGGTGGGGGTGTGGGTGAGGGTTCGGTTCCGTGCTCCTCGGCGATCCGGTCGAGGGCGGCCTGGTCGACGTGGCATTCAGGGGTGACGGGCTGACCCAGGTACCAGCCCGCGACGAACACGCCGTAGATCGCGGCGGCGGCGCCGAGGCGGCGCGGGGTGACCCGGCCGGGGGTGTTCACCGGCGGCCCCGTTCCAGAGCACGGGCGGCGTCCCGTAGCACCTGGACAGCGGCTTCGGCGTCCTTGGCCCGGCTGTCACGGACGGACCGGCAGGCGGTCGAGAGCGCCTCCTCCCGCATGATGGCCTTGGCGCCGAACGCGGCGGTGGTGAAGGCCGCCCCGATTCCGAGGGGGGCGCTGCGGCCAACCCGGCGTAGGTCGTTCGGTGTTGCGCTCATGCCCAAGGACCCTACCCGCAGGCGTGGACTCCTCTCGGCCTTGGTGCTGATGGGCGCCCAGCATGCCCCGAGCCCGCGCGAGCTGCCGCCGGAGGGGGTTGAGGGGTTCGGGAAACTTCGAGCCGAATGCGGCAACTCAGGCTCCTTCACGGAACCAAGAGACGTGCCCGCGCATGTCAGCACCGCCCGACGGGTCGGCTTCGCCGCGCGGTCGGGGAGGCCGCGAAAGGGCACGGGCCCCGGCGCCGGCGGCGACCACCTCCGCTGCCCTGGCGCATGGGCCTGCTCCCGGAGACCGACTCCACCCGCGGGCGGAGAACCGGCGCTGTTCACGGTGCGGGGCTCGCGGCGGAGGCCAGTATGTCCTCGATGAGGTCGGCGGCGCGCGGGGTGCCGCCCTCGGCCCGGGCGCCGGCCTGCAACCGCCGGGAGCGGTCGCGGCGTTGCGGGTCCGTGACCAGGTCGTTCAGCGCCACGCGAAGGGTCTCGGCGGTGGCGTCCTCCGTGTCCACACGGCGGGCGACGCCGAGTTCCACGAGTCGGTCGGCGTTCATGAACTGCTCGGCCCCCTGCGGCACGGCGATCATGGGAACGCCGGCGAGGAGCCCCTCGCCGCAGCCGCCCATGCCGGCGTGGGTGACGAAGGCGTCCGCCTGCTCCAGGATCGCCCGCTGCGGGACCCAGGAGTACACCTCGACGTTGGCCGGGATGTCGCCGAGTTCCCCGGGGTCGGTGTACTTGCCGATCTGGAGTACGACGTGCCAGCCGGGGAGGTCACCGAAGGCGGCGAGGCACTGGCGGTAGAACTCGGGCCGGCGCGTGTACGCGGAGCCCAGGGAGATCAGCAGCACGTTGTCGGCACCCGCCGGGCGGGTCCAGCCGGCCGTGTCCGCCCGGGTGTCGAAGCAGGGCCCGACGAAGGTCACCGTGTCGGTGTCGACCCGGTCGGCATGCGGTTGCATCGCTCGCGGGATCAGGGCGAGGGCCCGGGCGGGCGACCCGGAGAAGGAGTCCACGTCCCTGGTGGTCGCCCCGCACTCGGCGAGCCACCGCGCGAACCTGTCCCGGTACGCGTCGGCTCCCGGCAACTTGCGCAGATACGCCGCGACTTCCTCCTCGTAGCCGTCCCAGCCGACGAACGTCGGGGACAACTGCAGGAGGGGACGGCCCTGCGCCTCGACGAGGGCACGCGCGGCGTAGGCGCCGATGTCGTAGAGGTAGAGGTCGGCCGGGTCGTCGTCGTAGGCGGCGCGCAGCTGCGGGAGTGCCTGGACGGCGTCGTCGAGGAAGAGGCTCGCCGCGGCGATGGGGTCGTCGGGCCAGTTGTTGTCGGCGACCGGCAGTGTGGAGGTGCAGGGCACCAGTTCCGCACCGGCGGACGTGATCCGGTCGGCCACGAGCGGGTCGTTGGCGTAGGTGACCCGGTGGCCGCGGGCCACCAGCTCGCGGATGATCGCGAGGCTGGGCAGAACATGGCTGACGACGGGTACGCCGACCATCGCGATGTGGGCACGGGGGTGGGGCATGGTCGATCACTCGTTTCCGAGGGGGCCGGGTGGCGGTCGAAGGGCGGTGGGGCCCGGACGTGTCCGCCGGTACGACGGCACGCCCGGTTGTCAGGGGCGGCCGATCCGCGAGGCGGCCGCCTCCAGTTCCGCGATCGACCCCGACATGATCGTCCGTACGTGCTCGGTGAGGTGCCGCACGGGCCAGTCCCACCACGCCACGGCGAGGAGGCGGGCGACGTCCGCGGCCTCGTAGCGGGTGCGGACGAGCCGGGCGGGGTTGCCGCCGACGATGCCGTAGTCGGGCACGTCGCCGGTGACCACGGCGCCGGAGGCGATGATCGCGCCGTGGCCGATGCGGACGCCGGGCATGACCGTGGCGCCGTGGCCGAACCAGACGTCGTTGCCGACGACCGTGTCGCCGCGGCCGGGCAGGTCGGTGATCAGGTCGAAGTGCTCCGCCCAGGAGCCGCCCATGGTGGGGAAGGGGAAGGTGGACGGGCCGTCCATGCGGTGGTTGGCGCCGTTCATGATGAACCGGGTGCCCGTGCCCAGCGCGCAGTACTTGCCGATGACGAGCCGCTCGGGTCCGTAGTGGTACAGGACGTTGCGCGTCTCGAACGCGGTGGGGTCGTCCGGGTCGTCGTAGTAGGAGAAGTCACCGACCTCGATCAGCGGCGACCTCACCAACGGCTTGAGCAGGACGACGCGCGGGTGCTCGGGCATCGGGTGGAGCGCGGTGGGGTCGGCGGGAACGGGCGGCATCGTGGAGGCGGTTCCTCTCGGGTGGACCACTAGTGCGACAGCTGTTGCATTAGGATGCTGGCACAGCCCGGCTCCGCCGATCAACCGGATATGGGATCCCCGATGACAGACCACCCGCCGGCCACGACGCCGGACCGCCGTCCGGGCGGTCGCACCGCCCGCATACGCGCCCAGGTTCTCGACGCGGTGCGCGCCGAACTCACTGAAGGCGGCCACGAAGGACTCACGATGGAGGGTGTCGCGACGCGCGCGGGAGTGCACCGCGCCACGGTCTACCGGCGCTGGCGCGATGTCGGCGGGCTGCTCGTCGACGTCATCGACGCCGCCGGCGAGATGGACTGGCAGCCGCCGGACACCGGCTCCCTGCGCGGCGATCTGACGGCCCTCAACCAGGAGATCCAGGATTCCCTGGTCGTCCAGCCGTCGTTCGCCGTCGCCCTGATGGCCGCCTCGTTCCACTCCGAACAGGCCGCGCGGGCGCAGAAGAAGCTGTGGGCGGACCGGTACGCCCAGTGCGAGGTCCTCGTCCACCGCGCTGTCGAGCGGGGCGAACTCCCCTCGCGGCACACGGACGCGCACAGCCTGCTGACCGCCGCCACGGCGCCGGTCTACCACCAACTGGTACTCCTGCGCGCCGATCCCGACCCGCAGCTCCCGGAGCGATCCGCGGCGGCGGCGGTGTTGGCGGCCGCCGCGGGCGCCTTCTCCGACCTTCGGGAAGAGCGTGCGTGATCGAGGAGACAGGGAGCAGGCACACGGCACGGCCGCGGGGACGGAGCTCATGAGCGGCGCAACGATGTCCGGTTCTCGCCGGTCCGCGTCAAATGCCTGGACCGGGCACCTCCCCTGACGGGAAACTGCCGACTTCCGAACCACCGGGAGTGTCATGGGGACAACAGACACGCAGGGGCCGACGCCGGGCAGGAGCGCGGTCGTTCTGGCACTGCGCCACTACGGCCGGGAACTGCTGCGCCTACGACGGCTGGCCCTGCCCGCGCTGCTGCTGCCGGCCGTGGGCAACATCGGCATCCGCTACGTCGCCCCCCTGCTGATCGCCAAACTGGCAGGACAGGCCGCCGACGACAGCGGTCTCACCCTCGCCTCGGCCCTGCCGTACGTGCTGGGCTTCGGCGTGACGCTGCTGCTCGCCGAGGCCGTGTGGCGGGTCGGGCAGCACTGCCTGAACCGCGTGGACGCCCTCGGCATGGAACACCTGTACGTCAGCGGCATGGACGAACTCCTTGCCAAGGACGCGGCGTTCTTCCACGACAACTTCGCCGGCTCCCTGACCAAACGGGTGCTGAGCTTCGGCAAGCGCTTCGAGGACTTCGTCGACACGGTGACGTACCGGATCGTGGGCAGTCTCGTCCCCCTGGTGTTCGGTGCCGTGGTGCTGTGGAGCTACGAACCGATGCTCGTCGTCGGCCTTCTGGTGATGATCGCGCTGACCGTGGTGGCCGCGACACCTCTGATCCGTCGCCGGCAGAGGCTCGTCAACGACCGCGAGGCGGCCATCGCCCGGGTCTCCGGCCACGTCGCCGACAGCCTCACGAACATGGAGACCATCCGGGCCTTCGCGGCCGAGCGGCGGGAGGCCCACGAACACCGCAGCCGGGTCGCGGACTCCCGGCGCCTGACGCTGAGGTCGTGGGACTACGGCAATCTGCGCGTCGACACCCTGATCGCCCCCATGTCCGTGCTGACCAACGTGCTGGGGCTGTTGGTCGCCATCTCCTTCGGCGGCCCCGGCCAGGGAGTGGAGGAGGTCGTCGTCGCTTTCACCTACTACTCCAACGCGACCCAGATCATGTTCGAGTTCAACCAGATCTACCGGCGTCTGGAGAGCTCGATGACCGAGGCCGCGCAGTTCACGGAGCTGCTGCTGGATCCGCCCACCGTGCTCGACCCGACGGAACCCGAACCGCTCGCGCCGAAGGACACCGGCATCCGCTTCGAGGCGGTGACCTTCGCCCACGCCGGTGCGAAGCCGATCTTCCAGGGACTCGACCTGGACGTGCCCGCGGGCGCTCGGATCGGTCTGGTCGGCAGGTCCGGCGGCGGCAAGACCACACTCACCCGGCTCCTGCTGCGGATGGCGGACATCGACGCCGGACGCGTCCTGATCGGTGGTCAGGACATCAGCCGGCTGCGCCAGACCGACCTGCGCTCACTGATCGCCTACGTCCCGCAGGAACCCGCCATGTTCCACCGCAGCCTGCGGGACAACATCGCCTTCGCCCGGCCCGGCGCCACCGACGAGGAGATCCACGCGGCGGCCGCGGCCGCGCACGTCACGGAGTTCGCCGACCAACTCCCCGAGGGCTTCGCCACCCTGGTGGGAGAGCGGGGGGTCAAGCTCTCGGGCGGCCAGCGCCAACGTGTCGCCCTCGCCAGGGCCATCCTGCGCGACGCCCCGATCCTGTTGCTCGACGAGGCGACCAGCGCGCTGGACTCGGAGAGCGAGCTCCTCGTCCAGGACGCCCTGTGGCGGTTGATGGAGGGACGGACGGCCCTCGTCGTCGCCCACCGTCTGAGCACCGTCGCCGGCATGGACCGTCTCGTCGTCCTCGACCGCGGAAGCGTCGTCGAGCAGGGCAGCCACGAGGAACTGCTCGCGGCGAACGGTGCCTACGCCAGGCTGTGGCAGCACCAGTCGGGCGGCTTCCTCGGCGAGAGCACCGAGTCGGCCCCCGGACGCCCGGCCCCAGGAGCCGACCCCGGCGGGCTGCCCGGACCGGCCTGCCCGGCGCCGGACGGGGACCGCAGGAGGTCGTCGCCCGCTCGCACGGGCACCGGGTCCACGTGACCGGACCGACCGCACAGTGCGAAGGTGTGCCGAGGAGCGCCCGTCCTTCAGTGGTCGCGGGTCGATGTGCTGTGTGCGCGGAGTGTCCCGGTCACCTCGTCGTCGCTCACCTGCTCGAAGTCCTCGTACCAGAGGCCGACCGCCTGGAAGTCCGGCGGCTGGTACAGACACATGACGTCATCGGCTTCCGAGCGCATCTCGGCGCAGGACTCGGGGGCACCGACGGGAACGGCGAGGATCAGTCGCGCGGGGCCCAGGCGGCGCAGGTGCCGCAGGGCGGCGCGGGCGGTGGCGCCGGTGGCCAGGCCGTCGTCGACGACGATCACGGTCCGGCCCTCGACGTCGGGCGCGGGCCGGTCGCCCCGGTACAGCAGAGCGCGACGGTGCAGTTCGGCGCGCTCGCGTTCCACGTCCGGGACGAGGCGGTCCTCGCTCAGGCCGAGCATCTTCAGGGCCCGCTTGTCGAACAGCGGCGGATCGTCGCCCACGATCGCGCCGATGCCCGCCTCCGGTCGGCCGGGAAGACCGATCTTGCGTGCGACCAGTACGTCCAGCGGCGCACCCAGGGCCCGGGCGACCTGGGCCGCCACCGGAACACCACCTCGGGGCAACGCGAGTACGACGGTGTTGGGGAGATCGCCGTCGGACGCCCATTCCATGAGCCGGAGGGCGAGTTCCTGGCCGGCTTCGCTGCGGTCGTGGAATCGCATGGCCGGGTGACCGCCTTTCTCACGCGGGGCGAAAGGGGTGCGTGCCACTGTTCGGAGTTTCCTGCCCGGCGTCGGTGAAACCGCGGCGGGCCGCCTCCACCCGCGCGCGGCTTCAGCCGGTGCGCCGGCCGTCCGCTCCTTCGCGTTCCCCGGGTTCCCCGGGTTGTCCGGGTCCTTCAGGTCCTTCGGGTCCTTCGGGTCCTTCGGGCATGTGGTCGCGGAACCAGTCGGCGGCGGCCTCGGCGACCTGTTCGAGGGCGCCGGGTTCCGGGAAGAGGTGCGTGGCGCCCGGCACGACATGGAGCCGGTGCGGGGCCGACAGTTCTTCGGCGGCCTCCCGGTTGAGATCCAGTACCACCGTGTCACTGCCGCCGACGACGAGCAGGACCGGGGCCCTGACCAGGGGCAGAGCATCGCCGGCCAGGTCCGGCCGCCCTCCCCGCGACACCACGGCGGACACCCGCGTCGGCCGCTCTGCCGCCGCCGCCAGCGCGGCCCCCGCTCCCGTACTCGCCCCGAACAGGCCCACGGACAGTTCCGCGGTGTCCGGGCGCCGCTCCAGCCAGTCGACGGCGTCGGTGAGGCGGCGGGCCAACAGGGCGATGTCGAAGCGGTGCCGGCCCGTGGCGGCGTCCTCGCGCTCCTCTTCCTCGGTCAGCAGATCCAGCAGCAGCGTGCCGAATCCGGCCCGGCACAGACCGGCGGCTACCGCACGGTTGCGGGGGCTGAGGCGCGAGCTGCCACTGCCGTGCGCGAACAGGACCACCCCCCGTGCCCCGGCGGGAAGCGCCAGGTCGCCGTCCAGCCTCGCGTCTGCCGAGGGGACCTTCGCGGTCTGCGAGACGGTGTGCGAGACCATGAGTACTCATCTCCCCTGAGGCCTTACCGGGTCCGGGGCACGAGTACCCGCCGAGGCTCGCGGCGCACCGCTCGCCTACCGCGACGGCGACCGCGCCGACGTGCCCGCGGGTGTGCTCACCGGCCCGCGACCGGACGCGCAGCCACCCGACCGGGTCGGCCGTGGGGCCCTCGGTCAGAGGTCGCCCGGCCCGCCCAGGCCCGTCAGGGCGCCGACCGGGTCGAGGTCGGGGGTGCCGCGCGGCCACCAGTCGTCGCGGCCGGGCTCCGACTCGTAGGCGTACCAGAGACCGGTCCGCCCGAGCCGGAGCTGGACGTGGCCCCGGGGGTGGGTGAGGCGGTTGTGCCAAGGGCGGAAGGCGGGGAGGCCGGCGGAGAGCAGCAGGGGGCGGGCGCGGTCGAAGCGGCCGGCCGGCGGGTCCCAGGGATCCTCCAGGACGTCGAGGCCGTCCGGGCCGCCCTGCCGCCAGGCGGCCACGGCGCGCGCCAGCTCCGCCGTACCACGACCGGCGGCCGAGGCCAGAGCCGCGTAGAGCGCGCGGGTGCCGGCGGTGAGGCCGGAACCGGGGCGGGCCGCGGCGAGGCGGACGGCGTCCTGCCACAGCGACAGCCCGCCGACCGGGTCGCGGCCGGTGGTGAGCAGGGCGTGCGCGCGGGCGGCGGCGTCGGTGGCGAGTTGGTCCAGGGCGAAGGGGTCAGGGCCGCCCGGTGCCGCCGGATAGGCCGGGGGCTGTTCGGGATGTGAAGGCGCGGGCAGCGGGGCCGGGAGGGGCGGCCGGGTGCGCGCGGCCAGGGCCTCACCGGCCCGGACGCCGGGCAGGGGGGCCGGTCCGCGATCCTGGGCGGCGCGGGCCGCGCGGGCCGCGTTCAGCCGGGACAGGGCGTCGAGCAGGTCGCGTTCGCCCCGGCCGCGCAGCAGGAGCAGGACGAAGGGGTCGGCGTCCAGCAGTCGTGCCGTCTGGTAGCAGAGGGCGGCGGCATGCTTGCACGGGTGCCCGGAGTCGGGGCAACTGCACTGCGGGGCGAGGTCGCCCGGGCCGGGGAGCAGGGGGACCCCGCAGTCGGCCAGGGAGTGGGGCAGCTCCTTGTCCAGGAGGGCGGCGATGTGCCCGGGCCGCTCGACGGCGGCGTCCAGGAACCGCTGCCAGTCGTCGTCGCCCAGCGTGCGCAGTCGCACCTGCACGCGGTACGGCCGGGGCCGGGTGCCCTGCACGTAGGCGAGGACCAGGCCCGGCGTCACGGTGATGGCGTCGACGTGCCCCCGCTCGGCATAGGCACGCCCCCGCGCCAGCCGCGCGGCGTCCAGGGCGCCCTCCTCCAAGGCGGTCACCCACGCGTTCCCCCACCATGTGCCGGCGAAGTCCTCGTCCGCCGCCGCCCGGGGCGGGAGGGCGGGGAAGGTCCGACGGAGCTCGCCGTCACGGTCCGGGGCGGCCATGGCGGCCATGGGCCGCAGACCGCGGGGGTTCCCGGACGCCGCCGGGTGCGGAGCCCGGCCCGGCGCCGCCGGATCACGCTCCGGGTGCGGAGCCGCCTGCTGCCGGAGCGGCGGGGGCTCGTGCGACGACATGGGCGGGAGCCATGGCTCGTCGGCAGCGGCCGGTTCTCCTGCGGGGTCCACTGCCCAGGTCGACGCCCAGGTGTGCGCGGCGCGGGAGGGCGTGGCTGCGGGCGCGGGGGCAGGGGCAGGGGCAGGGGCAGGGTCGAGGCCGGGCGACGGGTCCGGCTGCTCCGGCAGCTCCGCGTGGGAAGCCATCACCGGGTTCCCGGCGTAGGGCCCACCGGCGGACCCGGCGGACCCGGCGGAGGCCCCGCCGGAGGACCCGGCGGACGTCCCGGCAGTCCCTGCGTGGGACCCCTCAGACCCTCCGGCGGACCCGGCGGAGGCCCCCTCAAACCTCCCGGCGGACCCGGCAGACCCTCCAGAGGACCCCTCAAACCTCCCGGCGGACCCGGCAGACCCTCCAGAGGACCCCTCAAACCTCCCGGCGGACCCGGCAGACCCTCCAGAGGACCCCCCGAACCTCCCGGCAAGCCCGGCGGACTCGCCGAAGGTCCCGGCAGACCTTCCGGAGGCCGGCGGCTCCCCCGCCGGGTCCGCCTCCGCCCCCGCCTCCACCTCCGGCGGCAGCCGGAACGCGTCCGCGATGAACTCCCGTACGGCGAGCGCGCGGGCGTCTGCTGTACGGGAACCGCCGGAGCCGTGCGGGCGACGGGCCGGGCCGGACAGCCGCTGCGGGCTCGCCGTCCCCTTGGCCGCGGTGCCCGCCCGGGCCTGCCGACGCGCCGCCCGCAACGCCTCACGCGCCACATCCGCCGGTCGGCTGTCGCCTCCGTCCACGGAGCCGGGGCGGGCCGCGGTGGTCGCACCGCCGGTCGGGAGCGTGGGAGCAGGAACAGACGCCTCACCCGGAGGGGTCTTCGCGTCGTCGGAGCGGTCGGCCGGGTGAGAGGCGGTCGCTCCGTCAGGGAGCGTCGTCCCGGTCGGCCGGGACGCCTCTTCGGGCCGGTCCGCTGGTGCGGTGCGGGACGGGGCCGGTGCCTGTTCAGAGGCCGCTCCCTCCCCCGCCGAGCCATCGGCGCCGCCGTCCGCCCCCGCATGCCGTGCGGTCCGCGCGCCGTGCAGCGCCGCGCGGGCGATGTCCGCGGGGCGCGCCCCGATGTGCTCCTCCCGCTCCTCCCTCTTCCGGTCCCGGTCCCGGTCGTCGTGGTCCTCGCCGTGCTCCCGCCCCGGCTGAAGGTGAAGGTCCGTGGTGTCGGCGGTGGGACCGCCCGGCGCTCCCTCACCGCGCTCGCGGGCCTCGCGCAGGGCACGGCGTGCCTCGTCGGCGGGGCGGGGGGTCATGACGGCCTCCGCAAGGACACCAGGTCGGACAGTTCGCGCACCGTCAGCTCGGTGAGGGCCGACTCGCCGGAGCCGAGGACCGCGTCGGCCAGGGCCCGCTTGGACTGCAGCATCTCGGCGATGCGGTCCTCGACCGTGCCCTCGGTGATGAGGCGGTGGACCTGGACCGGCTGGGTCTGGCCGATGCGGTAGGCGCGGTCGGTGGCCTGTTCCTCGACGGCGGGGTTCCACCAGCGGTCGAAGTGCACGACGTGGCCCGCGCGGGTGAGGTTCAGGCCGGTGCCGGCGGCCTTCAGGGACAGCACGAGGACGGGGGTCGCCCCGCTCTGGAAGCGGTCCACCATGCGCTCGCGTTCCGGCACCGGCGTACCGCCGTGGAGGAGGTCGACGGGGACCGCGCGGGCGGTCAGGTGCGAGGTGATGAGGCGGGCCATGCCGACGTACTGCGTGAAGACGAGCGCCGAACCGTCCTCCGCGAGGAGCGTGTCCAGCAGTTCGTCCAGCAGGGTGAGTTTGCCGGAGCGGGCGGTCAGCCGGTCGGCCGCGCCCGGCGGGTGCTCCTCCTTCAGGAACAGCGCGGGGTGGTCGCAGATCTGCTTCAGCGAGGTGAGGAGCTTGAGGACGAGGCCCCGGCGGCCCATGCCCTCGGCCGCCTCGATGGCGAGCATCGACTCGCGCACCACAGCCTCGTACAGCGCGGCCTGTTCGCGGGTGAGCGGGACGGGGTGGTCCGTCTCGGTCTTCGGCGGCAGCTCGGGGACGATGCCCGGGTCGGACTTCTTGCGGCGCAGCAGGAAGGGCCTGATCAGCCGGGCGAGGCGCTCCACCGCTTCCTCGTCCTCGCCGTTCTCCACCGCGCGCGCGTGCCGGGCGCGGAAGGACTTCAGGGGGCCGAGGAGCCCGGGTGTGGTCCAGTCGAGCAGGGCCCACAGCTCGGAGAGGTTGTTCTCCACCGGTGTGCCGGTCAGCGCCACGCGCGCGGGGGACGGGATCGTGCGCAGGGCCTTGGCCGTCGCCGAGTACGGGTTCTTGACGTGCTGTGCCTCGTCCGCGACGACCATGCCCCAGTGCTGCTCGGCCAGGGTCGCCGCGGCGGACCGCATCGTGCCGTACGTGGTGAGCACGAAGCCGCCGGTCAGGTCGTCCAGGGTGCGGTCGGCGCCGTGGAAGCGGCGGACGGGGACGCCGGGCGCGAACCGGGTGATCTCCCGCTGCCAGTTGCCCAGCAGCGAGGCCGGGCAGACCACCAGGGTCGGCTCGGTGCGGGCCCGCTTGAGGTGCAGGGCGATGACGGTGACCGTCTTGCCGAGGCCCATGTCGTCGGCGAGGCAGCCGCCGAGGCCGAGCGAGGTCATGAGGTCGAGCCAGGCGAGGCCGCGCAGCTGGTAGTCGCGGAGGGTGGCGTGCAGGCCGGGCGGCGCCTCGGCGGGCCGCACACCGGCCGTGAGCCGGTCTCGCAGGGCGGCCAGCGCGCCGACCGGCACCACCTCGACCGTCTCGCCGTCGGCCTCCGCGCTGCCGGTGAGGGCGACGGACAGGGCGTCGACCGGGTCGAGCAGGCCCAGGTCGCGCTTGCGGGCGCGGCGGACCAGGGCAGGGTCGACCAGCACCCACCGGTCGCGCAACCGGACGACCGGACGGTGGGCCTCCGCGAGGGTGTCCATCTCGGCCTCGGTGAGCGGGTCGCCGCCGATCGCCAGCTGCCAGCGGAACTGGAGGAGGTCCTCGCTCTCGAAGAAGCCGGTGCCGTCGGTCGCGGAGCCGGGCGCGGGCCGGACCACCGCGGTCGCGGTGAGGTCCTGGGCCAGGTCCCGGGGCCAGTGGACGGCGACCCCGGCGGCGGCAAGCCGGCCGGCCGCCACTCCCAGCAGGTCGGTGACCTCCTCCTCCGAGAGGCCGAGGACGTCGGGCACGTCCTGCTCGGTGAGCCGGTCGAGCGGGGGCCAGACCCGCGCCGCGCGCCGCACCGCCAGGGCGGCATCCACGCGCGCGCGGGGGCCGAACGCCGCGTCGGCCGCGCCCGACCACAGGTCCGCCGCGTCGGCCACGAGGGTGGGGTCGGCGAGGCTGTGCACCTGGACGACCGCCGCCCCCGCGCGGCGTACGCCACCGCCACCGCCACCGCCACCGTCGCCGTCGCCGTCGAACAGGTCGTACGCCGACAGGTCGAGGCGGAGCGAGATCCGCACGCCCGCGTCCATGCCGGCGGCGACCTCCGCGGCCCAGTCGTGGGCGTCGGGCAGGCGCTGGGCCGTGCGGGCGGCGAAGGGCCGGCCCGCGGCGTGGGGTGCGGCCGGGGTGCGGGGCAGGGTGTCGGCGACCGCGTCCAGGAAGGCGCGGACGAGTGCTTCCGGCTCCGGCAGCCGGATCGGGCCGGGGCCGTCCAGCGGGACCGCGTGGCCCTCCGGGGGCAGCGCGGCGGCCACCGCCCGCAGGTGGGCGATGTCGTCCGGGTCCAGCGGGCCGGCCCGCCAGGCGTCGTGCCCGCTCGCCGTCAGGCCGGGCAGCAGCCGGCCGCGCGCGGCGAGCCGCAGGGCGTGCAGGGCGGCGGCGCCCCAGCAGGCGGTGGCCGGGTGGGCGGCCGGGTCGTGCCGGGCGCTCACCAGCAGGGGCAGCGCCTGGCCGAGCGGGAGCGACAGCGCGGGCGTCGTCCTGCGGCGTACGCCGGCACCGTGCCGCCGTACGACGGTGAGCCGGGTGTGTCCGGGGGGCTGGTCGTCGTCCTCGGCGGTCGTCGCGGTGACGGGGCCGTCCTCGGGGTCCCAGAAGGCGATCCGCCCGTCGCGCGGGAGCGGCGCGGGCAGGAAGACGGCGGCGAGCCGGAGGGGGACGGACGGAGCGGACTCCTCCGGCTGCCCCGCCGTGCCCCGCTCTCCCGCCTGCCCGGCGGCTCTCCTGTCCACCACGGCCATGTCGCTCATACGTCCTGTCACCTCCCGCCCGTGTGCCGGATCAGATGTCTTCGACTCTACGGGCGGGGTCTGACAATCGGCCCCGGGGCCGGTCGGCCGGGGCACGTTCGCCGCTCGCGTGCGGTCAGGGGACCGTGTGCGAGACCACGTACACCATCGGATACTCCGGGTTCGCCATGTTCACCACGACGTCCTGGGTGGGTGCCGGGTCGGGCTGCTCCTTGACCAGGCCCCACCAGGAGCCGGACTCTCCGAACTCCCAGCCGGTGACCTGCCGGGCGCGGTCGCTGATGGCGATCTTCTGCTGCCGCAGTGCCGTCCGGTCGACGCCCAGCCCCGCCAGGAAGGCGTCCAGGCCGGCGCCGGTGGTCTCGAACTGGACGTAGAGGCGGCTGGTCTTCCAGTTGTTCGTCTCGTAGTACGCGACTTCTTCGGACGGAACCGGGACGGGCACCTGGTAGAGGCGGCGCTGCAGCCTGGACGGCCAGCCCTCGGTCATGCCGGTCGCCGCGTACTTCGCCTCCTTCTGCCTGCCGCTGTCGCGGCTCTGGTTGGCGGAGATCACGAGGTAGCCGGCCGGGATGCCGATGAGCAGCACGATGATGAGCAGGGTGAGCGCCCGGCGCCGGATCATGTGCCGACGGTCCTCGCCCGGCGGCCCGGGCTCGGCCGGGGGGCCGGCCTGGTGGGGCAGGGGGTCCGTCACCGTCACAGCGACTCCCGGGACGTCCGGCGGGCCTCCGCGTACCGCTCGTAGCGCTCGTACCGCTCCACCCGGCGCCGTTTGGCGCGCCGGAAGCGACGGGCGACCAGGCGGGCCAGGTCGGCGGCGCCCACCATGCCGGCCTCGGGACCGAGCTGGGCGCGGACGATGCGGGCCTCGGGGCGGTAGCCGCGGCCCGTGAGCTGACGCTTGAAGGCGTCGCGGGCCGGGCCGATCAGCAGGTCGTCGGCGGCGCTGACCCCGCCGCCGATCACGAAGCAGGACGGATCGAGGGCCGCGGCGAGGTTCGCGATGCCGACGCCGAGCCACTGTCCGATGTCCTGGAGCAGCTCGACGCACATGGCGTCGCCGTCACGGGCCAGCTCGGTGATCATCGGGCCGGTGATGTCGCCGATGCTGCCCTTGACGTGCTCGATGATCCCGTAGGCCACCGGCGAGTCGGCGGCGGCCAGCTCGCGGGCCTCCCTGACCAGGGCGTTGCCGGAGCTGTACTGCTCCCAGCAGCCGCGGTTGCCGCACGGGCAGCGGTGGCCGCCGGGCACGACCTGCATGTGGCCGAACTCGCCGGCGACCCCGTACTTGCCGCGCTTGACCTGGCCGCCCTCCAGGATGGCACCGCCGATACCGGTGCCGAGGGTGATCATGACGAGGTGGTCCTCGCCGCGGCCGGCGCCGAAGCGCCACTCGGCCCAGGCGGCGGTGTTGGCGTCGTTGTCCACCAGGACGGGAACCGCGAGGCGGCCGGCGATGCGGTCGCGCAGGGGTTCGTTGCGCCAGGACAGGTGGGGGGCGAACAGGACGCGGTTGCGGTCGGCGTCGACCCAGCCCGCCGCGCCGATGCCGACGGCGTGCACGTCGTGCCGGTCGGAGAGGTCCAGGACCAGCTCGACGATGGTGTCCTCGACGACCTTCGGGCTCTTGGACTTGTCCGGCGTCTCCGTGCGGAGCTTCTCGAGGATGTTGCCGTCGGCGTCGACGACGCCCGCCATGACTTTCGTGCCGCCGATGTCGATGCCGACCGTCGGCACCCGGGGTGCCGTGAGGTGCGAGCGGCGTTCCCTGGTACCCACGGTGCGCAGGACCGGGGCGCGGCGGGAGCCGATGGGGGCGGTGAAGTCGCGGTAGGTGCTCATCGGGTGCGATTGTGCCGCACGGCCCCGCCGGGTGCCGAATGCGACGGGGGCGGGGGCAGCGGTTCGTCGCCGGGTGCGGGTGCGTCGTGGCCGGTCGCGCCCACGCGGCGCAGCCTCATGTGACACAGCCCCTCCCCCTCAGCGGCGTTGCAGCTCGTGGCGCAGGTCATCCAGCTCGTTCCCGCCTGCCATCTGCCTCGTCAGCTCGTCCAGCGTGATGTCGTCCCGTTCGTGGTTGCCCACCATCGCGCCGCGCTTCAGGAGGACGAAACGGTCGCCCACCAGGTACGCGTGATGCGGGTTGTGGGTGATGAGGACAACACCCAGGCCCTGGTCGCGGGCCGCCGCCACGTACTTCAGGACCACGCCCGACTGCTTCACGCCGAGGGCCGCCGTCGGCTCGTCGAGCACCAGGACCTTCGCGCCGAAGTACACCGCGCGGGCGATCGCCACGCACTGGCGTTCGCCGCCGGAGAGGGTGCCGATGGGCTGGTCGACGTCGCGCAGGTCGATGCCCATGCGCAGGAGTTCCTCGCGGGTGGTGCGGCGCATGAGGTCGACGTCCATGCGCTTGAACGGGGCGACGCCCTTGCGGGGCTCGGAGCCGAGGAAGAAGTTCCGCCAGACCGGCATGAGGGGTACGACGGCCAGGTCCTGGTAGACGGTGGCGATGCCGCGGTCCAGGGCCTCGCGCGGGGAGGACAGGCGGGTCTCCTCACCGTCGAGGCTCAGGGTGCCGCCGTCGTGCTGGTGCAGGCCCGCGATGATCTTGATCAGGGTCGACTTGCCCGCGCCGTTGTCGCCCAGCACACAGGTGATCTCACCGGCGTGGACCTCCAGCGACACGCCCTCCAGGGCGCGGACGTTCCCGTAGTTCTTGCTGACGTCGGACAGCTCCACGAGCGCCGTACGGCTTGCGGTCTGCGTCATTTGGCGGCCTCCGCGCGCTTGCGGACCCAGGCGTTGAGCAGGGTCGCGAGGAGCAGCATCGCTCCGAGGAAGAACTTGAACCAGTCGGGGTTCCACTCGGCGAAGACGATGCCCTTGCTGGTCATGCCGAAGATGAACGCGCCGACCGCCGAGCCGACGGCGCTGCCGTAGCCGCCGGTGATCAGACAGCCGCCGATGACGGCCGCGATGATGTAGATCAGCTCGTTGCCGACGCCCTCGCCGGACTGGACGACGTCGTAGGAGAAGAGCAGGTGCTGGCCCGAGATCCAGGCGCCGAACGCCACGCCCATGTACAGGCCGATCTTCGTCCTGGTGACCGGGACGCCCACCGCGCGGGCGGCGTCCTTGTTGCCCCCGACCGCGAAGATCCAGTTGCCGGCGCGGGTGCGCAGCAGGATCCAGCTGGCGACGGCGACCAGGGCGAGCCACCACAGGATGGTGACCTTGAAGCCGACCCCGCCGATGGTGAGGGTGGAGGCGAAGACGTCCCGCGCGGAGGGGAAGCCCTCCATGTCGGCGATCGTCTTGGTGGAGACGGTGCCGTCGATCAGCTTGGTGAAGCCCAGGTTCAGGCCGGTCAGCATGAGGAAGGTGCCCAGGGTGATGATGAAGCTGGGCAGCCTGGTGCGGGTGAGCATGAAGCCGTTGAACGCGCCGATCGCCAGGGTGACCAGCAGGGACACGCCGACGCCGACCCAGACGTTGGCGGTCATCTGGTAGCTGAACATCGACGACACCAGGGCCGACGAGGTCACCATGACGCCCGCGGACAGGTCGAACTCGCCGCCGATCATCAGCAGTGCCACGGGGACGGCCATGATGCCGATCGTGGAAGCCGCGTAGAGCACCGTGCTGAGGCTGGAGGCGCGCAGGAAGCTGTCGGCGAAGAACGCGAAGAAGACGAAGACGGCGATCGCGCCGACGACGGAGCCCAGCTCGGGGCGGCCCAGCAGCTTCCGCAGCGGAGAGGTCTGCAGAATCCTTTCGTCAGCCCGGGCTTCCATGGTGGCGCTCATCGGGTGCCCCGCTTCGTGTAGTCGGCCAGCGCGGCGGCGTCGTCCTTGGTGATGATCTGCGGCCCGGTGAGCACCGGCCGGCCGCCGCCGAGGACATCGGCGTTGTACCTGTAGAGCCACAGCAGGTCGACCGCCTCGTAGCCCTGGAGGTAGGGCTGCTGGTCGACCGCGAAGCCGAGGGTGCCGTCCTCCAGGCCCGCGGCCACCTTGGCGTTGAGGTCGAAGGTGTCGATCTCGGCCTTGCTGCCCGCGCCCTGCTTGGCCTTCACCGCGGTGTCGGCGTAGGGAGCGCCCAGGGTGACGACGGCGTCGACGGCCTTGTCGGTCTGGAGCTTGGCCTCGAGGGCGGACTGCACGTCCGGCATGCTGGTGCCGTTGACGTAGAGCCGCTGGACCTTGCCGTCGAAGGCCTTCTCCACGCCGTCGCAGCGCTGCTCGTGACCGACGTTGCCCTGCTCGTGCAGCACGCAGAGCGCCTGCTTGCGGCCCCGCTCGTTCAGCTCCTCGCCGACGGCCTCACCGGCGATCGTCTCGTCCTGGCCGATGTGGGTGAGCGCGCCGAACTCCTTGGACTCCTGCGAGCCGGAGTTCACCGTGACCACCGGGATGCCCGCCTTCCGGGCCCGGTCCAGGGCGGACTTCATGGCGTCGGGCTTGGCGAGTGTGACGATGATCCCGTCGACCTTCTTGTCGACGGCCGCGTCCACGAGCTGGGCCTGCTGCTGGGCCTCGTCGTCGTGGGAGTACAGGAAGTTGATGTTGTCCTTCACGGCGGCCTGCTCGGCGCCGCTCTGGACGATGTCCCAGAAGGTGTCGCCATCACCCGAGTGAGTGATCATCGCAAAGGTCCAGCGGGGTGTGTTCACCGCCGCCCTCCCCTGGGCCGCCGCGGCCTTGCGGGCGTCCTCGGCGCGCTTGCCGCCGGTGCTGCTGCAACCGGCCAGGGACACCGACAGTGCTCCTGCCAGCGCGATGCCTACCCAGGTCCGAAACCGTGCCACGAGGCCGTGCCCTTCTTGCTGTGCCGTGCTGTGCGTGCCGGGTTTCCAGAACCCGGCCGGGTTTTGGGAACCCCAAACGCCCCATTGTCCGACACGGCGAACGATCGCTCTGCGCCGGGGAGCAGGAGTCGGTCACATTGTCCGGACATGGGGGCGCGTCCGCGCGGCGAACCCGCACGGCGAAGACACATGGCGAACCCGCACGGCGAAGACGCATGGCGAACCCGCACGGCGAAGACGCATGGCGAAGACGGTCGGCGCAGATCAGGACCGTACGAGCAGCTGGAACTCGAAGGAGTAGCGGGACGGACGGTAGGTGTGCGTGCCGAGCTCGACCGCGCGCCCCGTGTCGTCGAACGTGATGCGCTGCATGGTGAGCAGAGGGGCGCCCTGGTCCTCGCCGAGCCGTTCGGCCTCGTCGGCGGTGGCCGCGCGGGCGCCGATGGTCTGGCGGGCGCTGTGCAGGGTGATCCCGGCGGCTCGCAGCAGCCGGTACAGGCCCGTGGCCTCCAGCTGCCGGGTGTCCAGGTCGACGAGACCGGGCGGCAGGTAGTTGCACAGGTACGCCATCGGCTCCCCGTGCGTCAGCCGCAGCCGCTCCACCCGGTGCACGTCGCTCTCCTCGGCCACGCCGAGCGCGGCGGCGACCTTGGCGGTCGCGGGGACGACGGTGTTGACCAGGACCTTCGTGGCCGGACGCTGCCCCGCCGCCTCCAGGTCGTCGTAGAGACTGCTGAGTTCGAGGGGGCGCCTGACCTTGCTGTGCACGACCTGGGTGCCGACGCCGCGGCGGCGCACGAGCAGGCCCCTGTCGACGAGCGACTGGATGCCCTGGCGGACCGTGGGCCGGGACAGGCCGAGCCGCGCGGCGAGCTCGATCTCGTTGCCCAGCAGGCTGCCGGGGGTCAGCGCGCCGTGCTCGATCGCCGCCTCCAGCTGCTGCGCCAGCTGGAAGTACAGCGGCACGGGGCTGCTGCGATCCACGCTGAGATCCAGCGACACGGTCGGGTCCACTTCTGGTTTGGGCACGGGCCGAGCGTAGCTCTGTGCGTGATTGACGGGAAGTTGTGTAGTTCGATTGTCCGGACATACGCGTTGACAGCGCGCGGGCTGTGAGCCCACTTTGATTCCATGCGCATCGGGGTCATCGGTACGGGCCGTATCGGCACCGTCCACGCCAACACGCTCAGCCGCCACCGCGACGTCGGATCCCTGATCCTCACGGACGCCGACCCCGCACGGGCCCAGGACCTGGCGCACCGGCTGGGCGAGACGGCGGCGCCGGGGGTGGACGAGATCTTCCGGTGGGGCGTGGACGCCGTGGTGATCACCACGGCGACGTCGGCCCACGCCGAACTGATCGGTCGGGCGGCGCGCTCGGGGCTGCCGGTGTTCTGCGAGAAGCCCATCGCGCTGGACCTGGACGGCACCTTGCAGGCGATCGCCGAGGTGGAGGCCGCCGGCACGCTTGTGCAGATGGGCTTCCAGCGGCGCTTCGACGCCGGCTACACGGGCGCGCGCGAGGCGGTGCGGTCCGGGCGGCTGCACACCGTCCGGGCGGTGACGAGCGACCAGGCGCCGCCGCCCGCCGCGTATCTGCCGCAGTCCGGCGGGCTCTACCGGGACACACTGATCCACGACTTCGACGTCCTGCGCTGGGTGACCGGGCGGGAGATCACCGACGTGTACGCCGCCGGGTCCGACGCCGGGCCGCCGATGTTCCGGGCGGCGGACGACGTGGACACGGGCGCGGCGCTCCTCACGCTGGACGACGGCACGCTCGCCACGGTCACCGCGACGCGGCTGAACGGGGCGGGGTACGACGTCCGCATGGAGCTGGCCGGTGAGCTGGACCAGATCGTCGTCGGCCTGGACGACCGTACGCCGATCGCGTCGACGGAGCCGACCGGGCCGCCGGCCGCGGACCGGCCGTGGACCGGCTTCGTGGAGCGCTTCGGTCCCGCCTACGAGGCGGAGCTGGCCACGTTCGTGGAGGTCGTGCGCGGCGAGCGGGCCAATCCGTGCGACGGGCGCGAGGCGCTGCAGGCCCTGCGGATCGCCGAGGCCTGCGAGACCTCCCGGCGCGAGCGCCGGCCCGTACGGCTGGCGGAGGTCCCGGGGGCCGCGGCGTCCGTGGCGGGCTGAGCGGACGGGCGGCAGGGGCCGCGCACCCTCGCGTCTTCGCGTCCTCGCGTCCTCGCGTCCTCGCGTCAGGTGAGCGGGGACGACAGCGGTGCCGGCGGGTCCGGTGCGGCCACCCCCCACCGACAGGGCGGTCCGGCCTCCCCGCGCCGCCGGGGCCCCGGTGCGGCCTCTCCACCCCGACCACGCCCGCGCCCCGGCTAGTGGCCGGCCCCGGCCTCCCCCTCGTCGTCCAACAGCCCCGCGTCGTACACCAACAGGGCCACCTGGACGCGGTTGTTGAGATCGAGCTTGGCCAGGATGCGCGAGACGTGGGTCTTGACCGTCGCCACGCTCATGAAGAGTTCCGACGCGATGGCGGCGTTGGCCAGGCCCCGGCCGACCGCGACGGCGACCTCGCGCTCGCGGTCGTTGAGGGCGGCCACGCGCGTACGCGCGCGGGTGCGCCTCGTGTCGGCGGCACTCCCGGCCGCGTGCTCCATGAGCCGCCGGGTCACGGCGGGCGACAGCACGGGGTCGCCGGCCGCGACCCTGCGCACCGCGTCGAGGATCTCGGCGGGCGGGGTGTCCTTCAGGACGAACCCGGCGGCGCCGGCGCGCAGGGCCCGCAGCACCTGCTCGTCGGCGTGGAAGGTGGTGAGCACGATGACCTGCGGGGCGTCCGCGCGGCCCCGCAACCGCTCGGTGGCCGTGAGTCCGTCCACCACCGGCATCCGGATGTCCATGAGGACGACGTCCGGGCGGGTGCGGTCGACGAGGGCCCCGACCTCGTGGCCGTCGGCGGCCTCACCGACGATCTCGACGTCGCCGGCGCCGCCCAGCATGAAGGACAGCCCGGCCCGCACCAGCGGGTCGTCGTCGACGAGGAGCAGTCTGATCGCAGTCATGGGCCCCACGAAACCACGCCTGCCGGAGGCCGTCTCCGGCCCTGTCGCGACGGCCGCCCGCACGCGGGCGCTCGGCTCATCCCCACGGCAGCCGGGCCCGTACCTCGAAGCCGCCGTCGCGCGTGTGGCCGTGGTCCAGGGTGCCGCCCGCAAGCACGGCGCGCTCGGTCAGTCCGATCAGCCCCTGCCCGGATCCGGGCACGTGAGGCACCTCGCCCTCGGGCGGGGCGTTGCGCACCGACACGGCGAGACCGTCACCCGGCGCTCCGGTGACGGAGACGGCGACCTCGGTGCCGGGGGCGTGCTTGCGCGCGTTGGTCAGCGCCTCCTGGGCGATGCGGTAGGCGGTGCGGCCCACGGAGGCGGGGACGGCGTCGGGGTCGGTGACGCGGCCGGCGAAAGTGACCTTCATACCGGCCGCGCGGCACTCGGCGACCAGCGCGTCGAGTGCCGCGAGCGTCGGCTGGGGGCGCCCGGCGTCGTCGGACTCCCCCGCCCGCAGGACGCCGATGATCTCCCGTAGGTCCTGGAGGGCCTCGTGCGCGCTCTCGCGGATGACCCCGGCCGCCCGCGCCACCTCCTCGCGGGACGCGTCGGGCCGGAACTCCAGGGCGCCCGCGTGCACGCTGAGCAGCGTCAGCCGGTGGGCGAGGACGTCGTGCATCTCCCGGGCGATGTCCTCGCGGGCCAGCCGTTGCGCCTGCTCGGCCCGGAGGCGGGCCTCCGCCTCGGCGTGCCGGGCCCGGTCGCGCAGGCTGAGCAGGAGCTGGCGCTTGGAGCCGGCGAGCAGGCCCCATCCGACGACCGTGACGGTGAGCAGTGAGCCGATGACGACCGACCCCAGGTAGGGCATGCCCGGCTCCGGGCGCAACCAGTAGTACAGGGGCTGCACCAGGAAGCCGGCGCCTCCCACCCAGACCACGTACCGCACCGGCCGGTGCACGGCGAGCGTGAAGAGGGAGAAGAGGGCGGCGCCGCCCGCGGTGGCGGAGACCAGGGAGACGGGCACCATCGCCACGGCCAGCCCGACCGGCCACCGGCGCCGGAGCCAGACGGCGGCGCAGGACAGGGCCCCGACCACCTGGTCGGCGACCTCCCAGGCGGGCGAGAGGTGCACCTCCTGGTCGAGCGCGTCTGCGGCCATCAGCCCGACGGCGACCGCGATCAGGAAGCACGTGAAGTCGACGATCCAGTCGCGCGCGGTGCGCCGCGGCCGTCCACCGGGCCGTTCGGACCGCGGGTACAGGTCCTCGACCACCGCCCCGGGCAGCACCCAGCGCCGCCCGGCGTAGGCGGGCAAGGTCATGGCCTGCTCGTCACTCTTCACAGTCGACAAATCTACGCAGCCCGGCGGAGCGCGACTGCGGCGCGGACGGGATCGCCGACCAAAGTCGTACGACCGGCGACCTTCGGCGTGACGGAGCGGGCAGGAGGAGCCTTCCGTCGGACAGGACTCGCCCCGCGGCCGATGTGCGTGGGGGGTCCGCGGGGCGAGAGTCGGTGACATGAAGGGATTGCTGGAGTTTCTGGGTGTCCTGGCCGTGATTCAGGGCGTGATGGGCCTGGTGCACGAGTTCACCGACTGGAACCTGGGCCTGGTGCAGCGGCTCGGTTTCCTCGACGGCTACGAGGTCTACGGGAGTGTCGCGCTGCTCGTTCTCGGTGGCGCGCTGTTCGCCGCAGCCGGGAGCCGCAGGTCCGGGTGAGCCGATGGCCCGAGGGCCCGGTGGCCGCGGCCCTCAGCAGCCGTGGTCGACGAGGTCGAACGAGGCGTAGTGGTCGGCCGTGTAGTAGTCCTCCTGGTACTCCTCACCGGTGACGATGCGGCGGGCACCACGCGTGTCGGAGCCCGGCGTGATCACCGTGTACTCGTGGTAGTAGCCGGTGGTCCGGTCCGGAAGGATGCCCTCCCGGTTCTGGAAGACGGTCCCGTCCTGGTCGAACGGGTAGGGGCCGCCCTGCTCGATCAGGTCGAGCGTGTCGTGCGCCTGGGAGGGCAGGTCGCTGTAGCAGATGTCGCCGACCGCGGCGGTGGAGGCGCCCGCCGTGGTCGCGGAGACGGTGCCGCCCACGAGGAGGGCGGACAGGACTGCGGCTGCTGCGCCGAGCCGAGCGGCGCGTGGGGGGAATCGCATGACCTCATGATGACGCGCGTAGACGGTGGCATGTCAATGACAAGACCGTGGAGTTTCCCGGTACGTCATATGAGTTTTCGGCGAGTTCACCTGCCACCTGCCGCCGGCCCCCGGCTCTGTCCGGGGGCCGACGGGACACGAGCCCGGTACGGTCAGGCGTTCTCCGGCAGCTCGAACGAGCCGTACTCGGGGCGTCCGGCCAGGTCGTACGACTGGATGGAGACGCCCGCGGCCGTGACGCGCCCGCCGGTGTGCCGGAAGGCGGTCGGCAGGGCGCCCTGAGCGAAGAGGCGGCGCCCGGCGCCGAGCACCACGGGGAAGGCCGACAGGTGGACGGTGTCGACGAGGCCGAGCGCCAGCAGGGACTGCGCGAGGGCTCCGCTGCCGTGCACCTGGAGTTCCCCGTCGATGCGCTCCTTCAGCGCGGTGACCTCCCGGGCGAGGTCACCGTCGAGCACGGTCGTGCCCGCCCAGCCCGGGTCGGTGAGGGTGCTGGAGGCGACGTACTTCGGCAGACCGTTCAGCTTGGACGCGATGGGGTGGGCGGGGTCGGTGATCTTCGGCCAGTAGGAGGCGAAGATCTCGTAGGTTCGGCGGCCGAGGAGGAACGCGCCGACGCGGTCGAAGACCTCGTCGACGAAGCGGCCGAAGTCCTCGTCCGCGTAAGGGACGGTCCAGCCGCCCTGGTCGAAGCCGTCCCGGGTGTCCTCCTGGGGTCCGCCGGGGGCCTGGTGGACCCCGTCGAGGGTGACCATGGCGGTGAGAACGAGCCTGCCCATGTCGGGTGCCTGCTTTCCGGTGTTCGAGATCCGGTGCCGTCGGACTGTTCGGCGTGCCCGGTGTCCGATTTGTCAGGTTGTTCGAGTTGTTCGAGATGCTCGGGTTGTTCGGTTTGCTGCGTGTTGTCATCGGTGGGGACTCCGTCGGCGTCGGCGACTCATCGGTCAGGTCGACGTCCGTTCACCGCCAGCGTGCGCGGGCCCGGCCCGCTGGGATGGACTCATGACGAACACGGACACGAACACGAACTCACTCGCGCACTCCTCCGCGCCGCTGGCCGGCCGGACGGCCCTGGTGACCGGCGGCAGCCGCGGCATCGGTGCGGCGACCGCGGTGCGGCTGGCGCGGGAGGGGGCGGACGTCGCCCTCACCTATGTGAACGGCAAGGACGCGGCCGAGGACGTCGTACGGGCCGTCGAGGCGCTGGGACGCCGGGCGGTGGCCCTGCGGGCGGACTCCGCCGACGCGGCGGAGGCGGCGGGCGCGGTGGAGCGGGCGGCACAGGCGCTCGGGGGCGGCCCCGACGTGCTGGTCAACAACGTCGGCCTGGGTCTGCTGGGCCCGCTGGAGAGCCTGTCGCTCGCCGATGTGGACCGGCTGCTGGCCGTGAACGTCCGCGGTGTCTTCCTGACCTCGCAGGCGGCCGCGTCCCGCATGGCGCAGGGCGGCCGGATCATCACCGTCGGCACCTGCATGACCCAGCGGGTGCCCGGCCCCGGCGGCACGCTGTACGCGATGAGCAAGTCGGCGCTGATCGGGCTGACCAAGGCCCTGGCCAGGGAGCTGGGCCCGCGCGGGATCACGGCGAACATCGTCCACCCGGGGCCGATCGACACCGACATGAACCCGGCGGACGGCCCCTACGCCGACGGACAGGCGGCCATGACGGCGCTCGGCCGCTTCGGCACGGCCGACGAGGTGGCGTCGACGGTGGCGTACCTGGCGGGCGCCTCGTACGTCACCGGCGCGGAGTACGCGGTGGACGGCGGCCACGCGGCGTAGCGACCCGCCGGTCCCCCGCGCGCGGGGCGGCTCCCGCGCGGGGGACGCCGGACTCCCACGCGCGCGGGGCGCACCGGTGCTGTCCGACCGGTGCGCCCCGCGGGTTCACGGGCGGTGGATCAGCCGCCCAGTTCCTGGTGGCGAGCGGCCAGGTGGGTCGCGCCGTCCTCCGTCAGGGAGCCGAACAGGCGCAGGCGGGAGATGCCGCCGTCGGGGAAGATGTCGACGCGCGCGTGGGTGCCGACGGCCGCCTCGGGCAGCACGAAGCGGTGGTTGGTGTCGGGCTGGAGGCGGGTGCGCGGCAGGACCTCGCGCCACTCACCGGACCCCTCCCCGTCGGCGTCCTTCACGGACACCGACGCCCAGCCGGCCGAGTTGCCCTTCAGGTAGGCCGTGTCGATCTCGATCGCGCGGATCTGCGCGCGGTCCACGAGCCGGTAGCGGATCCAGTCGTTGCCCTGGTCGCGGCGGCGGCGGGTCTCCCAGCCGTCGTCCATCTTGCGGGAGCGGCCCGGCTGGATGGTGTTGGTGGCCGGGGAGTAGAAGAGGTTGGAGGCGTCCTCGACCTGGCCGCCGTTCTCCAGGGCGACCATGTCGAAGGTGCCGAGGGCCGCGAGCCACGCCGGGTCCGGGACGACCTCGCCGTACACGCGCAGACGGGCGATGCCTCCGTCGGGGTGCTGCCGCAGGCGCAGGTGGGTGAAGCGCTGCTCGGCGGTGACGGCGAAGCCGTTGGCCGCGTGGCCGCCTACGGGGGTGCGCGGGACGAGGGTCGTCCACTTCACGTCGTCCGCGAGCAGTTCCTCGGGCGACGGAGAGCCCTCGACCGAGGCACCCTCCACGGAGACGGCCTGCGGGTAGTTGCCCCGGAAGTGGGCGGTGTCGACGACGATGCCGCGGATCACGCCGGGGGCGCCGAGGCGGATCAGCGCCCAGTCGTGGTCGTCCTCGGTGGGCCAGGGGTGCTCGGCCGACGCGCCGCGGCGCCGGCGGGTCTCCCAGCCGTCCATGACCTTGCCCTTGTGCCCGAAGTGCTCGGGGTCGAACTCGGCGCGCTCGGGCACCAGCAGGTTCTCGCGCTGCGCGAAGAACTCGTCGTTGGCGGCGACGACACCGGCGCCCAGTCGCCGGTCGGCGAGGTTGGCGTACTGGGTGAAGGGGAGGTCGGCGGTGCGGTAGTCCGCGTACGGGTCGCCGCCTCCGTAGGGGTTCGCGTCGCCGGTGAAGCTGGCCAACGAGGAGTTCTGCTGGGCCGTCACGGTGATCAGGTGTTCCTTTCGGGGTCGTTCGACGTGAGGGGGATGGATCAGAGGTCCGGACGCGTCAGGTCCGGGTGAGGAGCTGTCCCTTCGGCTCGGTGAACGCGCCGTCCGCCACGATGCGCCGGCCGCGCAGCCAGGTGGACTTCACGACGCCGTACAGGGTCTTGCCCGCGTACGCCGTGACGCGGTTGCGGTGCTGGAGGGCGGCCGGGTCGACGGTGAACGTCTCGTCGGGGGCGAGGACCGCGAAGTCGGCGTCGTGCCCCGGCGCGATGGCGCCCTTGCGGGCGTCGAGCCCCACCAGCCGTGCCGTGTGCGTCGACATCCAGCGCACGACGTCCTCCAGGCCCAGGCCGCGCTCGCGGGCCGCGGTCCACATGGCCGGCAGGCTGAGCTGGAGGCCGGCGATGCCGCCCCAGGCGGTGGCGAAGTCGTCGGTCTTGAGGTCGGCGGTGGACGGCGAGTGGTCGGTGACCACGCAGTCGATCGTGCCGTCCGCCAGTGCCTGCCAGAGGAGGTCCTGGTTGGCGGCCTCGCGGATGGGCGGGCAGCACTTGAACTCGCTCGCGCCGTCCGGCACCTCCTCGGCGGTGAGGGTGAGGTAGTGGGGGCAGGTCTCCACGGTGAGGCGGACGCCCTCGGCGCGGGCCTCCGCTATCAGCGGCAGGGCGTCGCTGGAGGACAGGTGGAGCACGTGCACGCGCGCGTCGAGCCGCTTCGCCTGTTCGACGAGGGCCGCGATCGCGGTGTCCTCGGCGTCGCGCGGGCGGCTGGCGAGGAAGTGGGAGTACTTCGGTCCGCCCTGCTGCGGGGCCGCGGCCAGGTGGTGCGGATCCTCGGCGTGCACGATCAGCAGGCCGTCGAAGGCGGCGATCTCCGCCAGCGACCGGGCGAGCTGGTCCTGGTCGAGGTGCGGGAACTCGTCGACGCCCGAGGGCGACAGGAAGGCCTTGAAGCCGAAGACCCCGGCCTCGTGCAGCGGTCGCAGGTCCTTGACGTTGTCGGGCAGCGCGCCGCCCCAGAAACCGACGTCGATGTGGGCCTTGTCCTCGGCGACCTGCCGCTTGGTGCGCAGGTGGTCGACCGTGGTGGTCGGTGGGAGGGAGTTGAGCGGCATGTCGACCAGGGTGGTGATGCCGCCGGCCGCCGCGGCGCGCGTGGCGGTCCAGAAGCCCTCCCACTCGGTGCGGCCGGGGTCGTTCACGTGCACATGGGTGTCGACCAGGCCGGGCAGGACGACGTGGTCACCGACGTCCTCCAGCCGGGCGCCCGCCGGGACGGGGGCGTCGTACGGCAGGACGGCCGTGATCCTCTCGCCGGTCACCGCGATCGACGCGGCGCGCGTCCCCTCGGGAGTGATGACGCGCGTCGAGCGCAGCACCAGTTCAGCTTCGGACACCCGAACCCCTCTCTCGCCTCCGATTTCAACGTTCTGTTGAAGGAGTCTTCATTCCCGGTTCCGCGTCGTCAAGAGGCACCCTTTGGGTGGGCATGACCGACGAACCCGCTCTGGACGTTTCCACAAAGCGGAATTAGGATTCCAGCAAGCAGAACGTAGCTACGTACAAGCCGGGAGTCAACCGGCCTCCGGGTACGCTTCTTTCCTCCCGCCAGCCCCGAAAGGAACGTGCCGTGCCGACGTCCAGCGCCAGCACCACCGACTCCGCCAGGTCCGCCACCGGTGGCGTCCAGTCCCTGGAGCGCGCCTTCGACCTGCTCGAACGGATGGCGGACGCGGGCGGCGAGGTCGGCCTGAGCGAGCTCTCCGCGAGCAGCGGGCTGCCGCTGCCGACCATTCACCGCCTGATGCGCACGCTCGTGGCCTGCGGATACGTACGTCAGCAGCCCAACCGCCGGTATGCCCTCGGCCCGCGTCTGATCCGGCTCGGCGAGTCCGCCGCCCGGCTGCTCGGCACCTGGGCCCGCCCGCACCTGGCCCGCCTGGTCGAGGAGACCGGCGAGACGGCGAACATGGCGCTGCTCGACGGGGACGAGATCGTCTACGTCGCACAGGTGCCGTCCAAGCACTCGATGCGCATGTTCACCGAGGTCGGCCGGCGGGTCCTGCCGCACTCCACGGGTGTCGGCAAGGCGCTGCTCGCGGACTTCCCGGCGGACGAGGTGCGGGCCCTGCTGGGCCGCACCGGCATGCCGGCCGCGACCGACAAGACGATCACCACGCCCGACGGCTTCATCGCGGCGCTGGAGGACGTGCGTCGCCAGGGCTACGCGATCGACGACAACGAGCAGGAGATCGGCGTCCGCTGCCTGGCCGTCTCCGTGCCCAACTCCCCCACCGCGGCGGCCATCTCCATCTCCGGCCCGGCCGGCCGGGTCACGGAGGCCGCCACCGACCGGATCGTGCCGTTGCTCCAGCAGGTGGCGGCGGAGCTGTCGGAGGCGCTGCTGACCTCCAACGGCAACCCGGCCGCGTAGCCCGCGCCCCCGCGGCAGGGCTCAGCGGCGCGGCGGGTCGCCGAAGAGCTCCACGGCGTGACGGACCTCCGTCAGCCCTTTCGAGAGGGCGCTGACGGAGCCGATCGCGCCGACTATCAGCAGCAGCGAGCGGTGCAGTCGCGGCATCTCGGGGACACCGTGCGCCGTCATCGCGGCGAGGTCGGCCAGTTCTTCCTCGGCTGCCGCCCGGTCCGGGAAGTCGACGGGCAACAGGGCGAGTTGGCGGCGCAACCGGGACACCGCGGTCCGCAGTGCCGCCACCCTCACGTCCTCGTCGCCGACGGTCACGTGTCTCTGCCCCGCGCTCCGCAACACAGCCCTCCCCCTCACACCCCGTTGTGCGCCCCTGCATGGTGAACGTGCCGAAGGCCCCTGCGCGCCGGTCGGGCACCCGGGGACGCGGGCCAGTAAACGCCACCCGCCGCCGGGCGCGCCACCGGGCGGAGGGAAATTCAGCCCCATGAAACCCCGCGCACGCCGGGGTGTTTGCCGGGCGGTCCGGTATGCAGGACGCATGACGGACAACGAAGACCAGGTAGCGGGGCTGCTGCTCGCCGCCGGGGGCGGCCGGCGGCTCGGCGGACGGCCCAAGGCGCTGCTCGAACACCGCGGACATCCGCTCGTCGAACACGCGACCGCCGTGTTGCGCGCGGCCGGGTGCGCGCGCGTGCACGTCGTCCTGGGGGCGCGGGCCGAGGCCGTACGGGCGCGGGCCGCGCTGGACGGCTGCGTCCTCGTCGACAACCCCGACTGGGAGCAGGGCATGGGCTCGTCCCTGCGGGCCGGGCTCGCCTCGCTGGCCGGAACCGGGGCGCGGGCGGCACTGGTCTCGCTGGTCGACCAGCCCGGCATCGGCACGGAGGCCATGGCCCGGGTGCTCGCCCGGTACCGGGACGAGACGTCGCTCGTCTCGGCGGCGTACGCGGGAGTGCGCGGACACCCCGTCCTGCTCGGCGCCGCCCACTGGGCGGGCGTCACGGCGACTGCCACCGGGGACCGGGGGGCACGCGCCTACCTGAGAGGGCACGAGGCGCAGATCACGCTCGTGGAGTGCGGGGACGTGGCGCGCCCGTACGACATCGACACCGAGGCCGACCTGGTCCACCTTGAGTGAGGGGGATGGCACCGAGCGCCACCTTCCCTCGACTCAGAGAATCTCGACATCAACAAACCATTGAAGTTCCACGATGAGGAAACTACTATCCACTGACCAGAAGCACCCGGCCGCACATCGGGTGCGCAATGCCCCATACGTGCCCGTTGGCACCCGGTGCCACCGCTGAAGGAAGTGACAGCTCATGTCCGCACCAGCGCCGTCCCCGCTGGCCATCGTCGACGCCGAGCCCCTGCCCCGGCAGGAGGAGGTCCTCACCGATGCGGCGCTCGCCTTCGTGGCCGAGCTGCACCGGCGGTTCACGCCCCGGCGTGACGAACTCCTCGCCCGCCGTGCGGAGCGCCGCGCCGAGATCGCCCGCACCTCCTCGCTCGACTTCCTCCCTGAGACCGCCGCCATCCGCGCGGACGACTCCTGGAAGGTGGCCCCGGCCCCGGCCGCGCTGAACGACCGCCGGGTGGAGATCACCGGCCCGACCGACCGCAAGATGACCATCAACGCGCTCAACTCGGGCGCGAAGGTCTGGCTCGCGGACTTCGAGGACGCCTCCGCGCCGACCTGGGAGAACGTCGTCCTCGGCCAGCTCAACCTGACCGCGGCCTACACCCGCACCATCGACTTCACCGACGAGCGCACCGGCAAGTCGTACGCCCTGCGCCCGAACGAGGAGCTGGCGACGGTCGTCATGCGCCCGCGCGGCTGGCACCTCGACGAGCGCCACCTCCAGGTCGACGGCCGCCCGGTCCCCGGCGCCCTGGTCGACTTCGGCCTGTACTTCTTCCACAACGCCCAGCGTCTGCTGGACCTCGGCAAGGGCCCGTACTTCTACCTGCCGAAGACGGAGTCGCACCTGGAGGCCCGCCTCTGGAACGAGGTCTTCGTCTTCGCCCAGGACTACGTCGGCATCCCGCAGGGCACCGTCCGCGCCACCGTCCTGATCGAGACGATCACGGCCGCGTACGAGATGGAGGAGATCCTCTACGAGCTGCGCGACCACGCCTCCGGGTTGAACGCGGGCCGCTGGGACTACCTGTTCTCCATCGTCAAGAACTTCCGGGACGGCGGCGCCAAGTTCGTCCTGCCGGACCGCAACGCGGTGACGATGACCGCCCCCTTCATGCGCGCCTACACCGAACTCCTCGTCCGCACCTGCCACAAGCGCGGCGCGCACGCGATCGGCGGCATGGCGGCGTTCATCCCGTCCCGTCGGGACGCCGAGGTCAACAAGGTCGCCTTCGAGAAGGTCCGCGCCGACAAGGACCGCGAGGCCGGCGACGGCTTCGACGGCTCCTGGGTCGCCCACCCCGACCTGGTCCCGATCGCCATGGAGTCCTTCGACAAGGTGCTCGGCGACAAGCCCAACCAGAAGGACCGGCTGCGCGAGGACGTGGACGTCAGGGCCGCCGACCTGATCGCCGTCGACTCCCTGGACGCCAAGCCGACGTACGCGGGTCTGGTCAACGCCGTCCAGGTCGGCATCCGCTACATCGAGGCGTGGCTGCGCGGCCTCGGCGCGGTGGCCATCTTCAACCTGATGGAGGACGCGGCCACCGCCGAGATCTCCCGTTCGCAGATCTGGCAGTGGATCAACGCGAAGGTCGTCCTCGACAACGGCGAGCAGGTCACCGCCGAGCTGGCCCGCAAGGTCGCCGCCGAGGAACTGGCGAACATCCGCGCCGAGATCGGCGACGAGGCCTTCGCGGCCGGCAACTGGCAGCAGGCCCACGACCTGCTGCTGACGGTCTCCCTCGACGAGGACTACGCCGACTTCCTGACGCTGCCGGCGTACGAGCAGCTGAAGGGCTGACACCCGGCGCTCCGCTGCCCCGCTCGCGCCCCCGGTACCGCACGGCACCGGGGGCGCGGCCGTGCGCCGCCCCCGTACGTCAGCCCAGGTGCACGGACCAGTCCTGTTCGGCGGGCGGCTTGCCGTGCAGGTCCGGGACGCGTTTCAGCCAGTCGGGACGGCCTCGCTGGGTGCGCGCCGCCCGGGCGGCGTTCTCGGCGGCGAGTTCCTCACGGCTCGGGAAGTCGGTGGGCAGCCAGTCCCTGGAGGCCCGTACGCGCGCGTGCAGGTACCCGGCGTAGGCGGCGCGGACCTCGTCCGGCGTGTCGAAGCCGGCCTCGCAGGTCAGCCAGGCCTCCGGCACCCGCGCCACCACGTCGCGCAGCAGCTCCTCGGTCACCTTCGGCGCCAGCTCGGCGTCGGCGGCCCGCACGTCGGGCGCGTAGTGGCCGAGGGCGTGGTGGCGGAAGTCGTACGCCTTCTGCGGCGCGGAGATGTCCCAGCGGTGGTGGAAGACCAGGGCCGCTCCGTGGTCGATCAGCCACAGGCGCGGGGGCGCGGTGCCGAAGGTGGGCCAGACCATGAGGTTGGAGCTGTGCACCGTGCGGTCGACGTTCGCGGTGAGGGCGTCCAGCCAGACGATGCGGCCGGCCTCCCTCGCGTCCACCGGGAACGTCTTCGCGACGTCGGGCGTGAAGTCGGCGCCGCCCGACAGGTAGTCCATGCCGAGGTTGAGCCCGGCGCTGGCGTTCAGCAGGTCCCGCACCTCCTGGTGCGGTTCGTCGGTGGCGATCGCCGGGTCGAAGTGGGCGAGGACCAGCTCCGGCACCCGAAGCCCCAGCTCACGGGCCAGCTCCCCCACGACCACCTCGGCGACCAGCGCCTTGCGGCCCTGCGCGGAGCCGGTGAACTTGACGACGTAGGTGCCCAGGTCGCCTGCCTCGACGACGGCGGGGACGGAGCCGCCAGTGTGCAGGGGTTTGATATAGCGGGTCGCTACGACCTCTCTCAACACTTTCCCAGGCCACCCATCTCTTCAGCCTTACAATCCACGGACGACTTTTCCGGGGTGTAGAGGCGGGAATCACCGGTCAACGGCGCTGGGGAGAATCTGGGGAGCTTCGGCCGGCGAGCCGATCCCCCGCTCCCCAAGCAGACCGCCGATGGTGCCGCGCCCCTTGCTGCCAGCTTCCGGCATAAGTCAGCATAGTAACCGAGGGTGATCGCCGCGGAGGAGTGTCCGAGCCACTCGCCCTCCCCTGGAAGCACCCGGCCCGCGAACAGGAGCCCGACCGATGAAGCGCCCCTGCCGTCGCTGTGGCCGGCCGCGCCCCCGGCGCCATCACTGGGACGCCCCCGAGCACCCAGAAGGGCAAGACCCGCCGCGTCTGCTGTCGGATCAGCTCACCGGTGCGCCACACGACGCAGTCCGCCTTACCGTCGCCATACGTGTGAACCCCCCGGTCCCGTAGTTGTTCGCCTCATACAGGGTGTACGCCCCGTTGGGGTTGCTCCCCGGCTTCCCGTTCTCCCACCACCAGGTCCTCTGCGAATGATCCGTGTAGCCGAGCATCGCGACAAAGAGGTGATCCGGAGGCGGTTGCCGTTTCCAGCCGGCCTCGGCGGGCAGGGCAGGGGTCGGGTTTTCCGCGTCGACCTGCTGGTCGGCCGTGTATTTCCAGGTGTCAGGGTCGAAGACCATTTCGGAGCAGGGCGGGAGATCGAACGGTCTCAGCGAGTAGTAGACGCGTAGTTCCACCTTGTCCTCGATGTCATCGCCGTCGTACTCGTCGTCGTCCTTGTCGTCGATCGTCGCCTCGATGACCATCTCGACGGACAGCACCGGATCAGGGGTCGGGTTCGCCAGATGCAGTTGGACACCGCCGTCCGCTGCGTACTCGACCCACGTGCCGACCCGCGACGCCTGGTCGAGGCGCTTCCGCTCGGCGTCCTCGCGGGACTGTCCCAGTTGGTCACGCGAGACCATGGCGCCGTAGTAGGTCGCCACACCGGTGAACATGAGCGTGCCGATACCGGCCACGACCCCCATCACGGTGCCGAGCCGAACCCAGTCCGTGCGATGCCACAGGGAGACACGTGCCGCAGGCTCCTGAAGTCGCGTTCCGCGGCGTACGACATGCGGAGCGGATCGTTGTCGCGCCAGTCGCACCCTCGCCCGACGCTGGTTGCTCGTGTTGCTCACGCTCTTCCTTCCGTGTCGCAGACGAAGACGGCACCTTTGTATGGAGGGACCGTGTTCCGTGCTCCACGGTTGCCGCGAAGCAGACGACACATGGGGGACCGAAGCATGTGGGCGGGGATGACACGGGATCACGGATCGCCGTCGGGGAGTTCGGCCGGGGTGAGCGGGGGGCAGCCGCGGGGGCTTCAGCGGCGCGGCCGAGGCTGGGGCGGTAGCGGTGGTCCCTCACCACCGAGAGACATCCGGAGCCGGCCTCGCGCCGATGTCGGCCCCGTCGCGCGGTAGCTCCAGATGCCTGGTGCAGCCGTGCTGCCTGGCGGCTGGAGGGGCTCGACACCGCAGCCCGCAAGGGCGGGCACGGCGCCCGGCCGCCGGTCATCACCGACGACATGCCGCACACCGTGCTGCGGCGCGGGCGGCGAGTCCGTTGAGCAGATCCAGCAGGCCGCCGGCGGTCACGGTCCGAGCAGTGGGTTGGGCAGCGGACGGTAGCGGGAGGCGGCGCCGTCCGCGCCGGTCCAGCGCAGCAGGAGGTTGGTCTTGGCGGGGAGGGTGGGCGAGGCCAGGAGCGCCGGGATCTCGGGGAGGTCGTGGCGGGCGAGGGCTCGGCGGACGGCGGGCCAGGGGTCGAGGCCGGGGTGGTGCTCTGCGAGGGCCCCGGCGATCTCCAGCAGGTGGTTGACGACCAGGCAGTACACGAGCCGCTCCCAGCCCGCCGCCCGCGAGACGTCCGGGAGCAGCTTGACGCCCTCCGCGTCCCGGAACAGGGCCTGCACCGGTGTGCCGGCGCCGTCCACGGCGACCAGCGTGTTCTGCAGATGCGCCTCCAGGACGACGCCGTCGTCGGCGAAAGCGGACAGCACGGGCGGGACGACCGCGGCGAGGTACGCCTCCCACCAGGCCGCCGGGTCCGTGGTGTCCTCCAGCGGGTTGCCCGGGAAGCCCTCCACGAGGGCGGCGGCGAGGAGCGGGGTCGCGCCGGGCAGGACCCGGTCCCGCAGTCCGTCGCGGACGACGACGGCCAGTTCCTCGAAGGCGAAGTCCGCGGTGCGGTGGCCACGGTCGCCGAGCCAGGCCGCCGGGGACCCGATGGTGTCGAAGGCCTCGGTGACCGCCGTGTCGGTGCGGCGCAGTTTCAGCAGGTCGTGGCGCCACAGGCGGCGGATGTCGTTGGTGATGCGCACGTCGAGGCTGAACTTCAGGAACAGGTCGCGCCCCGGAAGGTACTCGGGGGCGTACACCGTGCGGATCGCGGCCGTCGGCCAGGTGGGGAAGCCGGTCGTGCCCAGCCGGACGAGGCGGCCGTCGGCGAAGGCGGGGGCCAGGGTGGACGCCGTCAGATCGAGCTGCCAGGGGTGGGCCGGCAGCAGACGGTAGCCGGGCGGGGCCTCGCCGAGGGCGTCCAGGGCGGCGGTGTCGCCCTCCTCGACGACCGTGTCCGCGCGCACGGCGAGCAGCGTCAGCGGGAAGCGGGCGTACGCCTCGGGCGCGTACGGCAGCCAGTCGGCGTGCGGGCCACCGCCGCGCGCCTTGGGGGCGGGGTGGTGGGTGTGGCCGGTGAGGAGGGACTGCTCGGAGCGCAGATACGGCTCCTCGGGCGGGGTCGCCCGCGCGCGTGCCGTCAGCAGCGCCGCCACCGCGTCCCGGCTGTCGGCCATCTCGGTGGGCAGTTCGTGGTTGGCCAGGCCGGTGTACCGGCGCAGTTCCTCGGCGACCAGTTTCACCAGTTCGGTGTGGCCGACGCGGTACCAGCCGCCGTTCGTCGCGTGGACCTCGGGCTCGGCGGGCCGCCGGCCCCCGCGCACGCGCAGGAGGCGGCCGCCGGGCAGCCGGTACACCGGCCGGTCGCCGGGGACCGGCAGCGGTTCGGCCACCTCCCGCAGCAGGCAGTTCAGCAGCGGCACCGCCGCGCAGGCGTCGGCGCGTTCGGCGACGTCGTCCCGGAAGGCGGCGTCGTCCCGGAAGGCGGCGACGGCGCCGGTGGGCGGGGGCAGGCGATCCACGCGTTCCACTCGTTCCCTACGGTCTGTCCATGGCGAGATGGCGGGACGATCAGTATGTCTGTCGTCGCCCCTCCACCGTGACGTCCCACTCGTACCCGAGGAGCCCGCCCGTGCATCGTCCCCCCAGCGCAGAGGCCGAGGTCGCCGACGAGTTGGCGGCCGTCCGTCCCGGTCTGGTCGCCCGGTTCACGGCCGAGCTGCCCGGCGCCCGCGCGGCCGTGCTGTCCCGGCTGTGGCGTGCGCTCGCCCATGAACCGCTGCCCTGGATCGCGGGCCGGGACCCCGTCCGGGACGGACTCGTCCTGCGCCTTCGGGACGGCCGCCGGCTGACCGGTCCGGCCGCCGACCCGTACCGCACGGACGCCCATGTCCGCGTCCTACGGCTGGACAAGGCGGCGTACGACGATCCTGCGCGGCTGGTGACGGACCTCGCCGTACCGCACTCGGCGGGGTTCGCCGCCGAACTCGGGCACAGTGTCGCGTCGTTGGCACTGTCGCGGGCGGGGCGGGAGAATCACCCGGACGAGTGGCCGGACCGTGACTGGGCCTGGGAGCAGCGGGTGGTCGACGGGCACCCGTACCACCCCAACTGCCGTTCCCGGCCGGGCTTCTCGGTGGCGGAGCAGCTGGCGTACGGGCCCGAGCACCGTCCGGTGGTGGGGCTGGGCCTGGTGCCGGTGCCGGCGGCCGAGTGCCTGGTGACGGGGGTGTGGTCGCGGGAACTGCGGGACGGGGCGAAGGTGCTGCTGCCCGTGCATCCGTGGCAGGCCGCGCACGTGCTCAAGCGGTCGTGCGACGAGCGGCTCGCCGCGCATCCGCTGATGTCCCTGCGGACGCTCGCCGTGCCCGGCGGGCCGCACATCAAGACCGCGCTGAGCACCCGGCTGACGTCCTCGGTGCGGGACATCTCGGTCGCCTCGATCGCCGCGTCGGCGACCCTGTCGTCCCTCGGGGAGGCGCTGGCGGCGCGCACGGACGGCCTGCTCCACGTGACCCGCGCGCTGGGCGCGGCCACCGCCCACTCCCCCGACCTGGCCGCCGTACTGCGCGAGTCGCCGCGGGTGTACGCGGCCCCCGGCGAGCACGTCGTGCCGGTGGCCGCGCTGGCGACCACCGAGCTGCCCCGCTCCCCGGGGTGGCTGGCCGCGTTCGCCCGTCTCGCGCTCACCGTCGGACTGCGCGCGCTGGAGCTGGGGGTGGCTCTGGAGGCGCACGGGCAGAACCTCCTCGTCGTGCTGTCCCCGGCGGGCGATCCACTGCGCCTGGTCTACCGCGACCTGGCCGACATCCGGGTCGGCCCGGCCCGCCTCGCCCACCACGGCGTCCCGGTCCCCGAGCTGCCCTCCCGCATCCTCACCGACGACGCCACCGCGCTGCGCCGCAAGCTGTTCGGGTCGCTGGTGGGGGGCGCGCTGGCGTCGGTCGCGGGCTCGGGACCGGTGCTGGGCGCGGCACTGGAGGAGGCCGTACGGGGCCTGCCGCGCACCGGGGACCTGCGCGCGCTGTGCGCGGCGCCGCTGCCGGTGAAGGCGTTGACGGTGATGCGGCT
>NZ_JAVRFH010000051.1:0-51525 GCF_031845825.1 Streptomyces lancefieldiae | reverse complement strand
GTGCGGGGGAGGACGCCGGAGCGCGGGGGAAAGCGGTTCGCGATGTCGTCCACGACCGCGGCGAGCGCATCGGCCTCGGCGAGCACCGTCTGGACGGGGAGCGGGAGGCTGGCGTCGTGGACGGTGTGGACGAGGCGTTCGGCGGCCGTCAGCAGGCGGCGGCGGGCGTGCTCGGCCTCGACCATCCGGGCATAGGCGGGGGCGTGGTGGGGCCAGGGGCAGACCTGGACGAGTGTGTGCAGGTAGGTGGCGGTCAGCCCGCGAGCCTGCTCCCGGCTGGTGGCGAGCACGCGGTCGAGCCACTTGGTGTTCTTCGCGTGCTCGGCGGGGTCGGGTTGCGGCAGAGTGCTGATCGCGGTGTACACGGCGACGTGGGCGGCGGTGGTGAACGAGTCGGCGGTGATGCCGCTCACGTCGTCGAGGCGGCGCGGGTCGAGGCGGAGGGCCCCAGGAGGGCCTGCGGCGCGGCCGCATGAGCGGACCAGATCGGCGAGCGCTCCGACGGACGTGGACCCGTGCCGGACCACCGCGGAGACAGCTGCGGTCACCTCGCCGTCGTCGGTGGTGACGGGCGCGGCGACGGAGAGGGTGTCGGTGGACAGTTGCCGGTCGCTGACTGCGTAGCCGCACGTGCGTGCCTGGGCGAGGACCGCCCTGAGCCGGCCGCTGACGGTGAGCGTGAACGGGGTGTGCCGGGGTACCGTCCGCGCGAGAGCCTCCTCCTGAACGGCTGCCGGTGCGTGAGCGAGCAGCATCAGTCCCGCCGCTGTCGTGGTGCTGCCCAGCCGTCCTCCCACTCGTTCAGCGTGGGCACGGCACAGCTCGGCGCGATGCGTTCGATGAAGACCACCTCGCTTGCGTCACGGACGGCGAGCTGCACGTTCTCACGGACGACGGAGGAGAGGTCTCCAGGTAAGGCAGTGCGCGCTCGCGCAGCCCTTGACTGCGCGGAGCCAAGGACGCGACCTCCCACAGACGCAGCCCGATGCGGTAGCGGCCTTGCGCGCCGCGTTCCAGAGCGCCCCACACGAGCAGGTCCCCCAGCATGCGGTGCACGGTGGACACGGGCAGACCTGATCGCCGGGCCAGCTCGCTCAGGGACAGGTGAGGACGCTGTGCGCTGAAGGCACCGAGGATGCGCAGAGCCCGGCCGATGACGGGCCCTGTCGCGGTGGCGGGCGAGGAACCGGCTTCCTGCGGGGAAGGGGAGAAAGGCGCGCTTCGCAGGGCGTGACGGGTCAAGGCGTGAGTCCTTCCTCGCTACCTGGACGTCCCGCGCTTCACCTAGCTCACGGGCCGTCGCTGAGTGCCTCGGCGTCCAGCGACGCGATTTTGCGAAGGATGTCGACGGCCAGCTTGCGTTCGTCACCGGGAAGCGCGTCGAGCAGTTGCTCGTTGACGGCTTCGGCCGGACGGATCAGGGAGTCGAGTAGTTCGGCTCCCTGATCGGTGAGGCTCAGCAGGGTCCGCCGACGGTCCTCCTCGTCGCGTACCTGACTGACGTAGTGCTGCTCGGTCAGCCGGCGGACGATGTGGTTGACCGTCGAACGGTCCAGTGAGGTAAAGCGCGCCAGGGTGCGCTGGTCGATGCCGGGGTCACGGCTGAGGGCGTTGAGGACGGCGAACTGCTGGGAGGTGATCTCCCTGGACACGTGCCGGTACCACAGGGCGGTGTGCACCTGTTCCGCGCGCCGGATCAGGTGTCCGACGTAGTTGTGCAGTTCCAGTGCGTGCGCCACAGTCTTCCGTCCGTCTGTCGCCGGGGTGGTGTTGGCCGGGTGCCGGCCGGTGTGGGGAGTCTACGAGTGCCGGCACCACCCCGGCGGCGACCGCGTGGTCAGCGGCTGCGGCGGCCGGGGCGCTGGTCGTAAGGAAGGGCACGGGAGCCGTCGACACCGACCTCCAGGCGACCGACCTTCTCGATGTCCAGGACCACGCGGTCTCCGTGGCTGAGCGGTCCCACTCCGGCCGGGGTGCCGGTCGCGATCACGTCGCCCGGGTGCAGGGTCATGACGGAGGAGGTGTACGCGATCAGTTCGCGGACGCCGAAGATGAGGTCCGCCGTGTTGGTGCGCTGCCGGGTGGTGCCGCCGACGTCGCAGCGCAGGTCGAGGGCGTCCGGGTCCGGGATCTCGTCGGCGGTCACGATCCAGGGGCCGAGCGGGGTGAACGTGTCGAAGGACTTGCGGGTGGAGCGGTCCTCGCCGGAGCGGACGGTGATGTCCAGGGCGCAGGTGTAGCCGAAGACGTGGTCCAGGGCTTCGTCCGTGCTCACGTGCGAGGCGGTGCGGCCGATGACGACGCCCAGTTCGCCTTCCTGGTCGGTGCGCTTGTCGGAGTAGGGGAGGAGGATGTCCTGGCCCGGGCCGATGACGGAGGAGTTCGCCTTGAGGAAGACGCCGAGGTCGGCGACCGAGGTGGTGTACTCCATCTCGGCCTTGTGGTCGAGGTAGTTGACCGGTGCGCCGATGATCTTCCCGGGGCGGGGGAGCGGGGCCTCCAGGACGGCTTCGGACAGGGGGATGCGGGGCCGGCCGGCTGCTTCGAAACAGGCCGTCTCCCCGTCGGCGGCCGCCTCGACGTACCGCTGGAGCGCACCGACGGGGCCGGCGGTGTCGGCTCCGGCGACCTGGTCGGTCACGTCGACGAGGTCGTCGCCGTCGACGAGTCCGAGGCGTCCCTTGTTGAACAGTGCCAGACGCATGCTGGCCTCCTTGTGGGTGTCGGGTGGGAGGGTCAGGCGCCGGGGTCGGCGTCTTCGGTGCGGTAGAGGCCGAGGGAGCGCATGACCGGCTCGTCGCTGTAGGAGAAGAGGACGGCGTCCGCGGAGGCCGAGGTGTTGACGTGCCGGTAGGAGGCCCAGCCGGGGACGGCGAAGGTGTCGTGCTCGGACCACTCCAGCCGCTCGCCGTCGACGATCGTGGCGCCCTCGCCGCGGACGACGTTGAAGATGGTCGAGGCCGTGTGGCGGCGGCCGGCTCCCTCGAAGCCCGGGCGCAGCCGCTGGACGCGGCAGCCGATGGTGGGCATGACCGGGCCGCCGGTCCAGGGGTTGCTGTACTCCAGGACGACGCCGTCGACGTCGCTGCCGTCGGCCGTGTCGGCGATGGCGTCCAGGGCGCGTTCGGTCTCCTGCCAGGTGTACCGGGTGACGGGGGAGTTGGGGCCGTCCTGGGTGAGCCAGGCGGGGGTGAGCCGGCCGTGCAGGAACTGGCGGCTTCCGGCGTCGTCGGGCTTGGTCACGGGCTGGAGACGCTGCGGGTACTGCTCGTAGAAGCCGGCCTCCAGGGCGTTGACCAGGGGGTAGTCGAGTGCGTCGAGCCAGATCATCGGCGCGTCGCCCTCGTGGGTGTGGTCGTGCCAGTGCCAGCCGGGAGTGAGCAGGAGGTCGCCGGGGGCCATGAAGACCCGCTCGCCGTTGACGGTGGTCCAGGCGCCGTCGCCTTCGAGGATGAAGCGGAAGGCGTTGGAGGTGTGCCGGTGGGCCTGTGCGGTCTCGCCGGGCAGGATGACCTGGAGGCCCGCGTAGAGGGTGTTGACCGTGGCCGGGGGGTCGGTGAGGCCGGGGTTGACGAGCATGAGGACCCGTCGTTCGGCCTCCTCCAGGGACAGAGCCTTGGAGAAGTGCAGGAGATGCGGGCGGAGTTCGCGCCAGTCCCAGCGGTAGGGGACGGCGCGGCTCTTGGGCTGGGCGGGGAACAAGTTGCCGTAGAAGCGCCACAGTGGGGCGGCTCCCAGGCCCTCCAGGGCCTTGTAGGCGAGTTCGTCGGTTGTCATGGTGTCCTCCTACGCGAGCCGGATCACAGGGCGGGAGCAGGTGCGGGGGTGGGCGTCCACACCCAGGAGATGTCGTCGAACGCCTCGGGGCCGCGCGACGAGAGGAGCATGTTGCGCAGGGTGGCTCCCATGCCTTCGAGGTGGCAGATCTCGCCGAAGCGGCGGGCGTTGGTCTGGACGAGAGTTGCCCGTTCCCGACGCCGGTCCGCGTATGCGGCGAAGGCTTCGGCGGGGTCCGCGCTCTGGCCGAGAGCCTGGCCGAGCGCCACGGCGTCCTCCAGCGCCTGGCAGGCGCCCTGCGCGAGGTACTGGAGCATGGGGTGGGCGGCGTCTCCGAGAAGCGCGATCCGTCCGTGCACCCAGGTGCTGATCGGGGCGCGGTCGTACAGCGGCCAGCGACGGTCACGGGAGACGAGCGGCAGCGCGTCCCGCACGGCCTCGCAGGCGCCGGCGAAGCGCTCCTCCAGCTCGGCCTCGGTGCCCCAGTCGTCGGAATCCGGCGTGTAGTGGTCGCTCTCGAACACGGCGACCTGGTTGTACAGCTCGCCGCGACGTACGGGGTACTGCACCAGGTGCATGCGCGGCCCGGCCCACACCATGACCGCCTCCGAGGCGGCGTGCTGGGACATCCGGCCGGTCATCTTCCCGGTGGGCAGGGCGCCGCGGAAGGCGACGTAGCGCGAGCAGACCGGTTCCCCGTCACCGACCAGTTCCTGGCGCAGCCGGGAGTGCAGTCCGTCCGCGGCGACGACCGCGTCGGCGGTCAGCGGGGCGTGGCCCTCCGCGAAGTGCAGGTGTACCCCGGATCCGTCCTGGTCTGCCTCGGTGACGGTGTGTCCCGTGCGCAGCGTGACGGCGGGGTGCTCCTGACAGGCGGTCAGCAGTGCGGCGTGCAGGTCGGTGCGGTGGGTGACCAGGTACGGGTGCGCGAAGCGGTCGGTGTAGGCCGAACTGCGCAGATCGAGGGAGGTGACCTCGTCACCGGTCAGGGCGTCCATCATGACCAGCCGGGGCGGGGCTACCGCGGATGCCCGGACGGCCGGCAGTACGCCGAGTTCGTCGAGGGCGAGGGAGGCGTTCGGGGCGAGCTGCAGGCCGGCCCCGATCTCGCCGAAGCGGGCGGCCCGCTCCACGAGCGTCACGCGATGGCCGGCGCGGGCGGTCGCCAGCGCGGCGGCCAGTCCGCCGATACCGCCTCCGACTACGGCGATGTGGAGTGGAGAGGTGAGGACGGGCATCTGGCCTCCAAAAGTCAGCTCGGGAGGACATCGGGAGCGGAGGCGGTAAGACCCGGCCGATGATCCGTACACCAATCATTGGTGTACGGAATATATTCCGAGAGTGTTTCCTCCGTGTCAATGGTTTGTGGAGCAACTCTTTCGGCCGCCGGTCGGCGCGCGGCGGAGACGCTGTCCACCTCTGGGGCGGTGCCGGTGCGGGCGGTGATGTCCTCGACGGTGGTCATTCACGTTACGGATGGGATCCATCCGTAACGTGAATGACGGTGAGGGTGGGCAGGGTGGCCCGGCAGGGCGCATGCTCGGACGGGGCCCGTCGGTGCGCTCTCGCTCGACGTCTCTCTCCGACAGCCGGAGATGATCATCGTCTCCGCGGTCGACCCTCCCGTACCGTCGGCCGGAGTTTCGCCGTGCTCGTCTTCCCCGCAGTACCCGGCATCGCTCCCGCACACGCTCCCCACGGCCCCGAGCCGACCCCGTCAGCGCGCGGGAGCCGCCAGCGTCGACCGGCGTACGACCAGTTCCGGTTGCAGCACGACGTGGCGGTGCGTGTGCCTGATTCCGTGGGCCGTGTCCTCGATGAGCAGTCGGCCGGCCTGCCGTCCCATAGCGGATGCCGGTCGTCGCACCGAGGTGAGCGGTACCACGGCGGACGCGGCGAATTCGATGTCGTCGTATCCCACCACAGCGATGTCGTCCGGCACTCTCAGACCGGCCTCGTACAGGGCCTGCAGGACACCGAGGGCGAGCAGGTCGTTGGCACAGAAGACGGCGGTGGGCCGCTCGGGCAGACCGAGGAAGCGGTGCCCGGCGTCCTTGCCGGCCGTCACGGTGAGGGCGTCGCAGGACAGTTCTCTCAGCGCGGTGGACGGCAGGCCGGATTCGCTGATCGCGGTGAGGGCGCCGCGGCGGCGGTCCCTCACCTGCTGGAGGCGGTCGGGGCCGCTGACGTAGGCGAGGGAGCGGTGGCCCCGCTCGAGCAGGTGCCGTACCGCGGCCCGTCCGCCCGCCACGTCGTCGATTCCGACGGAGCATGCCGCGGGCTGGGGCGCGTACTGGTCGGCCACGACGAAGGGGACGGCGTTTCGGCGGAAGGCCGCGACGGTGCGCCCGACTCCTTCGCCGGAGGCCAGCACGGCACCGCGGACCTGGTGCGACGTGATCAGCGACAGGTGACGTGCCGCCTCGGCCGGATCGTGGGCGCCCGTGCAGACCATGACGCCGAGGTCCGCCTCGCGGGCGGCCTGTTCCACCCCGGAGGCGAGCGCGGTGAAGAACGGGTTCGCCATGTCGAGCACCATGACGGCGATCACCCGGGAGGCCCAGCCGCGCAACTGCCGGGCGCCCTCGGCCCGGACGTAGCCGAGGGAGTCGATCACTTCCAGGACGCGCGAGCGCGTTCCCTCGGACACGATCTCGGGCCGGTTGAGGACGTTGGAGACGGTACCGAGCGAGACTCCTGCCTCCCGCGCCACGTCCTTGATGCCGACCCGGGGACGTGGGCGGCCGACAGGTCCGGCCACCGCCGTCGCTCCGCCGGAGCCACGTTCGCGGTGAGCTGGGGGAGTGGCGGTCGGTCGCCGGTCCACGGCCTAGCGTCCCTGCGGAGCGCTGGTGGTGGAGCGCACCACCAGTCGGGGGGTCATCGTGGTCTGCATGGCTCTGTCCCTTCGGCTTTCGACGCGCTCGACGAGCATCCGGGCGGCGGCGGAGCCCATGGTGTGTCCCGCCTGGTCCACGCTGGTCAGTTGCACGGGGGCCAGGGCGGCGAGCGCGGTGTTGTTGTAGCCGACGAGCGACAGGTCCCGGGGGATGCGCAGGCCGAGTTCGTGCGCGGCGCGGTAGACGCCCAGCGCGGCGACGTCCGCACCGGTCATCACGGCGGTCGGTGGACGGTCGGCCGTCAGCAGTGTCATGCCCGCCTTGAAGCCGCCGTCGTCGGAGTAGGCGGTGTGCTGGACTCGCGCGAGCCGGTCGAGTCCGTGCCGTTGCATCGCGTGCAGATAGCCCTCGCTCAGCACGGCCTCCGGTGTGCGCTTCCACTTGTTGGCCCGGGTGCCCGGGGCCGAGACCAGGGCGATGTCACGGTGGCCGAGGGAGACCAGGTAATCGACCACCAGGCCGGCGCCGAGGTCGTCGGCGTCGACGACCGAGTCGTAGGTGTCCGAGGCGTCGTGGTGCCCGATGACCACGGTCGGCGTCGAAGCGGCCGTGTCCAGCACCTCCGCGCGCGGTGTCCCCGGGGCGATGAGGATCAGTCCGTCCATCTGCCGGTCCACCAGGGAACGGATGGTCCTGGCCTGTTCCTCGGGGTCGAAGCCGGCCGCGCCGATCAGCACCGTGTAGTCGGTGTGGCGGAGCTCGTCCCGGATGCCGTCGAGGATGTCGGCGAAGAACGCGTTGCGGACGTTGTCCAGCAGTACACCGATGGTGTACGTCCGGCCGCGCATCCCTCGCGCCGCCGCGTGCGGGCGGTAGCCCAGGTCGTCGATGGCCGCCTGGACCTTCTCCCGCATGGCCTCGCTCACGCCGTAGGCATTGCGCATCACCTTGGAGACGGCGGCCGTGGACACACCGGCGTGCCGGGCGACATCGGTGATGGTCACGCGCTTGTTCGGCTTGGCTGCGGAAGCCCCGTCCATGGTCCACGTCCCGAAGTGAGTAGTCGTAGGTATAACGGTCTACACGTTACTCCCTGCTATCCGTCAAGCCTTTCGTTCATCACCACGGTGTTACCCGCTTGTGTCTTGACGATGGCGGGGCAGCGGTGCAGGGTGTTGCCCACTCGACGTGGAGAACGTTTTACACGCTCTGTCGGGTCGCTGCCCGCGTGCTGCCGGGGCCCTGTACTTCGCCCCTGGCGCTGTTTCCCGCACCTCGCCCGCTCGTCATGATCCTTGGGAGTCCTCCGTGCCCCTTCGTACCTCCCGCGCCCGTCGTGCGCGACTGAGCCTGCTCACCGCAGGCACCGCCTCGTTCGCGCTGCTCGCCACCGCGTGCGGCGGCAGCGGGGCCGGCGGCTCCTCCTCCGCCCCCGAGAACTTCGACTACCTGAGCGTCACCGAGAACACCACCGTGAAGACGGCGCTGACCACCATGTCCAAGGATGCCTGCAAGGCTGCGAACGACGCTCTGCCGCTGAAGGTGGAGACCGTTCCGCAGGCGAGCCTGGACCAGAAGCTCCAGTTGCTGGCCGGCCAGGATGCACTGCCGGTGCAGTTCGCCGCGGGCAACGCCCCCGCGCTCACCCAGGAGCTGGCCAAGTCCGGCAAGGTCGCCGACCTGGAGGCCAAGCTCAAGGAGCTGGGCGTTCTCGACCAGCTGGAGCCGGCCGCCGTCTCCACCATCAAGGCCCTGTACGGCGGCAAGCTCCAGGTACTGCCGTACGAGTACAACATCGAGGGCATCTTCTACAACAAGAAGGTCTTCGCGGACAACGGGGTCAAGGTGCCGGGCACCTGGGCGGAACTGGTGTCGGCCGCGGCGAAGCTGGAGGCGAAGGGCGTCCAGCCGTTCTCCGCATCCGGTCAGCAGGGCTGGCCGCTCACCCGTCTGATCAGCGGCTACCTCTACCGCAGCCTCGGCCCCGACGCCCTGCAGAAGGTGGCCGACGGCAAGGCGAAGCTGACCGACCCGGAATACGTGAAGGCCGCCGAGGAGGTCGCCGCCCTCGGCGAGAAGGGCTACTTCGGCAAGGGCGTCGGCTCCATCGACTACGACACGGCGATGAACCAGTTCCTCACGGGCAAGGCGGCCATGTTCTACATGGGCAGCTGGGCACTGGCGAACATCTCCGACGACGAGCAGAACAAGATCGGCGCGGAGAACACCGGCTTCATGCCCTTCCCGGCGGTGACCGGGGGCAAGGGCTCCGTGGACCAGTACCCGTCCAACGTCGGCCTGGGTATCACCTTCGCCTCGAAGTCCTTCGACAAGAAGACCGGCGACTGGGTGTCCTGCATCGCGAAGCACTACGGCTCCACCGCGCTGAAGGACCACGGCTCCATCTCCGGCTTCAAGGTGAACACCGAGGTCAGGGACGCCAACGCGGTCACCACCCAGGTGCGGGACACCATCAGTGCCTCGAAGCAGAACGTGCTGTGGTTCGAGGCCCTGTTCAGCACCAAGGCGACCACCGTCAGCCAGCAGAACGCGGCGGGTCTGGTCAGCGGCAGCACGAGCCCCGAGCAGTTCATGCAGACCGTTCAGGACGCGCTGGCCGCTCAGTGACCGGCCGGGGGAGGCCCGCACGCTCCTGCCCGCCCCGCCGCGCGCGGGCCGCCCCCCGTCCCTCCGAAGAAAGTGGACACCACCCATGCACCGCGTACTCGGTGACCGCAGGGCCATCGCGCTCCTGCTCGGTCCCGCCCTCCTCGTCTACTCCCTGATCATGCTGGTCCCGATGGTGTGGTCGCTCGGGTACTCCTTCACCAAGGGCAACACGATCAACGGCTTCACCGGCAACGGTGTCGCCAACTTCTCCCGCCTCCTGGACGACCCGGCCGTCCACGACGCCCTGTGGTTCACCCTGAAGTACGCCGTCGTCGTCACCGCCGGGCAGGTTGCCGCCGGGTATCTCCTGGCGCTCCTCTACGTCTTCTTCCTCAAGCGCGCCTCGGCGCTCGTCCGCACCCTGGTGTTCTTCCCGGTCGTGCTGCCCACCGTCGCGGTCGGCCTGCTCTTCCAGAAGTTCTTCCAGGTCGCCCCGCAGACCGGCCCGGTCAACTCCCTTCTCAACGCCGTCGGCATCGACTCGATCGACTTCTTCGGCAGCGCCGGCAGCGCCTTCTGGGTCCTGATCGCCATGGACATCTGGCGCTCCATGGGCTTCTACGCGGTACTCCTCTTCGCCGGTCTCGTCGACATCCCCGACGAGGTCCTGGAATCGGCCCGCCTCGACGGAGCCACGGGACTCAGGCTGGTCCGCCACATCGTGCTGCCGCTGTCCCTGCCGGTCCTGATGTCCTCGCTGATCTTCAGCATCAACGGCACGCTGAAGGTCTTCGACTCGATCGTCGCGTTGACCAACGGCGGCCCCGGCACGGGCACCACCCCGCTGACCCTGTACATGTTCCAGACGTCGTTCACCTACAGCGACTACGGCTACGGCAGCACGATCGCCCTGCTGCTGACCGTCGTGTGCCTGCTGGTGAGCCTGGTCGTCTACCGCGTCTCGCGGCGCGACCTCACGGAGGGCTGAGAGTCATGGCCACCATCGACACACCCGTGAAGACCTCCGCAGACGGCTCCGGGCACGCGCCCGTGCGTGCCCCGCGCGCCCGGCGCGGCCGTCCGGGAAGCCGCCTCTGGGTCAAGGTCGTCGTCGCTCTCCTGCTGGTCGTCGAGGTCTACCCGATGATCTGGATGTTCCTCACCTCCCTGAAGTCCAACGACGACTACCTGAACAACTCCACCTGGAGCCTGCCCACCACCTGGGAGTGGGGCAACTACACCGAGGCGTGGACGACCGGCAACATCGGCCTCTACGTACAGAACAGCCTGCTCGCCGTCGTCCCCGCGCTCGCGCTGATGCTGCTGCTGGGCACCGCCGCCGGCTTCGCCCTGCAGGTCATGGTGTGGAAGGGCCGCAGCCTCACTCTGCTGGTCTTCCTCGCGGGCATGATGGTCCCGCCGCAGATGATTCTGCTGCCCCTGTTCACGGTGTACTTCCAGACCGGCCTGTCCGGCACCCTGTGGCCGCTGATCCTCACCTACACCGGCACCGGCCTGCCCCTGACCGTCTTCATGATGGCCACCTACTACCGCAGCGTCCCCCGCGAGCTGTTCGAGGCCGCCACGATCGACGGCGCCGGCATCCTGCGCGCCTTCTGGACCATCAGCCTCCCCCTGGTGCGCAACGCCCTGCTCACCGTCGGCCTGGTGCAGTTCTTCTTCATCTGGAACGACCTGCTCATCGCGCTGACCTTCACCAACAACCAGGATCTGCGCACCATCCAGGTCGGCCTGCTCAACTTCACCGGCGACTTCGGCGCCACCCAGTACGGCCCTCTCTTCGCGGCCATCTGCATCAACGTCTTCGGCACCCTCGTGATCTACCTCTTCCTCAACCAGAAGGTCATGAAGGGCCTCACCTCGGGAGCGTTGAAGGGCTGACCCGGTCCTCGCCCCGGCCTGCCGTCTCCCCGGCCCTCGGCTCCGGGGAGTTCGCCGCGCCCACCCGTCACGCTCCCGACTGTGCCCACACGTGAAAGAAGGGTCGCCCCTTGCTCCCCCCTCAGCCCTCCCCGGTCAGCTTCGAACACCTGCCGGACGGACTCGGCATCGGAGTCGCCTCCCCCCGGCTGACCTGGACCTTGCCCGCAGGCACCGGCCGCCAGGTGTCGTACGAGCTGGAACTCGAACGCCGTGGCGGCATCCGCCGCACCGGGCGCGTCGACAGCGCCGAGCAGGTCCTCGTGCCGTGGCCCGGCGACCCCCTGACATCCCGGGAACGCGCCACCGTCCGCGTCCGCGTCTGGACCCCCGACGCCGCGGACCCCTCGGAGTGGAGCACACCGAGAGACGTCGAGGCGGGGCTCCTCGACGCCGCCGACTGGCAGGCCGTACCCGTGGGCGCCGACTGGGACGAGGACCCCGAGGGCGAGCGCCGCCCCGCCCGCGTGCGCAAGGACTTCCGCCTTCACCGGCCCGTGGCCCGCGCCCGCCTCTACGTCACCGCCCACGGCCTCTACGAGGTCGAGATCAACGGGCGCCGCGTCGGCGACGAGGCCCTCGCACCGGGCTGGACCGTCTACCCGCACCGGCTGCGCTACCGCACCCACGACGTCACCGCCCACCTCACCGAGGGCGCCAACACCGTCGGTGCCTGGCTCGGCGACGGCTGGTACCGCGGCAGGTACGGCTTCGACGGCGGCACCCGCAACATCTACGGCACCGACCAGTCCCTCATCGCACAGCTGGAGGTGGAGTACGACGACGGCACCACGCATGTCGTCGCCACCGACCGAACCTGGAAAGCGGCGTCCGGCCCGATCCTCACCAGCGGCCTGTACGAAGGGGAGACCTTCGACGCCCGCCTGCACGACCCCGCCTGGGCCACACCGTCTGCGGCCGGCACGGGGGACTGGACTCCGGTCCGCACGGGCACACGAGATGCCGGCACCCTCGTCGCTCCTCTCGGGCCGCCCGTGCGCTGCACCGACGAGATCACCCCGGTCACCGTCACCCGTACCGCCGACGGGCGTCACCTGCTCGACTTCGGACAGAACCTCGTCGGCCGACTCCGCGTATCCGTCGACGGACCGGCCGGCACCACCCTCACCCTGCGGCACGCCGAGATCCTCCAGGACGGGGAACTGGCCACCCGCCCCCTGCGTGAGGCGACGTCCGTCGACACCCTGATCCTCTCCGGTCGAGGGCCGCTCACCTGGGAACCACGCTTCACCCTGCACGGATTCCGCTACGCCGAGGTCACCGGCTGGCCGGGAGAAATGGCGCCGAGTCAGGTGACCGCCCGCGTGTACCACACGGACATGCGCCGCACCGGATGGTTCGAGTGCAGCGATCCGCTCGTCAACCGCCTGCACGAGAACGTCGTGTGGAGCATGCGCGGCAACTTCGTCGACCTGCCCACCGACTGTCCCCAGCGCGACGAACGCCTCGGCTGGACCGGCGACATCCAGGTCTTCGCCCCCACGGCGAGTTTCCTCTACGACTGCGCCGGCCTGCTCGACTCCTGGCTCACTGACGTCGGCATTGAACAGCTCCCGGACGGCACGATCCCCTGGTACGTCCCCGTCATCCCGGGCGAGCCGATGTGGACGCCGATCCACCCCGGCGCCGCATGGGGAGACGTCGCCACCCTCACGCCCTGGACGCTCTTCCAGCGCTACGGCGACCTGGAACTCCTCCGCCGCCACTACCCCATGGCCAAAGCGTGGGTCGAGCTGATCGAACGCCTCGCCGGTCCTACCCGCCTGTGGGACACCGGCGTCCAGTTGGGGGACTGGCTCGACCCGGCCGCCCCACCCGACGACCCGGCCGCGGGCCGCACCGACCGCTACCTCGTCGCCACCGCCTACTTCGCCCACTCCGCACGACATCTCGCCCTGGCCGCAGCGGAGTTGGAGTTCAACGCGGACGCCGAACGGTACGCGGCACTCGCCGCCGAGGCAGCCGACGCCTTCCGGCGCCGGTACGTCCTGCCCTCGGCCCGCCTCACCAGCGACAGCGCCACCGCGTACGCGATCGCTCTCGCCTTCGACCTGTTCACGCCGGAACAGCGCGGACCGGCTGCCGACCGCCTCGCCGAGATCGTGCTCGCCGACGGCGCGTGCATCTCCACCGGCTTCGTCGGCACCCCGCTCATCTGCGACGCCCTCACCGACAACGGTCACCTCGACGTCGCCTACCAGCTGTTGCTGCAGACCGAGTGCCCCTCCTGGCTCTACACCGTGACCATGGGAGCGACCACGATCTGGGAGCGCTGGGACAGTCTGCGGCCCGATGGCACCCTCAACCCGGGCGGCATGACCAGCTTCAACCACTACGCGCTCGGAGCCGTTGCCGACTGGCTGCACCGCGTGGTCGGCGGTATCAGCGCCACCGCCCCGGGCTACCGCCGGCTTTCCTTCCGCCCCCGTCCGGGCGGCGGCATCAGCTGGGCCCGTGTACGCCATGACACTCCCTACGGGACGGCCGCACTGTCCTGGGAGCTCACCGCCACCGGCATGACGGCCGACATCACGGTGCCGGAGGGCTGCACGGCCACAGTGGAACTCCCCGGCTGCGCACCCCTGGCCCTCGGGCCGGGCGACCATGTCCTGGACACCGCGGAACTCGGAGCGGCGGCCTGACCGTCTCCCGTACGCGAAGAGGGACAGCCCGACGCATCACGCGATGTGTCGGGCTGCTATTTGTCTTTCGAATTCAGATCATCCAGGGCGTCGATGGCAGAGAATTCCATCGGTCCGTTCAATTGAAATTTCAGGGCGCTATTAAAATTCCAAGGAAGGAACCTGCTGGTGAGGGCCTATTTTAAAGAGGAGGTTCCGGGGGGTTGACCTTGCATCGGAGGAGGCCATAGTTTCCAGCCTGCTGGGAAGAACTTCGTGGCTGAATGCGGCCGTGGCGCTGAGTGCTCACTGTGGGACGCGGCGAGCACTCTGCCGCCGAGAAGTGAAAAAAGGGAAATGCGATCCCTCGGGGCTCCGCGACCACGCGGCTGCTCCCAGAGCCCCATCGAGCCGGGGCCGGCCGTGACCTGACCCCTCGGCCGGCCCTCACCTCCCCCAACCCGCGGCGGCGCGTCGTACTGCCGCCATCCCAGTCCGGAGAGCCGCTGTGAACCGACGAACGTTCCTATCCGCCGCAGCCTTCACGGCCCTGGCCGCGAGCATGGCCCCCGCGGTCACCGACCGAGCGGTCGCCGCGCCGCGGTCCGTGGCGCAGGACCGGGCCGCCGAACTGCTCGCCCGCATGACGGCCGGCGAGAAAGAGGCCCTCGCACGCTGCGACTTCGCCGCCGTGGCCCACCTCGGCATCCCCGCCCTCACCATGGTCGACGCCTCCGCGGGGCTGCGCGGCGAGACGGGCGTCACCGCCTTCCCCGTGCCGGTCGCCCAGGCGGCCACCTTCGACGAGGCGCTCGCGGGCCGGATCGGGAAGGCCATCGGCACCGAGGGCCGGGCCAAGGGGTACAACAACGCCCTCGGCCCCACCATCGACCTGACTCGCACCTGGCACTTCGGCCGTCAGGCCGAGGCCATGGGCGAGGACCCGGTGCTCGCCGGACGGCTGGGCGCCGCCCTCACCGTGGCCATCCAGTCCCAGCACATGGCGGCCACCCTGAAGCACTTCGCCGCCTACACCCAGGAAGTCAACCGCTTCTTCATCGACACCAAGGTGTCCGACCGAGCGCTCCACGAGTACTACCAGGCGCCCTTCCGTCGGGTGATCGCCGCCGCCCCCGCCGCCTCGGTGATGATGGCGTACCCGAAGATCAACGGTACGTTCGCGACACGGCACACCGGCCTGTTCGACGACCTGAAGAAGGGCATGGGCCTCCAGGGCTACACCGTGCCCGACTTCTGGGCCGGGGACGACCAGGTCGCCGCCGCCCGGGCCGGCATGGACCTCGCCGGGCTCGGCCCCGGCGCTGTCCAGATTCCGGCGGGTTCCCTCACCGGCGGTGCGATACCGGCCGCCCGGCTCGACGACGCGGCCCGGCGCATCCTCGTCACCATGTTCGCGAACGGCCTCTTCGACCACCCCGTCCCCGCCCCGGCGGGCAATGTCAGCACCCAGGCGCACAAGGACCTCGCGCACGAGGCGGCCGTCGCCTCCACGGTGCTCCTTGCCAACCGCTCCGCGGCCCTGCCGCTCACCAGTGCCGTGAAGTCGCTCGCCGTCATCGGCCCGGCCGGGGCCGACACCTTCACCGGCGTGTCCGGCTCCACCTACGTGGACCCCGGGACCTGGACCACTCCGCTCGACGCGATCCGGGCCCGCGCCGGAGGCTCCGTCAAGGTCACCCACGCCCAGGGAACCAAGGGCGACCTCCCCCTCACCACGGTCCCCTCCACCGTCCTGCGCACCCCCACCGGGGCGGCCGGCCTGACGGCGAGCTATTACGCCAGTGCCGACGGCACCGGCACACCGGTCACGACCCGCACCGACACCACCGTCGACTTCACCGCCGCCCCCGTCGAGGGCCTGCCGCAGGTGTGGTCGGCCAAGTGGACCGGCACACTGACCCCGACCACCACCGGCCTGCACCGCTTCTCCCTGCTGCCGTCCGGGACAACCACGCTGAAGATCGACGGCAGGACGGTCGTCTCCGGCACCCGCCAGATGGCCCGCTTCTTCCTCGGCCCCTACGACTACCCGCTCCAGGGAACCGCCGAACTGACCGCCGGACGCGCCGTCACCGTGGAGATCACCTACAACAACGCCACCGCGGAGCCCGGAACGTGCGGCCTGGCCTTCGGCTGGCAACCCGAGTCCCTCATCCCCGCCGCTGTGACAGTGGCCCGCACGGCCGACACCGCCGTCGTCTTCGTCAACCGGGTCGCAGGCGAGGGCATGGACCACGACGGATACGCGCTGCCCGGAGACCAGGATCAGCTCATCAGCGCCGTCGCCGCCGCCAACCCCCGCACGATCGTCGTCCTCAACACCGACGGTCCCGTCGCCACCCCGTGGCTGAACGACGTGGAGGCCGTCGTGCAGGCGTGGTATGCGGGCCGCGGTGCCGGAACCGCCGTCGCCGCCGTCCTCTTCGGCGACAGCGACCCGGCCGGCCGCCTTCCGGTGACCTTCCCCGCCGACGCCACTCAGGGCCCCGGTACCACCCCCGCCACGTACCCGGGCACGAACGGCATCGTCTCCTGCGACGAGGGCATCGCCGTCGGCTACCGCTTCTACGACGCCAGGAATCAGGAACCCCGCTTCCCCTTCGGCCACGGTCTGTCCTACACGACCTTCGCGCACGGCTCTCTGGAAGCCACCTACGACAAGGTCGCCCAGCAGGTCATCGTCGAGGTCACCGTGGCCAACACCGGACGGCGCGAGGGCACCGAGGTCCTTCAGGTGTACGCCACCCTTCCCGCCTCGGCGGCGGCGGAGCCTCGCCGCCTGGTCGCGTTCCAGAAGGTCACCCTTCCAGCGGCCGGTTCCAAGCGACTGAGCCTGACGATCCCGGTCCAGGACCTCAGCGTCTGGTCGTCGGGCGCAATGACGCTCACCCCGGGTGTCTACACCTTCGCGACGGCGCGTTCCTCCCGCGTCGTCACCGCACAGCGTGCCCTCACGCTCGGCTGACCACCGTCGGCCCCCTGGGTCGCGGGCGGCTCGTGTGACCGCTGCGCGGTCGAGTGAACGTCACACGAGCCGCCGCCGGCCGACCCGGCCCTGACACCCCACGCCTCGCGCCAGCCAACCTCATTCCTCTTCCCGCCCGGAGTCCGTCCGTGACACGCACCTCACACCTGCTCGGCCTCGCCATCAGCCTGGCGCTCGCAGCCACCACGACGACCGGATGCGGCCCGTTCGGGACCGAACAGGACGGGCCGGTCGAGTTGTCGGTCAGGGCAAGCGCCACCGACAGGTCCGCGATGGACGCCGTTGTCGCCGAGTTCCACCGCCTCAACCCCGACACACACGTCACGGTCGACTACTTCGACACCGGCGACCTCCAGCAGAAACTGCCGGGCCGGCTCCGCGCGGGTGACGGCCCCGACGTGTTCACCGTCTGGCCCGGCAACGGCAATCCCGCCTCCGTCACCGCGCTGGTCCACGACGACCTGCTGGAGAACCTGAGCCTTCGCCGCTTCAACCTCACGATGCCCATAGGCGTCAAACCGGTCACTGACGTGAACGGCAGCACGTTCGCGGTACCTGTGACCTTCAGCGGCATCGGCACGGTCTTCTCCACGGAAGCTCTGGACGCCATCGGAGGAGCACCTCCCCGGACCTGGACAGAACTCCTGACCCTCTGCGACAAGGCCCGCGACCACGGCAAGGTCCTCCTCGCCCTGGGCAACGCCACCCCCTGGGTCACCCAGCTCGTCACCTACGCCCTGGTCGCGACAACCGTCTACGCCGACCAACCAGGCTTCGACAGCGACATGGAACTCGGCAAGGAAACCTTCGCCGACTCCGGCTGGCGAACCGCCCTGCGCAAATACATGGAGATGGACGGGCGCGGCTGCTTCAACGCCGACCCACTGGACACCACGTACGAGGAAACGCTCGACCAGGTGGCCACGGGCCGGGCCGTGGGAGTCGTCCAGGTCGCGAGCGTACTGTCCGAGCTACGTGCCGCTGCCCCCGGCCGGACTCTGCGCATGACCGCACTGCCCGCCACAGATGACCCCGACGACACACGGATGCCCGGTGCCGTATCGGCCGCCTATGGCCTCAACCCCGACACTCCACACCGCAAGGAGGCCCTCGCTTTCATCGACTTCCTGGGCTCCGCTCGCGGACAGAACCTGTACAACCGCTCGGGCGCCACCCTGCCGGCCATCCCGAACGCCTCCTTCACCGTCGACCCCGCGATCAGGGAGGTCGCGGAGCGGCAGAAGGCCGGAACCACCGTTCCCTTCATGGATCAGCGCTGGCCGAACTCCGCCGTCCAGCAGACACACTTTGCCCAGGTCGAAGCTCTATTCTCCGGGACCACGGACATCGAAGCGGCCTTGGCCGCTCTCGACAAGGCTTATCGAGAGCGAACTTGACGCAGGCATGAGAAGAGCATCCTTGAGGGCCAGTGAGCGGATACCGTCCAGACCTCGTCGCGACTCCACTCAATCCGGGTCAGCTTCCGATGGAATGTCATGCCCGGCCTTCACGACCAGCGCCCAGCCGTTCTTGTGCTTGAACGCAGTAACAGCCCCCGCAGTACGCACGAGTCGATCGCCGTGGCACCGAGCACGATGGCTTCGCGGCCGTTCGTGCGGCGGCCGATGAAGCACTGCTGGCGAGGCGCACCACAGCCTGTCTGTCAGGGCCGGTCACGAGTAGGCGAGAAGCCGACTTCATGTCAGCCTGTCCAGGTTCGGTTGGGGACCGGTTCGGACGAAGTCATCCGGCTGTCGTCGGAGCACGCTGGTGTGCCGGAGGCGATGGGACGGTTGTGTAGTGCCATCCCGGACGGGTCTGACTCTTGAGACCTTTGACCGCAGTGTCCAGTCACGGGCGGTGCTGCTGACCGCCATGGGTGACAACAGCGACCGCCTACGCGGTGAAGCGTCGTTTGCCGCGTGGCGCGGAGCGAGTCCCGTGGAGTACTCGTCCGGGAGCCGGCAGCATCGTCGGCTCAATCGCGGCGGGAACCGGCAGGCGAACGCTGCGCTGCACCGTATCGTGTCGAGTCGGCTGCGCTGGGACGCGCGGACTCAGGCGTACTACGAGCGACGCGTGATGGAGGGCAAGACGCGGCGGGAGGTCATCCGCTGCCTCAAGCGCTATGCGGCCCGCGAGGTCTACCGGCTGGTTCAAGAGGATCGCCGGGAGCTGAGCCACACACCGGCCGTGCTTCTTGTGGCACGGCGCTGAACTTGTGCGCTGCCGGCTTTGAGCTCCCCTGGCCGGTGGACTGCTCCCGCGGGGTCGTAGAGTGCCCCAGAATCTGCATGGCGATGATAAAAATCGACATCGTGTAGATTTTGAGGTGAGGGAGCGACCAGACTCCTTCCGAGTCCTAGCTGGAGGAACAGTGCAGCAGCAGAAGTGGCTCATCACCGGCGTCAGCTCGGGCCTCGGGCGTGCCTTCGCCCAAGCCGCCCTGGCCGCCGGGCACACCGTCGTCGGCACGGTCCGTTCGGACAAGGACCTGCGGGCCTTCGAAGAGCTCGAACCAGGGCACGCTCACGGCCGCATCCTGGACGTGACGGGCGGCGACGCCGTCTCGAGTGTGGTCGCGGAGGTGGAGCAGAGCGTCGGCCCTCTGGATGTCGTCGTCGCCAATGCGGGTTACGGCGTGGAGGGCACCTTCGAGGAGACGCCGCTGGCCGAGGTGCGGCGGCAGTTCGAGGTCAACGTGTTCGGGGCAGTGGCCACCCTGCAGGCGGCCCTGCCCCACATGCGTCGGCGGCGCCGCGGGCACCTGATGGCTGTCACCTCCATGGGCGGGCTGATGGCCGTGCCCGGCATGTCCGCCTACTGCGGCAGCAAGTTCGCCCTGGAAGGCATCCTTGAGGCGCTGAGCAAGGAGGTCGCGCAGTTCGGGATCCACGTGACGGCGATCGAGCCCGGGTCCTTCCGCACGGACTGGGCCGGACGGTCCATGACACGAGCCGAGCGGTCCATCGACGACTACGACGAGTTGTTCGCCCCCATCCGTGAAGCGCGGCAGAAGGCCAGCGGGAACCAGCTGGGCAATCCGGCCAAGGCCGGGGACGCCGTCGTGCACATCGCGTCGGTGGACCAGCCGCCGGCCCACCTCGTCCTGGGCTCGGACGCGCTGCGACTGGTCACCGCCGCGCGCGAGGCCGTGGACGAGGACATCCGCGCATGGGAGACGCTCTCGCGTACGACCGACTTCGCCGAGGGGGCTCAGCTTTGATGTCCGGTCACCGCCCCACGCCAAGCCGACGCACCACCGAACGCAAGGGCGACGTCCGGGAGCGGACCATTCTGGACACCTGCGAAGCTCTGCTGGCGCAGAAGGGCTACGACGCCATGACCGTCGGCGACATCGCCCAGGGCGCCGGCATCACACGCGGCGCCCTGTACTTCTACTTCGGCTCCAAGCAAGAGGTGGTCACGGCACTTGTGGCCCGGACCGTGGAGCACTTGTGGGAGCGGTCCCGGGCCACCGCGCAGACCAACGAGCCACGCCAGGCCATCGCAGCAGCCATGCGGCGCACGGTCGAGCTATGGAACGAGCATGGCCTGGTCATGCGCACGGCGATCGACCTGTCACTGACCGTGCCGGAGATCGGTGAGCTGTGGAGCCGCACAGCTGACTTGTTCATCACAGCCATCACCGCTGTCCTGGAACGAGCCGGCATTCAGGCGGGCACTGAACCAGAACAAGCGTCGGCGATGGCACGCTCCCTGTGCTGGATGATCGAGCGCACCTTCTACCACGCCTCACAGGAGTCCCGCGAGAGTTTGCAAAAGGCATCTTTGACCTGCGAACACATCTGGCTGATCAGCGCAGGCCTGGCGGCCTGATACATATGGCGTCCCGGGGAACGACCGGCCCGAAGCTCGGGTCGAACCACACATCGACCTGCGTTCCGTCTACTCCTCGTCGGCGAGCAAGCCGAGCGGGAACCCGCTACCGTCCGCCGCCGATCGGGCGGCTTCCGCCTCGGGCGGGCCGGGCACCATGGCCGCCGCCGCGGCGACGAGGGCGAGGTGGGAGTTCATGTCCAGCTCCAGATCCGCCCAGTTCGCTTGGCCCAGGTGAACAGCGAGCGCAGGGCCACGAGTTGGTCATGCCGCAGGCGGCCGTGCAGTGTCTTGATGTGGGTGAGAACGTCGTCGCGGGTCACTTCCCGCAGGTGGTCGTAGCGGTTCGACCATTCCAGCAGGGCCGGACGGACTCGGTTGAGGTAGAGCCAGACCGTGCCCTCCCGTCGCGGGAGGCTGCGGGGGCCACCGTTCTCCGGGCGGGTGAGCCGGGCCTTCACCGACGCTCGGCACAGCCTGCTCACAGGCACGGCGACGTTGCCCGAGTCGTTCGGCCAACCCTTCTTCACGTTGCTCCGCGAGGAGCCGGAAATGAACGCGCTGTTCAACGAAAGCGTGGCGGAAGTCACCCGGATGGACAGCGCGGCAGTGACTGAGTCCTACGACTTCAGCGACGCGCGGAGGGTCGTCGACCTGGCCGGGGGCGACGGCACCCTGCTCACGGCGGTCCTCGAAACCTTCCCTTCGACGGCCGGCGTGCTGTTCGACCAGCCGCACATGGCCCCAGTGGCGCGGCAGCAGATCGACGCGGCGGGCCTGAGAGAGCGCTGCGAGTTCGCAGGAGGTGACCTCTTCGGCCCGCTCCCTCAGGGAGGCGATGTCCATCTCCTCAATTGGGTCCTGCACGACTGGCCAGAGCCCGACGCCATCGCTGTTCTCCGAGGCTGCCGGCGGGCCATGGCGCCGGACAGCAAACTGCTGATCATCGAGCACCTCATCCCGCCCGGAAACACACCCCACCCCAGCAAGGTGTACGACGTGGTGATGCTCGTACTGCTGGGCGGTCGTGAACGAACCCGAAAGGAGTACGGGAAAATGCTGACCGAGCCAGGACTGACCCTGCACCGTGTCATCGACACCGGTTCGGCACTGAACATCATCGAGGCCCGACCCGCCTGAACACAAGACAGCACCAAAAGGCACATCCGATTCCTACCAAGACCGCTACACACAACGCTGCCAAAGGCGGCACGCGGGAAGCAGCCGAAGAAGCGGCCCGGCAAGACGCAGCGTAAGGTGTCTCTGCAGGCGCAGCCGGCGAAGAAGGCGTGGGGCGGGAAGCCCGCCTGAGAAGAAGACCACCGCCAAAAACCTCACCCGCCACCACCAGCACGGCCGGAGACATCCCGATCGCGGCTCCCACTCCCACGACCGCTGCACCCCGGTCGTGGCGACCAACCACCCTGGACCTGCTGCGCGAACACGGCCTGGCCGCCAGGTGGAGCCGGCGGCCCACCCCATTGCCGGGCAGACAGGACGCAGGCCGCCGGCATGCTCAACGCGCACGTCTGGGCGACGACACGGCCACGTCAGCAGACGCAGGAGCCTCCTTTGATGTCGAGCCTCACAAAGCAGGACACCTTGAAGAAGTTGCTCTCCGAAGCAGACTGGCCGCGTCGCTGAGTCATCAATGTGCGGTGAGCGGGTGTGGAGTGTGTTGGCGTTCCAAGCAGGTCGCACCCGCGCCCAAGCCCGATGACACATGGCCGCTCCCGGGAGGCACGGCCTGGGTGTTGACAGTGGACAGTGGGAATTCCGCCACTGGCGGTCAGATAGCGGGGAGCCATCTGGCCGTGGATGGCTACCGGGTATGAAGCGTTGGACTATGCGGTGCGGACGAGATCCATGATCCAGTTTGTGCGCCAGGTAGTCCCGTCGTCATAGGAGAACGCCTGCTCCCAGCGCGGGGCCTCCGGGTTGTGGGTGGTCCACTGGAAGCGGACCTTGACCTCGTGTCCACCGAGCACGTCATCACAGAAGAACCTGCCGACGCCGTCTGTGAAGGAGCCCTCCACGTACGGGTCCAAGTGCCCCGGCCGACCGCTGGAGGCCCACCAGATCCGCCATACCTTGGCCTCCGGGTCGAACTGCCGCAGCGTGAACCCTTCGAAGGAATCGGTGAAGATCCGATCGACATGCCCGAGGCCGCCAAGGATCGGCTCCGCCGACGCCGTGGCATCGAACTCGATCCACTCCTCGCAGGCGGGGTCGGTGACGTCCACCAACTTGCGGTTGCGTACCTGCCAGCCACCGAAGATGAAGTCGAAGTCGGAACGCCCGTCGACGGGCACGGCGGAACTCACAGCGGAACTCCCAAGGTGTTGCGCTGCCGACCTCGTTCGAGCAGCGCGAAGGCCGAAACGATACGTCCTGATGTTGCCTGCACCGGCAACATCCTGATCAAGAACGCATCACAGAACGTGACGCGGCAGCCGGCCGTACACAGGGAACTCGAAGTGGCCGCCCACAGGCTCAGACGTCACCGGCCGCCAAGCCGTGTGAGCACAGAGCCGCGAGGCCCGCTTGCGCACCTGAAACGGCTGTGTGCCTGGGAAGGAGGGGGGTGCTCGTCGGCCGGGGGCCACCCGTGGCGGGGAACGGGCCCGCTCCCGGTGCGCTGTGGTCAGTCCAGGGACTTCCAGAAGTCGTACTGGTGGTCCTTGACGAAGTCGACCGGGTGGATGCCGTCCGGTCCCGAGGCGAGGGACTGCGCGTTCGGGGAGGCGGGGTGGTGGGCTTCCACGGGGCCTTGCCAGTGCGGGCGAAGTTCGACCAGATGCGGATCGTCGCGTCAGAAAGAGCCTGCTGGGGCTCGGTGAGCGGGTCGAACCCGGTGAGCCGCGAGGTCTGCGGCACTGGCGCCGTAGCGCAAACCGCAGGCCGTGCACGATCCGGGCAAGATCCCGCTGGACGCGGCCCTGGCCGTCGCACTCGTGCGAGACTGCCTGGCCGACATCGGCGTGCTGCGAGCCGAGCCGGACCGGCTCGGGCCGGTGGCCTCCGGCCCGACCGTCTCCCGTCTCATCGACACCGACAAGGAAATAAGAACCCGGTTCCCTTTGCTTGAAGGCCCGGCGGCGGCAGGCGGGCGGTCCTTGGTCTCGGCCGTGACCAAGACCAACCGCCCTGAGCCGACCGAAGCTCAAGCGGGTGGCTGCGTGGATACCTGCTGCGGTGTACGTCGAGGGAAGAGTGACCCTACATTTGACTGACCGATCACTCTCCTACATGCTGTCCTCATGCCCAGACCGAGGAGCGACGACAAGCGCGCGGCGATCATCGCCGCCGCCACGCGGATCATCGCTGCTCAGGGGCTGGGGGCGGCGACGGCGGCGATCGCGAAGGAGGCCGGCGTCTCGAACGGGTCACTGTTCACCTACTTCGACACCAAAGCGGATCTACTGAACCAGCTTTACCTGGAGCTGAAGGGCGAGATGGGGGCAGCCGCACTCGGCGGCCTGCCCGCAGTCGATGCGCGCACCCAGATGCTGCACATGTGGTCACGATGGATGGACTGGGCAACGGCCAATCCCCTGAAGCGCCGCACTCTGGCCCAGCTCCAGGTCTCCGACGAGATCACGGCGTCCACCCATGAGTCCGCAAACCGGACCATGACAGGCATCGGAGAGATCCTGGAGCGCAGCCGGGCGAACGGCCCGATGCGCGATGCCCCGGCGGCTTTGGTGTTCACGCTGTCCAATGCCCTGGCTGAGGCCACCATCGACTACATCATCGGCGATCCGGACCGTGCCGACGAGCACAAGCAGTCCGGTTTCGAGGCACTCTGGCGCATGATCGGCTGACCCGCCCCGGGCCCACTTCCTCACCCTCACGCACACCCGTTAATGACTGACTGGTCAGACATCCAAGGAGCGCCATGCCCGACAAGGTGTACGTCATCACCGGCCCGACCTCCGGCTTCGGCCGCCGCACCGCCCTCGAACTCGCCAAGCACGGCACCGTCGTGCTGGTCGGACGTAACGCCGCCAAGCTCGACGACGTGCGCAGCAGCATCGAAGGCAGAGGCGGAAAGGCCGTGTCCGTCCTGTGCGACCTCTCGGACCCGACGAGCGTGCGGCGCGCCGTCGCTCAGATCACCGAGCTCGGCCTTCCGATCACTGGCGTGCTCAACAACGCCGGGATCTTCCCCAACCGTCCCGGCACGAACGCCCTCGGCTGGGACATCGCCTACGCGACCAACCACATCGGGCCTTTCGTGTTCACCGAGACGCTCGTGCCCCACCTCCAAGACGGCACACAGGTGGTGTTCATCGTCTCGGCTGTGGAGGATCCGGAGCGCAAGGCCGCCACCATGTCCGGCTTCCGCGGCGCCCGGTACCTCTCCGCCGAGGCGAGCACCCGTGGCGAGTGGAAGCCCGGCGGCTCGAAACTGCCCGGCGGAGACGCCTACGCCACGTCCAAGCAGTGCAACCTGGCAACGGTGCTCGCCTTCGCCCGCGAAACACCCCGACTGCGGTTCAACGCCATCGAGCCCGGCTTCGCGCCCGGTACGAATCTCGGCCGTGACGCCGGCCTGTTCCTGCGTCTGCTGTCGAAGTACGTGCTCTCACCACTGTCCCCGCTCATCAAGTACTGGACCAACCCGGGCACCGCTGCTCGCATGATCACCCGGATACTCACCGACGAATCGGACGCCACCGGCGTCTACTACGACGAGAAAGGACGACCAATGCGGGGTTCCGCACAGGTGCACGACCCGGCGTTCAACGCGCGGGTAGTCGCCGAGACCCGTGCACTACTGGGGACAGTGCACGTCTGAGGAAGGACTTCGGGTGCCCCCCGACAACCGGACTCGGGCCAAGTCCAGCCGGTGAGCCTCCCGCAACCGGTCCAGCAGCACCTGTTAGCCACGCGCTTTTACGCGGCAGGGTGTCGGGTGGGTGATCAAAAACGCGAGGAGTGCTCGTGGCCCGCAACGGTGAGACGTGTCCAGGGGCCAGGTCGTCGCAGGAAAGAAGCACTTCAGATGAAGAAGCGTATCGGGCCCTACCCGCGTGTGGGCATCGAGGGCGGCGGCCGGGCGGTGGTCTCGCAGGCCGGGGGTGTGCTGCTGGTTGGGACCGTCCGCAAGGCTGGCTTGGACACCGCGATATCGGCCGGGCTGCTGCCGTGGCGGAAGGCTCGGGCGGTGCACGATCCGGGGATGATCCTGCTGGACGTGGCCCTGGTGGTGGCGTTGGGCGGGGACTGCCTTGCGGATGTCGACATGCTGCGGGCCGAGCCGGCCGTGTCCGGGCCGGTGGCCTCCGACCCGACGGTCTCCCGCCTCATCGACACCCTCGCAGCCTCCGGGGAGAAGGCCCTGCGGGCCATCCGTGCCGCGCGGGCCGAAGTACGCGAGCGAGTCTGCCGGTTGGCCCACGAACCCGCGCTTGATGCGGGCGGGACGGTGACCGTGGACCTCGACGGGGTGCTGGTGATCGCGCACTCGGACAACGAGGACGCCGCAGCTACGTGGAAGGGAACCTACGGCCACCACCCGCTGACGGGTTCGTCGACCACAGACCGGGCGGCACGGGCGAACCGGTCGCCGCTCTGCTTGTCGGCGTAAGGACTTTTCCGACGAGTACGCGGACACCACGGGCCGCCCTGTCCTGGTGCCACGCCTGACAGCCGAAACCTTCAGACACCTCGGCCGGTCCCATCTCGGCCTGCCCCCGGCTGACGTCCTGAGCGGGCTGGACCACCTAGCCGAAGACCTCGACTCTCCGTTCGCCACCTGCACATACCTCACCTGCCAGCCGGTCTCAGGCATCTGCGAGTTCGCCTCCGCCGGTCACCTGCCGCCTGTCGTGGCCCGTACCGACGGGACCGCCGAACTGATCGACCCGCCGCCCGGCCCTCAGCTCGGCATCGGCGGCAGCACGTTCACCACCCACCGCCTCGTCCTCACCGCCGGCAGCAGGCTCCTGCTTTGCGCCGACGGCCTCGTCGAGACCCGGACCGACCCATCGACGAACGGCTCCAACTCCTTCGGACACTCCTCACCAGCGCCCCGCAGGACCTGGAAGACACCTGCGATCTCCTCCTGGAGCAGCTGCGCCACCCGGGCTCACGCGACGACGTCGCCCTCCTCCTCACCTGCCTGTCACCTGGCCCGGCCAGCGCGGCCGGGTGACAGCGACATGGGCGGGAAGCCCGACCACGGGCAGCCCTCCGGCACCGCCGATCACAGACATCGGACGAGGTGAGTCGCCTTCGCGCAGGCCGAATTCCTCCCCCGGTTGCCGGTGATGGCGAACGGTGTCTTGCTGGAACCAGGGGGAAGCCCGTTGGGAGCGGAAGTTCCGACGGGCGGTTCCGGCTCGTCGTTCGGCCACCTGCGGAAAGGTTCGCCAATGACCACGCTGCTGACCGGCGCCACCGTGTGGGACGGGCTGGACGACAGGCCCGCCGGAGTCCGCGACATCCTGGTCGAGAAGAGCAGGATCTCCAAGATCGCCGAAGAGATCACAGCACCCGACGGGGCCGTGGTGATCGACCTGACCGGGCACACGGTGACCCCCGGGTTCATGGACTGTCACACCCACGTCACCGTCACCCCGGCGATCTTCCCGGCCGTGACCCGCTCAGCCGCGGCGACCGCACTGGCGACCATCCCGGTGCTCAAGACGATGCTGCTCAACGGGTTCACCACGATCCGGGACCTGATGACCGCCGACACCGGGTACAACACCATCGATCTGCGTGACGCGATCGCCGCAGGGCTGATCGAGGGACCGCGCATGCTGGTGGCCCCGCATCTGATCTCCGCGCGGGGCGCACACGGCGACTTCTCCGAATTACTGGACGACCAGTACCAAGGCCGGCCACGACCGATGGAACTGGCCGCTGCCGACGGCTGCGACGAGATCCGCAGGCGGGTGCGCACCGAGATCCGCGCCGGCGCCGACTGGATCAAGTTCGGTGCCACCGGCGGGTTCTCCAGCCCTTCGGACGATCCGGCCCAGACGACCTACAGCCAGGAAGAGATGGACGCCCTGGTCGCCACCGCCCGCGATCTGGGCCGCCATGCGACCCCCCACTGCTACGGCGACGAAGGGGTGCGCCGGGCGGTGCGCGCCGGGGTGCGCAGCATCGAGCACGGCAACCTGGCCACCGTCGACACGCTGCAGATCATGATCGACGAAGGTGTCTACCTGGTGCCGACTCAGTTCACCACCCTCGACGACGCCCGCCACGTCGATGACGACGCCTTCTGGGCAGGCCAGCCCGTCTTCAAGCGCCGCAAGTACAAGATCCACCAGAAGGCTCTGCTGGACGGCGCGGACCATGTCGCGAACTCCGACATCAAGATCGCCTTCGGTACCGACGCCGGTATGTTCCCGCATGCGGAAAACTGGAAGGAGTTCCCCACCATGGTCTCCACCGGCATCACCCCCGCCCGCGCCCTGAAGGCCGCGACCAGCGGCGCCGCCGAACTCCTCGAACTCGACGACCTCGGCGTCCTCGCACCGGGCAAGACCGCCGACATCATCGCCATGCCCGGCGACCCGTTCACCGACATCGACAACACCGGCAAAGTCGACCTCGTCATGAAGGAAGGTACCGTCCACCAACGCCCCTGATCGGGAATGTGGTTCAGCGGACTCGTCGTCTCCAGCCGGAAGGGGCGGGGAGTGAGGACACCGGATCGTCCTGTTCCGGCCTGTCGCCGACCACGGGTCTGGACCGAAGGCGGTGTGTGGCTGTACCTGCACGCCGCGCTGCTGGTCGAGCTGTACCAGTGGATGCGCTCCATACTACTTTGACTCCAGGCAGTCGGGGCCCTCATCCGGGACCCCAAAGCCTCTCTGAACTGCTGCTTTCCAGCCTGCGTCCAGGTCGACATCTTTCCGATGACGCACCACGTGGAGTGTGTCGCCATCCTTGAACCGGCCGCAAAGGGCTCCTGACCTGCGGTTTTACCCGTGCGCATTATGTGCGGTGTGGGCGTTACGGGCGATATCTTGACGCTGAAATGACGCTCGTGACGCTCATTTGACGCTCGTTCTGATGGGGTGTCAGGCGGTGTCGGCAGGTCAGACCCTGTCGAGATGGCGAGCATCGATGGGGCGCCGAGGGCAGGCGACGCCGAGCGCAGACCTACTGAGTCGTGCTGATCAGATGTTCCGGAAGAGACCAGTGAGCGCTGTGACCTGCCGCGATGGGTGTCTGATGGCTGCTGACCTGCGCGAATGACCTTTCGGTTGTTTCACGCTCGTGTCGGTTGATGGGGCTGGAAGTCCCAGAAAAGTCCCAGGGGACTTCCACTGCTCACGAGTGTCTTTCGGCTCTGTACAGCAATATGGACTCGCCCACTCTTCGTTTCCGACGAGAGCACCCCAACCTGGATGTCGAGCGCCCTGGCACTCACTCGATGCCTTGCCGGGTGCGGGACCTGATGGCCGACGACTTGTCGGCCGCCGTCGGCAGTGAGCCGGTGATGCCAGCCAGGATTTGGAGCTCTATTGCGAGCGGCCTGTCGCGCGAGCCCGGCGGGCGAAGACACAGGAGCTTTGAGCGGCTGCGTTGCCGCAAGCCAGCTCGGCGATTGGTTCACCCTCGCGTACGTGAGGGTGTTCCTACGCTGCCATCGGGACAAACCACCTCGAAGGAGTTCTCCCCCGTCGCTGGAGGTCTTCCGCGGAGCGGCGTCGGGCAAGGCCAACGCCGTCCATGAGCCGGGCTGTCTGTGTCTGGGACATGGTCGCCTCCAGGCGTCGCCGACCACTCGCCCAGGCGCACGGCATCGACCGATTCGTCAGACCGCTCCCCGGTGGTGCTCCACCTCAGCGCCAGTCACGGCCCACGCACCACTCTCCAGCGGCACTCTTCCGCTGATCAGGAGCGGGAAGTGGAAAACACCCACTCAGGGCAGTTGGTCGTAAACGGCTTGCACGTAGGCGGTGCTGCGGTCGGAGCCGAGGAGGCCCGATCCCATCTTGTTCATGACGTAGGAGATGGTCATGCGCCGGTCGAGATCCGCGATGATCATCGAACCGCCCCAACCACCCCAGAACGCGACCCTGCCGTCGGGAATCCAGGGCAGAGTGGCCTTCTTCGGCAATGCGAAGCCGATACCCCAGCGCACCGGCAGGCCGTTGACGAGGTCGACGCCGTCGGACTGCACGTCGAAGACGAAGTCGATCGTCTTCTCACCGAGCAGCCGGACGCCGTCGACCTGGCCGCCTCGGGCGAGCGCGGACAGGATGCGCGCGGCGGAGCGGGCGTTGCCATGGCCGTTCGCCGCGCCGATGTCCGCGGCCCGCCACGCCGGGGTGTTCGCGGTTTCCGGAGCCACCGCAGGGCCGGTCAGGGTCTTGTGGGCGGGAGAGTCCGTCCCGGCCGACGCCCCCGTCGCCGCTGGGACGGACGGCCACGGGGGCGGCGGCACGATGTCCGCGACCCGTGTCCAGTCCGCCCTGGCCGCGCCAATCTGGAAGTCCGCTCCCAGCGGGCGGGCGATCTCCTCGGCGACGAACTGCCGCAGGGACCGGCCGGTGATCCTGTGCACGAGTTCCCCGATGAGGTGCCCGTAGTTCATCACGTGATAGCCGGAGGCAGTACCCGGCTTCCACCACGGGGCCTGCGCGGCCATCCTGGCCGCGGCCCCGCGCGCGTCGTACAGGTCCTCCACGGTCGCCGGCTGCTCGAGCCCCGAGACACCGGAGGTGTGAGAGAGCAGATGACGGACTTCAACCTCCCGCTTGCCGGCCGCGGCGAACTCGGGCCAGTACCGGGCCACCGGCGCGTACACGTCGAGTTCACCACGGTCCACCAGCATGAGCGCGGCAAGGCTGGTGACGGTCTTCGTGATCGACCACACGTTGGTGAGGGTGTTCTCCTCCCAGGCGGTGGTGCGGGCGGCATCACGGTGGCCGCCCCACAGGTCCACCACACGCTCACCGTCGATGTCCACGACCAGCGAGGCGCCGATCTCCTCACCGGATGCGATGTTCTGCCGCAGTGACTCCCGTAGTCCGGCGAAACGGGGCTCGGACGTGCCGTGGAGTGTGGTCATGATGCGCTGCCCTTGGTCGATGGTGTCGGGTGGTCGGCCCCTCTGTGCCCCGTGGACGAGACGGACGCCCTGTGCGGGGTACGCCGCCGAGGCGGCTCCAGTGGGTGTGGCCGACGCCGTCAGTCTCCGAGGCTGACACCGGTGTGAAGGTCAAGCGCTGCAGGTCCCGGCGCTTTCAGGCGCTGTCGTGCGCCGTGCCGCACGGTCATCGTCTGTGAGGCGCGGCGCGCTCCAGGCGCGCTCTGCGCGCTCTGCGCCTGTTCCTGCTACCCGTTGGTCTCGCGCAGAGCGGTGAGGTAGTCGGCGATCGCGTCCCGGTTGCGGGTCAGGCAGTCGATGCGTGCCGTGAGCCGGGCCTGTTCGGCTTCCAGGAGCGCGACCATCTCGGCTGTCAGACCGGAGAAGCGGATGCCGCTGTGCGGGGTGGGGATGCACGGCAGGACCTGCTTGATGAGGCGGGTCGGCAGACCGGCCGTCAGGAGGTCCCGAATCTGGGCGATCCGTCCCAGAATGCTTTCGTCGTACTCCCGGTAGCCGTTCTCGGAACGGCCGGGCACGATCAGCCCCTGTTGTTCGTAGTACCGCAGCAGGCGCGGGGTGGTTCCCGAGCGCTGAGCCGCCTCTCCGATGCGCATGTGTTCGATCCTAGGCCGGATGGACGTCTTGGCCGGGCAGGCAGGTTTTCGCTGGTTCGGCCACGGCTGCTCAGGCGGGTCCAGGTGGCGCCCGGCAAGGCTGTGACCTGCGCAATTTGACCTTGCCATCAGTGTCAGGGACGGAGACTGACGGCGTTGGCGAGGTCCCCGTCCGGCGGCGAACCCCACCTGCGGTGCTGTGCCGTGAGACCACACCGGGGCCGCGCGATCAGCGACCGATCAGTGACATCGACGAAAGACATGAGCACCATGAACTTGACACCAAAGGCCGCGGCACTGCTGGAACGCTGGGTGCAGGCAGCCAGTGACATCGGTCCCGCGCTTGCCGGGGAAGGCGACCTCACCTGGACGGAAGTGCGGGACAGCTACGGCAAGCAGCTCGCCGCCGCCCTTCCCGCGCCGCACGGCGTGAGCTTCGAGAGGGTCGAGCTCGATGGCGTGCCGACCATGCTGGTGGTGCCGGACGAGGTGACCGATGACCGGGCACTCTTCTACATCCACGGAGGAGGCTACGTACATGGCGCGGTCGAGGCATATGTCGGGCTGGCCGGCCACTACGCCAAGCGCCTGGGCGCACGGGCCTACGTTCCTGACTACCGACAGGCCCCGGAACACCCGTTCCCGACCCCCATCGACGACGTGTTCACCGCCTACCGGGCACTCCTTGCGGCGGGAACCGCCCCCGGAAAGATCGCGATCTCGGGTGACTCCGCTGGGGGCGCGATGGTGATCACCATCATGCGCAAGGCACGCGACGCGGGCCTGCCGCTGCCCGTGGCAGGTGTGGCCATCTCGCCCTGGGCCGACCTGACGCACTCCGGCCCCTCGGTCCGCAGCCGCGCCGGCATCGACCCGCTGTGCACCGGTGAGTTCCTGGACGACCTCGCTCGTGCCTTCCTGGGCGACGCGCTGGCAACCGATCCAGACGCCTCCCCCGTCTTCGCCGAGGTGCGTGGTCTGGCCCCGACTCTGATCCAGATGGGCGAGAACGAAGTGATGCTCAGCGGCGCCATCACGCTCGCCGGACGGCTCGCCGAACAACGCGTCCGCACCACCCTTGAGGTCTGGCCCCGCATGTTCCATGTCTGGCACATGCTGGCCGGGCACATGGCCGAGTCCGACGAGGCCCTCGACAACGCCGTCTCCTTCATCACCCGGGAGTACGAGCGAGCACGTTGAGCCTGCACTGCACCCCACCACGCGTCCCGGTCCTGAGCCTGCCCGGCACGTGGGGTGATCTTCACCCGCCACAGGGTTGCCAGCGGGCCGACCACGGCAAACCGACACGGTGAATGGCTGGCCGGATACCGCCATCCCCGCAACGCCGAGCGCCCTGGCCTAATGCCCGCGGTCTTCGAGGCGTTCCAGCGGGCGCAGCCGCTGATCGAAGGAGCCGAAGCAGTCGGCGACCCGATCACAGTCCTACCCGCTGTCTTCCACGCGCTGTGGCACAGACAGCTGACGACAGACCTGGATAGGCCACCTCACGAACGCGTCATGATCGGTCCCGGCTCCCTCCTCCAAGCCGATACAGGCGTGCCGACCGGCCGCCTTCATGAAGACGGCCGGTCGGCGAGGTTGGCTATGCCGAGGTGACACAGGACCTCAGCGAACCCGCGGAGGACGCGGCTACGGACGCAGGTGGCGACGAGGCCGAGGCCCGGCGTGGGGATGCGGCGTGAGCAGCGGGCGGCGGGTGGTGGCGGTCGGTGCGCATGTCCGCTTCCGCGGAGTGCGGTGGCAGGTCGTCGCCCTGGCCGGACAGCGCGTGCACCTGGCTGGCGAGGACGGCAGCGTGAGACGGTCCTGGCGGGGCACCTCTTCGCCGATGCCGGCTTCGCCGTGCTGGGATCTCAGGCGGAAGTAAAGCAGCCTCCGGTGGTACCGCGGTGGGGGCTGTTCGAGACCGCCCCGGCCGCGGCGCGGGAGAAGGCGCTGGCCTGGCAGCGGCAGGTGAGGGAAGTCGAGTCCGGTCTGCCCGGGTGGTCCCGGCAGCGGCGGGACGATACGGCCGCAATACGCCCCCGAACGGCACACGCTGGCCGAGCGGGAGCGGGCCAAAGCCGAGGAGCTCACCTCGCTCGGTTTTGCCCGGGTGTCGCGTACGACGGTGCAGCGCATGCGCCTGGCCTACCGCAACCAAGGGCTGTGGGGGCTCGTCGACCACCGCACGACCCGCGGCCCAAGCCCTTCAGGGCGGCAGGACGAGAGGGTGGTCGCTGCGGTCAAGGACGTGCTGCGCCGGCAGCGGGGCCGCTCCAAGGGCACCGTCAGCGCTCGGATGCCTCGGGGCGCGCAGGTCCTTCAGGACCGTCACGGCACCAGCGTGCCCATGCCGGCCCAGGTCGGGGGATCACGGCGGCCATCATCCTGTTGACTTCCTGACCAGGGCGATAACCGCCGCGCGGAAACCGCCGATAGTCAACTACGGATGCTTCAAGGGTGCCCCGTAGCCGGTGGTTTCCCTCGGAGGCTTTGGAAGTAGCCGGCGGCCAGTGGAGCGCCGTCTTCTCTGTTGATAACGCCTCGGAAGGATTGCGAATTAGGGACCCGAGGGAGAGCGAGCGTTTAGAAGGCACGTGCTCTATCCGCTGAGCTACGGGGGCTGACCTGTGTAAACGCAGCCTCCGGGAGCTGTCCCCCAAGTCGCGGGGGACACATGGGGGAATCGCAGATTGCCGGTGACCGGGGGACGCGAGCGCTCCCTGATCGGGCAGTACGTAGGGTCTCACATTATCTTCACGCCCCCGAAGTCTCTCGCGGAAACAATCCCGCACCCCGTCGGCGTTGGCGATCTCCGAGCCGAGGAGGGGAAGGTGTCGGGCCTGAAGCTGTTCCGCACGGACACGACGAATAGCGGCATGACGCAGGTCATGCCGCGTCTTGCTGAGGTCGAGGCCGATGTGCAGAGTCTCGTCGAGGCGCACATGGAGATGCTGCTGGGCGTCCGGTTCCTGGCGAGCGAGTACAGCACTGGGCCCGCCCACGGGGGTCGGATCGACTCGCTCGGGCTGGACGAGAACGGATCGCCGGTCATCGTCGAGTACAAGCGCGGCACGGACGCCGGCGTCATCAACCAGGGCCTGTTCTACCTGGCGTGGCTGATGGACCACCGGGCGGAGTTCGAGCACCTGGTCCGCGACCGGCTCGGGGTGACGGCCGCGTCTCAGGTCCTGTGGAGCGGACCGCGCCTGATCTGCATCGCCGGCGACTTCACCCGCTACGACGTGCATGCCGTGCGCGAGCACCGGAGATCGATCGACCTGGTTCGCTACCGACTCTTCGGCAGGGACCTGCTCGGGCTTGAGACCGTGGCCTCCGTGAGCGGCGGCATTCAGGTGGCCCGCCGAGCACGGCGCCAGGCGGTTGCCCAGGCGGCGGCTGATGTCCAGGGCGCGGCGATTCGCGAGTTGGCGGGTGCGGTCGACGAGGTCCTGCTTGGGCTCGGGGACGGTGTGAACCGGGTGGAGCGCAAGACCTACCGGGCGTATCAGCGGCTCCGGAACTTTGCCTGCTTGTGCCCGCCGCAGCGCAGCAAGCTGCTGGTCTACCTGAAGGTCGACCCGAAGGACGTCGATCTTGTTTTGGGCTTCACCCGGGACGTGTCCGGTCTCGGGCACCACGGCACGGTTGATCTGGAGGTCCAGCTCCGTACGCTCAGGGACGTGGAGCGGGCGCAGGACCTGTTCCGGGCAAGCTACGCGGCGGCCTGATCGCCTGCAGAGCCCGGCCTCGTGACGGGTTGCGGCACCTGTGGTGTCTGCGGTCGTGGCAGGAGCCTCTCTACGTACGGGCAGGGCGTGGCGGTGGTCCAAGTCCGGGTCGTCGATGCCGGAGCCGATGACCTTGGCGGTCGACGCGGACCACATGGCGTCCATGCCCGCGTCTCCCCAGACCTTCTGGCCCTGGCGGTAGGACTGCAGTGAGACGTGAGAGGGTCTGGGGCGTGAGTGAGACACCACCGAACACCCTGCAATACCGCTTTGACGGGCCAGAAGAGGCCCCGGTCCTGATCCTCGGTCCCTCACTGGGTACCACATGGCACAGGTTGTAGAGACCGTCTATGGGCGTCCGCGCCAGTCCATGCTGGGTGCGTTGTAGCAGGTCAAAGCGTCGTGGCCTGGGGGCGTCCGTGTCGTTGGTGACAGACGTGTGATAGGCCGTCGCTCTGCCGGGGAGCATCCTTGGCGGGCTTCTGCGCGGAGCCATGAGATGAAGCCCCACCGGAACGCTCCGGTGGGGCATCGCTGTGAAGTTGACTGTGCGTGCACGGGTGACGCGTTCGGCTCGTCATGCGCTTAGTCTTCCAGCGCTGTTCTCGGGGACGCTGAATTTGCAATCGCGTCCATGGTGGACGATGGGGCCCGCCGGAGGCATGTCCATTCCCTTGTGGTTGGGTGCGAAAGCCATGCCCGGGTGCAGCCGGTGCAGCGCGGCGAGGAGGGCGGCGGTAAGGAGGAGCGAGCCGGGCCTGGACGGTACCCGGCCCCGGTGGTCAGCCGGTGAAGGGCATGGGACCGAAACGGCCCCATGCGACGAAGGCGGCCAGGGCGAGGTAGATCAGGTCGCCGGTGATGGTGGCCTTCTCGCCGCGGCGCAGGCGCATGGTGACCGCGCAGACGAAGAGCAGAACGAGTCCGGTGGCGGCCAGCGGCACCAGCACCGGCGCGATGTCGAGCACTGCGGGCAGAATCAGTGCGATCGCAGCCAGCAGTTCGACGGCGCCGATGGCCTTGAGAGCGCCGGGGCTGAACTCCAGGACCCACTGCGCAGAGGAGCCGACCGCGGCCAGCTTCTGCTGCGGCACGAACATCTTGGAGCTGCCCACCAGACAGACGGCGGCGAGTACTCCAGCGGTGATCCACAGCGCAACGTTCATCGTCAACTCCCTGATCGAGGACTTCCGCACCCGAGACGAGGCAGCGAGTCGGCCTGTGACATGCCCGAACCCGAACGGCGCAGAGACGTGGGTCACACCGTGCCGTGTCACAGGAGCGAGGGCCGCCTCGTCTCGGGGGTGAAGGCATCGACGAACGTGGAGGAGCACACGATGGACGCGCGCCTGAACTACTTTGCCAACCCGGCCGCCGGCAAGGCCCTCAAGCACTTCATGTCGGCCGGTCGGGAGCTGAAGGAATTGCCGCTGCCCGCGACGACGCAGGAGCTGGTGGCGCTGCGCGTGAGCCAGATCAACGGCTGCGCGGTCTGCATCGACATGCACACCAAGGAAGCCGTCGCGGCTGGCGAAAGCTCGGTGCGGCTGAACCTGATCGCGGCTTGGCGGGAGGCAACGGTCTTCACCGAGGCTGAACACGCCGCGCTCGCGTTGGCGGAGCAGGGAACCCGGGTCGCGGACGCGGCCACCGGGGTCAGCGACGAGGTGTGGGCGCGTGCCGCCCAGCACTATGACGAGGAGCAGCTCGCGGCCCTCGTGCTGCTGGTCTCGTTCATGAACGCGGTGAACCGGCTGAACATCATCACCCAGCAGCCGGCCGGCGATTACCAGGTCGGCCAGTTCCACTGAACCGCTACTGCAACCCTGGCCCCGGCAAGGATGCCGGGGCCAGGACGCCATGCCAAGACCATCAATTCGTTCGAGGACACGCGCGTTGACCGTTCCGCCCGCGCATCGGATGATCTATGAACGATGCCTCGTCGGTGAGGGGCCGACCAGGCATTCAGAACGCAAGGGGGAGCCGGCGTGGGCAAGGTCGAGGAGTTCGAGGAGCTGCGGCCGCTGCTGTTCTCGATCGCCTACCGGATCCTGGGCAGCGTGGGCGAGGCTGAGGACTCGGTGCAGGAGACCTGGCTCCGCTACGACGCCTCGACCACCCGGCCGGTGTCGGTCAAGGCGTTCCTGTCGGCCACGGTGACGCGGATCGCTATCGACGTGCTGCGCTCCGCCCGGGTGCGGCGGGAGGAGTACGTCGGTCCGTGGTTGCCCGAGCCGCTCCTGGACGATCCGTACGAGGAGCCGGCACGCGCGGCGGAGCTGTCCGACTCGGTGTCGATGGCGGCGCTGCTGCTCCTGGAGCGGCTCAGCCCGCTGGAGCGGTCGGTGTTCGTGCTGCGGGAGGTCTTCGCCTTCGGCTTCGACGAGATCGCCGCGGCCGTGGGACGCTCGGAGGCGGCGTGCAGACAGCTGCTCGTACGGGCCCGCCGCCACATGAACGAGGGACGACCGCGATTCGAAGCGGACCGCCAGGAGCGGCAGGAGCTGGCGAGGCGGTTCTTCGAGGCACTGGCGCAGGGAGACGTGGACGGACTGCAGAGTCTGCTGTCGGCCGATGTCCAGCTCGTCGGGGACGGCGGTGGCAAGGCCCCGCAGCTGGCCAGGGCCGTCGCCGGCGCCGAGAACGTGGCCCGGCTGCTCGCCACCGTGTACCCGCTGATGGCTCGGGTCGACATCACGTGCGAACCGCGCGAGGTCAACGGCCAGCCGGGCGCGCTCTTCCGCGATCGCGACGGCAAGATCCTCCACGTCCTCGCCCTCGACATGCTCGACGGGCAGATCCAGACCATCCGCTCCGTCATCAACCCCGACAAGCTCGGCCACCTCGGTCCGGTCGCCGACGCCTGGGCCGTTGACCGAGAAGTGAAGCAGACTCGTAAACAGCCCAGGTGACCTCCCAAGTGGCAGGATCTGAATCAGAGCAGTCGCAGGTCAAAGCCACCGGAAGCTTGTCTTACCGCCTGGCCGGGACCAAGGCGCATAAGATCGACGGCGCGAAGCACACCATCACGATGTCACGGAGTAGCTGAGATCCGTCGCGGTGAGCGAGGCGGGCACCAAGCGCAACCACATCGTGCCTCGCTCGCCCGGGTCATCATGCAGGTAGTGCACGAAACGCTCGTCCCACAAAGCCTCGTCCGCACCCAAGTAACGGGCAAGCTTGCGCCGCCCTCTGGGCACGTCAAAAGGCACAAGTTCGGCTTGGCCTCGAGCGATCACCTGTTGGACGCGCCCTGTCGTGAGATCGCACTCGTCCACCGTGAGGGCGACGCTCGGGTCGTCCTTCACGCGGTCGAACAGCCGGGCCCATGGGCCTGTCAAGATCCAGAAAGCACCCTCTTCCCAGAGGAACCAGACAGGACGCACCGTCGGCCCGCTCGTCGCGATACGAGCGGTGAGCGGCTGCTGCAGGAAAGCTTGCACATCAAAACCAGGAGATTCCACGTCCTCAATCCTCTGTTGCTGCCGATCACTCCGCCACCGACTTGCGACCTACGACCAAAGCCTCAGACGCCTCAACCCCCGGAAGAGAAGGCCGAAGTGCCCTCCGGTGGCCCCGACGCGGACCAATCCCCGGGGCCGCTTCAAGCCGCCCAAGAGACACAGCGGCTTCATCGACCGGGGCCGCTGAACGATGTGACGCCAGGGCCACTGGACAACGTCACAGCAACACAAGGGCGCCCAGCCAGCAACGACGTTGGATGAGTCGGTCGAGGTGCACAAGGCCCAGAAGCGGATCCGGCTGCTGGAGCAGGGAAACGAGGTGTTGCGGAGGGCTGCGGCGTATCTGTCGTAGGCGCACCTGCCAGCACAATGATGTACCCGCTAAGGGCCGTCCCGTAGTTGATGACCAGGCGTACCGGGTAGTGGCTTGTATGCGGGGCGCGGTTCACCTGCTGCCCGACTTGATCCACGGCCATTTCACGATGCAGACCACGACAGGGGCGACGAGTAGGGCCAGTAGCCACAGGCCCACGCTCGCTGGAGAGTAGATGTAGTAGTGCCAATGCTCTGGCAAGGGCGACGGCGCGAGTAGGAGCAAGATCAGCGTGGCCCATGTGGCCAGCACGGCGGCTGTCATGCGTACTGCGGTCATCTCTATCGGCTCCCCGAACGATGCTCTTCTTTATGGATTGGACAGGCCGAGCAGGCTGCGGTCCACGGACATCACCGAGCATCCCGCCGCTGAGGTGAACGCACCGGAAGTCATAGTCGCCCCCCGCCAGGAGGCCGGAAGGTGGTGCACATGGGCTGCGGCTGGCGAAGTGAACGCCGGTTACGGAAGTTGATCTCCGTTCGTGTACGCGAGCGGGCCTGACCGGCTCACTGGGCCGGCCCCGTGCGACAGGTGACAATGCCGCGATGGAGGTTTCCTTACTCTCCTGCGCCTCTGGGAGACCTGGCGACACCACCGAGTACGGGCCGGCGCCGGGACCGTGACATTTCCTCAGCTGTGCAGGCTTCAGGGGATGAAGAGGGCAATCAACAGAGCCAGAGGAAAGAAGAGCAGGGGAACCGACATCATCCAGCCCATGCGCTGGGACGTTCTCGAACCGACAAGAACGCAGAAGGGCACCATGATGAGTGCGTAGAGCAAGTAGAGGACAAACACTACGGCTCCGAATCCAGCCCCCATGGTTCCTCCAATTCCAGACGCCGGGACGGCGTCGTTCAGTCTGCTGCTGAGCCTGCTCCCAGGCCCTGGGGATCTCGACGCTGTACGCCCAGTAGTCCGGCACACCCGGCTCGGTACCGCCGATGACACCGATGGCCTCGTCGTTGGGGGCGTCGAAGCGATGCGCGTACACCGTCGCGGTGCTCATCTGCAGCCAGACGCGGGGCGGTCGGGCAGCAGCCGCGATCGCGGCGCCCACAACCCGGGTGGAGTCGACTCGGGAGTCCATCATTTCCCGCAGATTGGCCGCCGTGTACCGGCAACTCACGGAGCGTCCGGCCAGATTGATGACGACATCGCTGCCATCCACCGCGGCAGTCCACGGCCCCGGGGTCCGACCGTCCCACTGAACCTCGCCCTCACGCCTGGGCCGTCTGGTGAGAATCACGACCTCGTGGCCGGCGCCGGCCAGTGCACGCTTCAGGACAGTGCCGACCTGTCCGGTGCCGCCCGGAATCACGATCTTCATCGGCTCCCCTCCTCCGTCTCGGATGAGCTTAGACCAAAGAGTTGAACGCGTTCAAAACTATCGTGCGGTCCACCCTTTCAGTCGGCCCCGCCGCGCGGCCAGGGCGCTGGACGTCAACTGGGAGCGTTGTCCGTCTGATCTCGTAATGCCGAGAGTTGTCAGGGGACGGGTGGCGTTGCGTGTGCGGGGGGATCGAGCACCGCGGACTTCGAGACAGCCGTCAGCTCGCCATGAACAGGTCATACAACGCCCCGGAAGCCTGGCTGGCTGCTGGTCTCAGCTGATCTCCGCACCGTGAAATTCGATGACCTCGGTAGCGGTCATGACAGGAGATCGACGAGTGCTCCCTTTCCCGTTGCCTCGGCTTGCTGGAAGACCAGCCAGCTCAGGGCCAGGTCCTGCCAGGGCAGGCCGACGGGAGCGTAGGCGGTGAGTTCCCGGCTGTGGTTGCGGGCGAGTACATCGCCGCGGATGACCTCTCCGAGGGAGGCGGCAGCTGTCGAGGAGGGCAAGCCGGCGTTGGCGAGGGCGCCGTGCGTTGCGACAAGTGTGGTGTCGTCGACGATCAGCCGGGCGGAGAGAAGTACCTCGGGGGCGAGTTCCTGCTTGCCGGGTTCGTCGGCACCGAGCGTGGTCAGGTGCTGTCCCGGACGCACGTCCTTCAGATGCAGCAGAGGTTCATGCGACCAGGTGGCCAGGACCACCACGTGTGCCGCGGCGGCTACCTCCGCCGGCGTCGACGCCACGGTGCCGCCGTGTCTCTGGGCGAAGGCGGACGCCCGCTGTGCGTCGACGTCGTGGACGACCAGACGGTCCCATGATCTCAGGGTGCGAAGTCCACGGATGGTCAGTTCGGCCTGGGCTCCGGCACCGATCACCCCGACCGTGCAGGCGCCCTCGCCCGTCGGCCGGGCGATCAGATCGGTGGCCAGGGCCGCGGCGAGGCCGGTCCGCCAGGCCGTGATGGTGGCGGAGTCGATCAGGGCCAGCAATTCGCCATCCGTGCCGCTGTGGAGACAGATCACACCCCGCAGGGACGGGACCGCGCCAGGAAACTTCGCGTTGACCTTGACGGTATAGGCGTCCGTCCCCGGAAGCAGTCCGGGCAGCAAGGCTGTCGCAGTACCTGGGAAGGGAAGATCGGTGCGCACCCGCTGGCCTGGCAGAGAACTGTGCACGGACGCGGCAAACCCTTCTCGAAGCACCCTGATGCAGTCCGAGGGATCCAGCAGTTCCAGCAGGTCCGTGCGCGTCAGAATCCGGGTCATGCGCCTCAGAGTTTCACGCAGTTCTCCGGCGGCCAGTAGAGGGGGCGATGCCACGCCTGGTCACAGACGCCCTCGAGCAGCATGCGCAACCAGCTTTTCACGGGGATGTCGGTAGAGAATGGGCATGATCGGACGCCGTTGGGGTGCCAGCGACAGCGAAACCCTGCTGTCGCTGCCCATGCGAAGCCTTCGTCACCTCGCCCGGGCTGCAGGCATGGAGGGGCGTGAGAGTCGAGGCGCCTGCCGAAGCGGTGTGGCCATGGATCGCACAATTCAGGCTTGCGCCGTACTCGTACGACTGGATCGATAGCCTTGACCGACGCTCGCCTCGCCAACTGCTAGACCTTCCCGAGCCTCGAGCAGGGCAAAGCCCACTGCCACTGGCGGGCGCAAGCTTGTCGGATCGTCTCGGTCGAACCGGGCAAGCAACTGACGGACGCCATTATGGGTGCCTTTTTGTCTTACGTCCTTGTGTGCCTGACTCACGACACGACGCGTCTGCTGCTCAATATCGTCATGCAAACCAGCCGCCGGGTGGCCATTGACCTGACGGTTGGCGATGCGGTCATGGCTCGACATCGGACAACAGCTCACGGGATGCAATACCGAACGAAAACGACTTCTCGCATCGAATTCATTCGTACCGCAGGCGCAGTGACTCCTGTTCGGCCTCCTCGACCTGGTCCAGGGTCAGGCCGGGCAGGTTCAGCTGGGCCAGGGTCACCTCGGCGCTGCTCGGCTGGGCGTCGGCAGGGAGCCACTGCTCCGGTCGCCAGGCGTTGGCGCGCATCAGTGACTTCGGGCAGTGCGGGTAGACCTGCTCGATGTGCACGACCAGCGCGGTGACCGGTGGTTTCCCTACGGGTGTGAGTTGGGCCAGCAGTTCCGGGCGTGCCGAAACACAGGCGCGGCCATTGACCCGCAGCGTGGTAGGGCGACCGGGGATGAGGAAGAGCAGCCCAACGCGTCCGGTCTGCAGCACGTTGTGCATCGTGTCGAGCCGCTTGTTACCGGTCGCGTCGGGGATCACCAGGGTCTGCTCGTCCAGCACCGAGACGAACCCGGCGGCACCGCCACGCGGCGTCACGTCCGCCCGGCCCTCGCGGTCCGCACTGCCGATGAACACCAGTGAGGAACAGCCGATCAGCGCCCGGGCCTCCTCGGTGAGGCGGTCGGTCTCCTTGCGTAGCGAGTTCGGGTTCGGCTGCGGATAGAGCTCACGCAGCTGGTCCGGGCTGGTGACGGCATCCGCCCGCAAGGAATCGAACAGCAAGCCGACGGCATCGGTGTCGATCATCATAGGGACGACCCTAGAAGACGACCCGGTGTACCGGGGGCGGAAACCGGAACGTGCCCCTGCTCGGAGAGCCTCCGACTCAGGCCATGGGGATGACGCGTCCGGGATCTTCGATGGCCCGGGCGACGAGGTCGTGGATCATGAACTGCCCGGGGCCGCAGTTCTCCTTGAGGCGGGCGAGGTTGTCGGGGCCGAACCAGTCGTAGGCGGAATGCTTGGACCATTCCAGCACGGGGTGGTCCAGGTCACCGTCGACCTCGACCAGGTAGTCGGCCTCGTGACGCAGACCACCGCCGTCGTCCCCCGTCCAGGTCGTGGTACCAAGGAACCGCCGCACGTGGGTCAAGTGCCAGCCGGTCTCCTCCTCGACCTCACGTGCGAGAGCCTCCAGAAGCGTTTCCCGCTCCTCGACATGGCCGCCCACGATGTCCCAGGTGCCGGGAAACAGGCGACGCTCCCAGCTTCGCTTCTGGGCAAAGGCACGCCCCTCCCTGTTGAGGATGACGGCGCCAACGGTCCAGACCTCGCCCGCACCAGGGCTGGGCACCTCGACATCATCGTTGACGGTGAACGACCGCTTGTGAGTGGGCATGACCGATAGCGTAGACCTGGCTCTCGCCCGGCTTGCCGGAGTCATCGTGGCCGGCGGCCGTGGCATCCGTCGGCTACGGGGCTGGCCGCGCCGCAGACCGCACCGCCGCGATGCACCGCACCAATCGATCCACGAATCAGGGACGACACCATGAGATGGGACAACCACCGCGTCGTCATCACAGCAGCCGGCCGGGACTTCGGACGGACCCTGGCCATCCGCCTCGCGGACCTCGGTGCCGAGGTCTTCCTCTCGGCACGCCACCTCGCCGCCGCCGAGCGAGTCCGCGACGAGCTCCGCGACCGCGGCCACCAGCGGGTGCACGCCTTCGCCTGCGACCTGACGGAGCCCGCCTCGATCCGCGACTTCGCTTCCGGCGTCGCGGACCACACCGACCGCGTCGACGTCCTCATCAACAACGGCTCCCGCTACCTGACGGGGCCGGACCTGCTGTCCGCGACCGACGCCGACGTCGTCGACACCATCGCCTCCGGCGCCACGGGCACCGTCCTGGCAACGAAGAGCTTCCTCCCCCTCCTGCTCAACTCGGACGAGCCGGATGTCGTGACGATGGTCTCCGCATGCGGAACACCGGGCCACCACCGCTCGGACGCGCACGACGCCTTCTACGCGGCCAAGAGCGCCCAGGCGGGGTTCACCCGAGATCCTCTCCAGGCGCCTGCGTCCTCAGGGAGTCCGGGTGATCTCGCTCTACCCGCCCGACTTCGACAACGCTGATCCGCTCTCTGAGGAGTGGGAGACCACCCAGCGGGCGGCCGAGGACGCCCTCACCGCGCAGTCGCTCGTGGAGTGCATCCTCTTTGCCGTCGCCCAGCCCCGTGACTGCTTCATCAAGGCGTTTCATTTCGAACAGGTCTGACCCACGCACTGGCACGTCACAGTACGACGGCCGGGGCCATGCCGCTCGGACGGCCGTCGCCGACTGGGCTGTGGACATTCAGGCAGATCGAGTTGCCGATTACTCGGGAGACTGGGCAGTCCCTCATCCGGCAGGCGGAGCCGTGATCAGGTCCATGCTCGGGTAACTGCCGGTGACGAAGCCCGCGGCTTCGTACACCGGCCTTCCGGCCATGCTGGCGTGCAGTTGGACGTAGTGGATGCCCGCCGTGCGGAGGTGGCCGACCAGTGCGTCCACGATGCGGCGTGCGTGGCCTTGGCCGCGGGCGGGGACGTCGGTCACGATCCCGTCGAGGTAGCCGCGGCGTCCGTCGGGCCAGCGCGCACTGGGCAGATGGTAGGTGATCCAGGCCATGCCGCAGGCGAGGAGCGGTTCACCGGGTTCGCCCCCGACGACCAGGCAGACGCAGTCGTCGCGGTGGTTGATGCGCTCCTCGAACCAGCCGTGGGCGATGCGCCGCCACGGCGTGTCGGCCGGCCCGGGATCCATGCCCAGGCCCTCCAGCGCGACTGCGCGCAGCCGGATCAGTTCCGGTATGTCGGCCGTGAGGGCCTCGCGAGGTTCCATGTCCTGACTCCTCCTGTTCCAGCTTGCTTCAGCGATCGATCTTGAGCAGGACACGGCCGAAGGGCCGATCCTCGATCAGATGGCGTTGCGCCTCGGCCGCCTGTTCCAGCGGCAATACACGAGCGACAACGGGGTTGATGCGGCCCGCGGCCAGCCACTTCAGCAGGGTTACTCTGGCAGCCCGTGCGACGTCGGGCGGGGTCGTCGTGAACGTGTAGCCACGGGCGGTGGCGTTTTTCCATATCAAGTCGGTGATGTTCACCGTTCCTTCGATGCCGCCGGCGTATCCGACACCGACGTAGACACCTCCGTGTGCGAGGGAGGCGATGCAGTCACCGAGCAGCGGACCGGCGACGCCGTCGACCACGACGTCTACGCCCCTGCCGCCGGTGATGCGTGCGACACCGCCGGCCAGGGGTTCGCGGGACAGGTCGATCACGTGCCGGTGACCGGCGGCGCGAGCCTGTTCCGCCTTGTCGGTGCGGCTAGCGGTGGTCAGGACCAGGGACGCGCCTAGCTCGCGGGCCACCTCCACGGCGCCCATGCCGACAGAGCCGCCGATGCCCGGTGCCAGGACGGTGCAGCCGGCCTTCAGCCCGGCCACCCGGGTCAGCACAAGGTAGGCGGTGCTGTATCCGGCACCAGCGAACAGGGCACAGGCGGCCTCGTCGCCCACTCCGTCGGGAATCGGTATCAGCTGGGGGGCCGCCGCGGTCAGTTGCTCGCGCCAGGTGCCGTCCGTGCGCCAGCCGAGACCGCCGCCGCCGACCACCACGCGCGTGCCCTCCGGCAGGCCGGTCGCTCCAGGGTCTGTGACCCGACCCACTGCGCCGCCGCCGGGTATGAGGGGCGGCGCCCGATGCAGGGAGGCATCCATCCGGCCCGCCCTGATCGTGTCGTCGGCCGGGCTCACTTCGGCGTAGGAGAGCCTGATCGACGCCCGGCCGCCGGTGGCCTGTTCGGCGGGGCGCTCCACGAGTTGCAGTTCCTCGTAGCCGCCGTGGCGCCGGTACTCGATCGCCAGCATGGCGTTTCACCTCCGTAGGTGAGATGGCAGGACCACCCGGGTCCGCCGGAGGTCCGCGTCGATGAAACAAGTTCAGTTACAACTAAGGGTGAGCGCGAAACCGGCCGCGCCGGGGCGCAGGTTCAGTCGGAGCGGGTGGCCAGGGTGTCCCGCAGGACGTCCGCGATCGTGACCTTCGCGAGCTCCCGGCGAACGGCCTCCTCCGCGTCGGCGTAGACGTCGCGCAGCGCGGGCCGAATGCCACGGCCGATGGGGCACGCCTGGTTCGGTTCGCCGCGATGCAGGGCGAAGAGAGGCTCGTCGTGCACCGCGCGGAAGACGTCGAGCATGGTGATGGACTCCCCGGCGCGAGCCAGCGTCCAGCCGGCCCCCGCGCCGTGCCGGACCGTCACCAGCCCCGCCTCCCGCAGATCCGCGAGGCTGCGCCGGATCACGACCGGGTTCGTGGCCACGCTCGTGGCGATCTGGTCCGAGGTGACCACGTCGCGCCCGCGATCGTGTACCAGGGCCATCCAGGTCAGCGCATGGACGGCGACGGTCATCCTGCTGTTGGCGCTCACATCCTCCACCCCCTTGCTGTAACAGTAACTCTTACAGCAAGGGGAGGCGGTGGAAAGCGGCCACCGCGCGCTGTCGCACACGGTCAGGACGGACGCGAGCGACGCGGATCCCCTGTGAACGCGGCCTTCGCCATGTCCCGCCCGAGCGCGACTTGACCCTCCCCCTACGTCAGGCTTGAGGCTGTGTGCCGACGAAAGGGCGGGTGGATGAGCTATTCCGTGGGGCAGGTCTCGGCGTTCGCCGGTGTGACGGTGCGTACGCTGCATCACTACGACAAGGCGGGACTGCTCTCGCCCAGTGACCGCAGCCACGCCGGGTACCGGCTCTACAGCGAGGCCGACCTGGTCCGTCTCCAGCAGATCCTCTTCTATCGCGAGCTCGGCTTCCCCCTCGACGAGATCGCCGCGATCTTCAAGGATCCGCACGCGAACCCCCTGGAGCGGCTCCGGGCCCGGCAGCGGCAGCTGCACGAGGAGATCGCCAGGCTGCAGCGGCTGGCCGAGGTGGCGGAACGGGCCATCGAGGTCCAGAAGACCGGTGTGCCCCTGACGCCCGAGGAACGCTTCGAGGTGTTCGGTGAGGTCGCCTTCGACCTGAGTTACGCCACCGAGGCGGAGCTGAAGTGGGCGCACTCGGACGGACAGCGCGAGGCGATGGCGCGCGCGGACGCCCACACCAAGGAGGACTGGCGCCGGCTCATGGGCGAAGCCGCCGCCTGGCGCGCGGAGCTGCTCGCCGCCTTCGACGAAGGGGAACCGAGCTGCGGCGAGCAGGCCATGGACCTCGCCGAGGAACACCGCTTGCACATCGCACGCTGGTTCACCTCCTGCCCGCCCGACATGCACCGGCGCATCGCGGACGACTTCGTCGCCGACCCGCGTGCCTTCGCCCTGGTCGTACCGCCCTCCCAGCAACGCCCGGGCCTGGCCGCCTACACGCGCAACGCGGTCCACGCCAACGCGGACCGCCACACGGGCCCCCGCGCCGATTCCGAGGAGCAACGATGAGGATCCTGATCGCCGCGGCCGGATCGCGCGGCGACGTCGCGCCCTACACCGGCCTGGGCGCCGCACTGAGCCGGGCCGGATACGACGTCGCCCTCGCCACCACAGACACCTTCGCACCCCTCGCACACGAGGCAGGGCTGGAATTCCGCAGCCTGCCCGCCGACACGCGCGGGCAGGGCGGCGTCACGGGCCAACGCGACCTGATGCGGGCCGCCGCTGCGTTCATCACCGAACTCGGCCAGGGCTTCGCCGACGCGGTGGACAAAGGCACGGACCTGCTCCTGCTGTCGACCACCACGGCCCCCCTCGGCTGGCACCTCACCGAGGCCACGGGCATACCGAGCCTCGGCGTGTACCTCCAGCCCACCGCACCGACCGGCGACTTCCCACCCGTGGTGACCGGCACCCGCTCACTGGGCCGCCTCGCCAACCGGGCCACCGGACGCTTCGCACTGAGGATGGCCGACCGCGTCTACACACAGGCCGTCGCACAGCTGCGCCACCGCCTCGCTCTCCCTCCGGCCTCCCCTTCCGAGGTGCGCCGACGGCAGGAACAGGCGAACTGGCCGATCCTGCACGGCTTCAGCACGGCCCTGGTGCCCCGTCCCTCCGACTGGCGCCCCGGCCTGGACGTCGTGGGCAACTGGTGGCCCCACCACGATCCGGCCGACCGGCTGCCCTCCGAACTCGAGGACTTCCTGTCCGCCGGACCCCGGCCCGTCCTCGTCGGCTTCGGCAGCATGGCCTCCGGCGACGGGGAGCGGCTGAGCGAGATCGCCGTGCAAGCCTTGCGCCGCGCCGGACTGCGAGGGATCCTCCAGGCCGGCAGCGCCCAACTCGCCGCCGACGGGGACGACGTACTCACCATCGGGGACGTACCGCACGCCCTGCTGTTCCCACGGCTGGCCGCGGTCGTCCACCACGCCGGCGCCGGCACCTCCGCCGCCGCGCTACGCGCCGGAGTGCCTGCCGTCACCGTCCCGGTGACCGCGGACCAGCCGTTCTGGGCCGGGCGACTCGCCGCCCTCGGCGCCGCCACCGACCCCATCCCCTTCCGGTCCCTCACCCCCGAACGGCTCGCCGACTCCCTTCACCAAGTGGTGAAGCAGCAGACACACAGTCGAGCCGCAGCACAAGCGGCACAACACATGGCGACCGAAAACGGAGCACGGAAGACACTCAAGGCCATCCAGCAACTGACCGACGGATGACGCCAATCGGTCCCTCGCGCTCGTCCGGCGTCCAGAAGGAGCCTGGGCCCCCGTGGGCCGCGTCCGCTCAGACGGGCACGCCTGTGAAGTGATCTGACTCACCCCCTGTCACAGGGACCGGTGGGGCGGTGTCTCGTGGTCGAACCGCTCGAACCCGCTCGAAACGAGGGAGACATCATGGCTGAGCATTCCGATGTGGTGGTGATCGGCGGCGGTTACGCCGGCGTCATGGCGGCCAATCGCCTGACGCAGCGCGGCGATGTGACCGTGACGTTGATCAACCCGCGCCCGGTCTTCGTCCACCGGGTCCGTCTTCACCAGTTGGTGGGCGGGACAGACTCCGCCGTAGTCGACTATCGGGAGGTCCTGGCGGAGGGCGTTCGGCTGGTGGTCGACAGCGTGACGCGGATCGACGCGGCGGGCCGCGGTGTGGAGCTGGCGAGCGGGGGCGCGGTCGGCTACGACTACCTGGTCTACGCGGTGGGCAGTGGCAGTGCCGACCCGCGGGCGCCCGGGGCGGCCGAGTTCGCCTACCCGATCGCCGCCCTGGAGGAGGTGCAGCGGCTGGTGCCAGTCCTCGATGCCGCGCCCGCATCGGCCGCGGTGACGGTGGTCGGAGCCGGTCCGACGGGCATAGACATCGCCGCCGAGCTCGCGGAACAGGGCCGCGGCGTGACCCTGGTCTGCGGTGGGGTGCTCGGCCCGTACCTGCACCGGCGGGGGCGACGTTCGGTGGCCGGCCGGCTGGCGGCGCTCGGAGTGACGGTCGTGGAAGGCCCCGACGCGTTGGTGACGGCGGTGACGCGTGACGCGGTGCGGCTCGCCGACGGCCGGGAACTGCCGAGCGCGGTGACCGTCTGGACCGCCGGATTCGGCGTGCCCGACCTGGCCGCGCGCAGTGGGCTGAGCATCGATGCCCTGGGCCGGCTGCTCACGGACGAGACGCTCACGAGCGTGGACGACGAGCGCATCGTCGCGGCTGGGGACTCGGCGGCGCCGTCGGGCCTGCCGCTGGGTGCGCGGGCGGCCGACACGGTGCTCAGCCGGTTGGCCGGGGAGCAGCCCGAGACCCTCAACCAATCGTTCGGCGCGCAGTGCATCAGCATGGGCCGGGGCACCGGCATCTTCCAGTTCGGCAACAGGTCCGACGTCGCAATGTGGTTCCACATCGGCGGTCGCCTCGGCGCGAAGATGAAGGAGACGGTGTGCAAGGGCATCCTGAAGCACCTGGCCGATGAGGCGCACAAGCCCGGTGGATACAGCCTGCACCGCATGAAGGGAGGCGCCGGGCGCAAGAAGGCGCTGGAGGCCATGCGCGCCGAGGCACCGGTCGTCGTCGAACGGGTTTCCTAGGTCCCGGCCGGCCGAGGGGGAAACGATCAAGACATGAGTGATGACCACGCCATTGACCGGGCGACCGCGACATTCGTCGCCCACCGCAACCTGCTCTTCACCGTGGCGTACGAGATGCTCGGCTCGGGGGCCGACGCCGAGGACGTCCTGCAGGAGACGTGGCTGCGGTGGGCCGAGGTCGACCTGGAGCAGGTGCGCGACCAGCGCGCCTACCTGGTCCGGATGACGACCCGGCAGGCGCTCAACCGGCTGCGTACGATGTCGCGGCGCAAGGAGTCGTACGTGGGCCCGTGGCTGCCGGAGCCACTGCTGACCACGCCGGACGCGGCCCAGGACGTCGAACTCGCCGAGAGCGTGTCGATGGCGGTGATGCTCGTCCTGGAGACGTTGTCACCGACCGAGCGGGCCGTCTTCGTGCTCCGCGAAGTCTTCGACGTCGGCTACGACGAGATCGCGGCGGCGGTCGACAAGACCCCGGCAGCCGTCCGCCAGATCGCGCACCGGGCCCGCCGGCACGTGGACGCCCGGCGCCCGCGCGAGGTGGTCTCCCAGAACGAGGCGCGGGCGGCCCTGCAGTCGTTCCAGCGAGCACTGGAGAGCGGGAACCTGCAGGGCCTGCTCGACGTGCTCGCGCCCGAAGTGGGGTACATGAGCGACGGCGGTGGTGTGAAGCACGCTGCGCTGCGGCCGGTCGTCGGCGTCGGCAAGGTGGCCCGCCTCTTGGCCGGCGGCCTCGACAAGAACTCGTTCCCGATCGCCTTCGGCCCCACCGTGGTCAACGGCAGCCCCGCGCTGGTCGTCCACCTGGACGGTGAGCTGGACGGCATCATGGCGGCCCGCGTAGAGGCCGGCCGCATCACCGGCCTGTACTTCGTCCGCAACCCTGAGAAGCTGTCCCGCATCGCAACCCAGACCCCCGCTCACCCTGCGGTGAACGTCCAGTGGCGGAGCAGATTGCCCTCATGTTTCACCACACCGCCTGATGGAACACGCAATGCTTGCCTTGCCGCATGGCTTTGCGCTCCTGGACATGCCCCCGGAGCGCAAAGCCTGGTTCATCTGCTCGGCCGGCGGCATCGACCCCGGTATGGGCACACCTGTGAGAGCGGTCGAAGCCGATATCCGGCGATGACACCTCAGCCCGAGAGCGTGCACTACATCGGCGATGGCCCCGCACAGACGGGTGCCATCGTCGCGGCTGCCGTCGACCAGGACGACGAAGTCGTCCGTGTCGAGGACGATGCGCCAGTTCGCGCGGCCCTGGTGACGATGGTGTGCCCGCCCGCCTCTGATGAAGGTCTCCTCGCGGCGGACGATCTGCTGGGACCCTGTGAGGCCCGACCCGAGCGCGCCGCGGAGGACTACTGAGGTTTTCACGGCGAGGTCGGTGGGGTGAGAGCCAGACCTGTGGCGGTCAGGCAGCCGTCGACCAGGTGGGGGCGGAGCTGGATCCTGCGTAACTCGCGGCGAAGGGTGCGGTCGAGGTCT
>NZ_JAVRFH010000050.1:0-51734 GCF_031845825.1 Streptomyces lancefieldiae | reverse complement strand
GCGAGCTCGTCCGGGTCGGGGCAGTCGATGACGACGGTGTACAGGTGTCCGATCATCCGGCTCACTCTGCCACTGGCCCGCGAGCGGGCCAAACGGCAGGGGCCAGCCCAAGGTTAAAGAACAAGCTTAGAGGACCATAACCACAGTGGTGGAGCATCCCGATCCTTCGACAGATGCCCGACCATCAGCCGCATCAACGTGCCCTCGACCAAGGGCAGTTCGACGTCGTGGTCGAGCCATGAGGAGCGATGGGTGAGCCGGGGGCGGACCCGGTCCCATGCCTGAGTTTCGGCCTCGCCGTAGTTGGTGGTGTCGGTGACCGTGGTGATCGCGGGCTCGGGCCAGGTCTCCGGCTTGGTGAAGCGGAACTCCGGTCCGTGCTTGGGCGGCCGGCCGTTGACGCCGGGCGCCTTCGGTGGCTTCGGCAGCTGCATCACGCGGTCGGAGCGGACCCGGCCGACCAGCTCGACCGGCAGGTCGCGCAGGACCCAGGCCAGGCGGGTGACGTCGTAGCCGGCATCGCTGACGATCACAATGTCCGGATTCCCGGCCTGCCACTGGCCAGCGGCGATGAGCCGTTCAACGACCCCTCGGAGTTGGGAGGCGGTGACCGCGGTCGCGTCGTCCGTCGGGCCGAGCCGGACCGCGTCCGGGATCGCGGTCCACGACGTGGAACCCGGCTCCAGCACGGCCACGAAGGAGTAAGCCCTGGGATTTCGCTCGGTCCCAGGGCGGAGAACAGGGCGGGTGTGGAGGGCGCGGGGGCCCGAGCATGGGATCGGGCGCAGTCGGCGCTTGCGGCTTCTACCCGCCGAGGACCGTGCTGTACGCCTGCTGGCCTTGCTGGAGGGTCGTGGTCAGGGCGGGCGACGCTGGTCCCCGCGCACGGCATGCGGGGGTACATCGGGGCTGGAGCAGCCCCGGACGTAGGGGTGGCACCGGGAGCTGTTGCCCCGACCGTCCAGCACCTCAGCAGCCGCGTACGCCGACTGCCTGCCCCTTTGAGTACCCCCACCCGGAAACCAAACATCTCAGCGCTTGTGCGTCAGAACAGAGGGAAATGCTCGCGGACCCAACGTCGGCACGCGCCGACGTTGGGTCCGCGAGCCGGACCGCCTTGTCATGGTTCCGGTCCGGTGGTCGGGGTCACCGGGGTGCGGGCGGTGTCAGGTGGTGGAGAAGACCGACGCCCAGTTCTGGCTGGTCGAGGCGGCGGATGCGGTGTTGGCGGTGACCGCCTGGCCGGCGGTGGCGTTGCCGTCCAGGACGAATCCGGTGGCCGGGTTGGTCAGGGTGTAGGTGCCGACCGCGTTCCGTGTCACCTGCCAGCGCTGGTTGGCGGCACCGAGGCTGATGGCCTGGAGGGAGATCTGGCCGCCGGCGGTGGTCGGTGCGGTCAGGGTCAGCGAGACCGGGCAGCTGTCGTAGACGCGTACGGTGCCGTCGCTGTTGGCGGTGAACTTCCAGCGCTGGGATGCCCGGGAGGTGTCCAGGGCGGCGAACTGGGCCACCCCGGAGATGGCGAGGCTGCAGCCCGCTCCCCGCTGGAGGGCGACGCCGCCGCCGTTGCTGAGCGCGTGGTAGGCGTTGCTGTCGACGACCGTGGGACCGTAGTTGATGGCGTGTGCGTCCAGGGCGGTCAGCGCGGAGCCGGTGGTGGACAGCGGCGGGACGGCCGTCGGCCGGACATACTTGAACCAGTCGTAGAAGGTGGAGGGTGTGTTCGCGGACAGGGTGGTGATGCTGCGGTTCCAGCTTCCGTCCACCTGGTTCCACAGCTGGAGCAGTGACGCGGCCACGTTGCCCTGCACATGGTCGCCGGTCTGCCAGCCCGCGGTGTGGGTGAACGAGGTGGAGTCGCCGTTCGGGAACACGTAGCGCTGGTCGCCCAGGAGGTAGGCGGCCACCGCGTCGCCGAAGCCCTCGGTCCAGGCGCAGGTGGCGGACGACGTCAGATGGATGAAGTGCGGGTTGCAGTTGGTGATGGTGGGCCAGTTGCTGTTGTAGAGCCGGTGCTGGAAGAAGTGTCCCGCCTCGTGCAGCACGGTGTGCTCGGAGTCCGGGTCGCCCTCGGCCAGGTAGATGTTGTTGGCCAGGTCGTAGTACGGGCCGTTGTTGGAGCCGGTCTGCCAGCGCAGCGTCAGTGTGGTGCAGGTCGCGGCGTTGTTCTCTGCGGTCGTCCAGCAGGGTGTGGTCGAGTTGGCGCGTTGCGACCAGAGCAGGTTGACGGTGTCGAAGGCGTGCCAGGCCCGGTCCGAGACGGTGGGGTTGACGGCGCCGAGGGCGACGTTCGCCGATACGTTCGTCAGTGTCGGAGTGTCGTGGGTGTAGACCGTTCCGGAGGAGTTGGCGACCCTCCACACCTGGTTGCTGCGGGTGGCGAACCGCACGAAGAGGTGGTTCATCGTGGTGGTGTTGACGGGGGTGTAGCAGAGGTTGAACGAGCCGTCGGCCGCACCGGTGAGCTGCGTGCCGGTGTTCAGCTTGTGGTCGGTCTCGGTCGCCAGCTCCCGGCCCCAGAGCTCGACCGAGGCGTTACGGGCGCCTCGGGTGAGGGTCGGCTTCGAGGTGCCCGCCTCGGCGGACTGGTAGTCGAACTGCAACGTGCCGCTCACGCAGATCGGGGACACGGCGGAAGCTGTGCCTGCCGACAGCGGCACCAGGGCGCCGGCGGCGAGCAACGCAGGTATCAACAGGCGGAGCAGGGCTCTGGGTCTGCCGAACATGGATGTCCTTCCCAAGGAGCGCCCGGGCCCGCCGACGGCAGACCTGGCGCGCGAAGAAGACCGGTTGGACCCCGGCCCGTGTACGCCGCCAGGTACGGGCGGTCTGAACCGGAGCCATCGTGGAGGTGACACCGCACTTCCGTCAGAAGCGCACAGAATCACGAACCGCAGTCGTGAGGCTGATGTGAACATCAGGTAGGGATTCAGTGTTCCCGGACGGAAGTCGCTCCGGCCGACCATGCGCCCCCATCCGCCGCGGTCCTCTATACCCGGTCTTGCTGCTGAGCTGCGGGTTTCCGGCGGAGGATGGGAGGCGAAGGCATGCCCGCGCGCTAGCTGGTGAGTACGCAGCAATCCGCGCGCCCCCCATGACCACATGCTCTGCCGGCTTGTGGCGACGAGGTGCTGTGGTTCACGCCCGCTCGCCCGTTGAGCTGCGGGTTCCGTTTCCAGAGGTAGCCCAGTCAGCACATGATTGCTCCCCGATGCCTGCCGACGAGCCGAGAGCAGCACGCTGGTCCCGCATCCTCCGCTGGGCAACGGGGAGCGCTCCACCACGCCGGCGACCGCGCACCCCGGGCCTCCCAGGACGAGCAGCCGGCGTCGGAACGCGTCGCTGCGGCAGCAGGCGGCGGGGCGCGGTCGACACTGGCCCGGCACGGTGACGCGGGCGGTGCCGCGGTGAGCGGGGACGGCGACGACTGGAACCTGCCAGTCCTGCTCATGGCCGCGCTCTCTGCTGGTGAGTGCTGACGCTCTGGCGGGGTTCGCCGACTCCTGGGTGGAACCGGCGAACCCGTTCGAGCCCTCGCCCGGCACGCACTCGTCCGTCACCCGTCGCACCGGAATCCCCTGCGCGAGGGGTGACGGCGTGGTGGCGGACCCCCGCCGGCTTCTGGGTCGGCGGGGGCAACGGCGTCGGGTGGCCGGGTTCATCGCCTGGCCGGTGTCAGGGGCAGGTGACGAGCACGATGGACAGCGCGTTGCAGGTGACGGCGGCGGTGTCGTTGGCGGTGTTGGTGTCGGTGGGTGCGGAGGCGGTGCGTTGGCCAGTGACCGTGACCGGGCCCAGGGTCAGCAGGCCGAGCGGGACACGGAAGGTCTTGTTGACGCTCGCACCGTTGGCGATGGCCCCGTAGGTGCAGGTCACCGTGGTGCCGGTGGTGGTGCATCCGGTGGAGAGGTTGGTGGCTGCGGCGCCCGGCGGGAGTACCGCCTTCACGGTCGCGGAGGTGACCGGGTCGGGGCCGGTGTTGCGGGCGGTGAGGGTGTAGGTGATGTAGGGCGCCAGGATGCCCAGCCGCGGCTGGGCGGTGAGATCGACGTCGACGTCCGCGGTCGGTGGGGCGGCGACGGTGGTGGACTGGGCCGCGGTGTTGTTACCGGGGGCCGGGTCGGTCTCGGTGGCGTTGGCGGTGGTGGTGGCGGTCAGGGTGCCGACGGCGGCCGGGGTCACGTTCACGGTGATGGTGGCCGACGCGCCGTCGGCGACCGTGCCCAGTGCGCACGTGACGGTCGGCGCGGTGACGGCGCAGGAGCCCTGGGATGTGCTCGCGGAGGTGATGGTGCGGGCGGCGCCGGAGAGGGTGATCGTGGCCGTGGTGCCCGTGGCGGTGTCAGGGCCGTTGTTGTTGACGGTGGTGGTATAGGTGAGCGGGGCGCCGGCGTTGACGGGGTCGGCGGAGTCGGTGACGGCCACGGTCAGGTCCGCAGCGGGTACCGCGGTAGGGGCGGGGGCGAAGGCGACTGCGTAGGGGAAGGGGCCGAGCGGAAAGGTGGCGGTGACGGTGTTGGTGGCGGTGTCGATGACCGACATGGTGCCGTCGTAGCCGTTGGGGACGTACACCGAGGTGCCGTCGGGGGTGGCCGCGGACTCGAAGGGTCCGTTGCCGACGCCGACGGTGGCGGCGACGGTGTTGGTGGCGGTGTCGATCACCGAGACTGAGGAATCGCTGTTGTTGCTGGCGTAGGCGCGGGTGCCGTCCGGGGACAGCGAGAGGCCGAACGGGCCGATACCGACCGGGACGGTCGCGGTGACGGTGTCGGTGGCGGTGTCGATCACCGAGACGTTGTGCGAGTTCTGGTTGCCGACATAGGCGCGGGTGCCGTCCGGGGTCACCTTGATGACGTTCGGCTTCTGGCCGACGCCGACGGTGGCGGTGACGGTGTTGCTGGTGGTGTCGATCACCGAAACCGTGTTGCCGTTGTTGTTGGAGACGTAGGCGCGGGACCCGTCCGGGGAGAGCGCGATGCCGAACGGGAGGGCCCCGACCGCGACGGTACCGGTGACCGCGTTGGTCGTAGTGTCGACGACGGAGACGGTGTTCGCACCGGAGTTGGCGGTGTAGAGGGTGCCGCCGTCCGGGGACAGTGCGAGCTTGACGGGTCCGGCGCCGACCGCGACGGTCGCGGTGACGGCGTTGGTGGCCGTGTCGATCACCGACACCGAGGACGAACCGTTGTTCGCGGCGTAGACGGACACACCGTCCGGGGACACCACCACACCGAGCGGGGAGGAACCCACGGGGATCGTCGCGACCACCGTATTGGTGGCCGTGTCGAGCGCCCTCACGGTGTTGTCGTCCAGGTCGGCGACGTAAGCCACCGGGGCGGGCGCCAGCGCATGCGCGGCGGGGGCGGGCAGTGCGACCAGCCCGGTGATAGCGAGCGCGCCGGCGGCGACCAGCGCGGAGAATCTGAGTCGCAGACGCGACGGGCGTAACACGGAACGTGAGGACATCAGGTGCCTCAACCCTTCTTCGAGGCCCGCCCCGCGTCAGGGTGTCGGAGGGGCGACCCCAGGGCGCCGCGTGTTCACCGCCCCCGGCCACCGCCACCGGGACATACCCGCGACGGAGCGAACATCCCTGGAGGCCAACGACGTTGGCCCCCTCGACCCGCCCAGCATGACACCCCGGGCCCCCGCATCAGTTCCGAACCAGCACATCCACAAGCGCGCGGCCCAAAGGAACGCCGCCGGGCCAGCGACAGGGCGTGCAGGTAGAGGGAGAGCCCGCTCCCATGTCGGTCTACTCGACGAGGAGTCCGGCGGCGCGGTCGTCGACATTCTCGCCCGCGTCCAGTTGAGCCGGGCCGAGGACCATGTCCGCGAGTTCAATGCCGCTCTCGCGCCCTGACGGCGCGAGCCGGCTGTCCGCGAGTTCATCCACCGGACCCGCAAGGAACTCGGCGTCGCCGCGTGATGGCTGGCTCTCTTTAGTTGCCGGACGGGCGAAGCGGGAAGACGTTGTCGGGGGCAGGCTGGTCCTGGCGGTCAGGTTGCCGGAGGATGAGGACGGCTGCCACGAGGGCCATCTGCTCCGCCCGATGCCGGGAGGCTGCCTCGGCAGCCCGGGAGTCCTTGAGAGCTTCCTTCAGGCGGACGACCTCTGTGCGAAGCCGCTTTTCGACTTCCGGCGTCTGGTGCGTTTCCGTACGCACCCGCGCGTAGAACTCCTCCTTGAGGTCGGCGTGGCGCTTTTGCAGCGCCATGCGGTGGACACCGGCTTCCGCGGCGAGCGCGACCGCGGTGAGGCTGCCGTTGGAGCTGGTGGGCTGTCCGGCCAGGAGGCGGTCGATGGCCGCGCGGATGCGGGTGCGTTCGTCCTCGTGCTGCTGGTTCATGCGATGGCCTCCTCGGCGGATTGGGCGGCGGAGTCGTGGGCGTCGGCGAGTGCACCGAAGCGGCCGGCTGTTCGGCGAAGCCGGTCGCCCAGGGGCTGGGGCACGAGGGCTGCCTTCGCATCGAGCCGATCAGCGTGCTCCCGTGCTGCCTGCGCGTGGCTGTCGGTGCGGATCGCGTTGCCGCAGCCGGGCTGGCAGGCGAACTGGTTGGGTGCCGTCGCCCCGGGATCCGGATCGCACAGGGCCGTGTCCCGCTTGAAGGCGCATATGAGGAACGAGTCCGGGTTGTCGAAGAGGACGAGGCCATCGCGCGCGAGGAACTTGGCGGCGGCCTTCGGGGTGGTCAGGGCGCCTTCGAAGCTGGAGATCGAGGCCGCTCCGACAATTGCCCGCCGCGCTGCCGGGCCGGAGATCTTCTCGCCGGCCGCCGTGGCGTCGCGCAGACGTGCGGCGGTGGTCGCTGTGGCGAGGCGGTCTCGACGTCGAGTTCTCCGTAGAAGCCTCTACGCTCGCGGCTGCCGTAGCCGCTGGACATACGGGCATCCAGGGCGGTGCGCATGTGTTCGTACTGGATGGCGAGGACGACCAGGCCACCGGGCCGGCGGGCGATGTGCCAGGCCAGGGTTCTGCGCAGACGGCTCAATCCAAGGTTGCCGTGCGGGTCCTCCGGTACACGTTGACCCGGCAGGACCTGAGCAGTGGCCTCCTGGTTGATCCACGACACGAGGTTCTCTCGACGCGACGATCCAGCGTGGCCCGCTTCAGCGCACCGTGGCGCCTTCGCTGGGAGACGATGTCGTGGTGGGTGGAGCTGAACAAGAGCTCGCCCTTGGGGACGATGCGTTCCAGGACGCGGATGGCGTTGACGACCGGAGTGATCGCAAGTCGCGGACCGCCGGCACACCTTCCTCCGGCAGCGGGCCCCACCGCTCCGGATCCGGCACAAACACCAGCCACCACTCGTCCATCTGCCACCCCTGTGAGCTCCTTGAACTCACTCAATCATCAGGGAAACAGGTGTGGGGGTCGTCCGGGATGCCGGACGCCTCGTACGCATGGTCGCCGCACTGGCAACGACCCGTCCACGGGCTCGGGACAACGATCGATTCAGCCATGGGCAGCTCCTCATGTGCGAGAACTTCATTCCCTGCGGCAGTCTGCCGGACCCCTGCGCGTTCGCGCTGGCGTTCGGTATCGCGCGACACCAAAGGGGCGGCAGGTCCACTCCTGACCGTGAACGCGGGCACGGGCACAACGGTTCGACCCATAAGGGGGGTGACACGCAGCCATCGCGCGGTTGAACCCAGCAGGCCATGTGAGACCCGCCACGGACAAACTTGGACCAAGGCGGCATCGGACATCGAGGGGCGATGACCCTGGGTGCGCCTGACCAGCGGGACTTCGATATGACGCTTTTAGGTAAACTCACCCCCCTTGGGCAGGTACACGCCAAAGCGGGCCCATTTCGGGTACCTTCCGGCGCATGACGACTGATGCTCAGTTCCTGGCCTTCGCTAGCCCGCTGTGGGCACTCCTGACGGTGCTGTTCTCCGTGGCACTGGCCCATCCTGAACCCCAGGTCAGGGCGTGTGCCGAACGGCTCCTAGCAATCCTCTTCCGGGCCCGGTAGGACCCAGGGGCTGCCCTCCAGAGCCGAGCTGCACGGTCGGATGGTGCTCCGGTTGCGAGCGATCCGCCTGCCCGTCTCCGCGCACCAACGCAAAGGCCCTCGGAATCATAGTGATTCCGAGGGCCTACAGCAGTGTGGCGGGACCGGCTAGTTCTCGTCAGTGGAGTCGCACGTGCGACGTCGGCAGGCCGCGAAGAGGGCGCCTCCTCCTGCGGCGATCAGAAGGCTGGCGCCGCCGATCAGCCACGGGGTGGCGTCGGCGCCGGTGCGTGCGAGCGCGCCCTCGGGGGCAGGCGCCGCGGTGCTCGACACGGTCTCGTCGGGGGTCGGGGTGTCCGAGGCGGAAGGAGCTGGGGAGTTCTCGCCCTTGCCGGGCTTGTCCGGGGAGAGCTTGTCGCTCGGCTTCTCGGTGGGCTCGTCGGTCGGCTTCTCCGTCGGCTTCTCCGTCGGCGGCGAGGTGGTCGCGGTCTTGGCGTTGGTCGTGGTCACCGTCACCGGATCACCCGGCTTGGCCTCGAACTCCTTTGCGGGCTTGTAGATGTCGTAGCCAGCGGGCGCCTTCACCTGCTTGACCCAGAAGTCCGTGCTGGCACGGGAGTTGATGGGCAGCTTGCCGGTGGCCGTGCCGTCGGATCCGGTGGTCAGCGTGAGCAGGGTCTTGTCGCCGCTGCCGATGTTGACCGTGGATCCGGGCAGCAGTTTGCCTGTCTTGTCGTCCTTGGCCTTCAGCAAGACCGAGGCCGGCTTGAACGGGTCGACGATCGTAAGCGATGTGTTCGTGCCGGGGGTGACGATGACGTCTTGGTCGTCGACCTTGTCGTGCAGTGAGCTGCCGCTGGAGACCTCCTTGAGTCGGTAGATGCCGGGTGCGAGGTCCTTGAAGGCGAGCTTCCCCTGGGCGTCGGTCTTGCCGTTGGCGGCCTCCTTGCCCGCGGAGTCGATGAGGGTGAAGGACGCACCGGCGAGCACGTCGCCGCCGGGGTCCTTCTTCAGGACGGTCACACCACCGGTCTCAGGCTCGGCCGCGTTGCGCGGAGTCGAGGACGCGGATGCGGACGGGGTGGGATCGGTGCTCTGGGCCGAGGCGGCCGGCGCCCAGGACAGGGTGCCGGTCACCGTTGCGGCGACGGCGGCAGCGACAGGGAGGGTGCGAGCGGAACGGATGCGCAAGAAGGAGCTCTCCAGGAGATACAGACGGGACAGACAAGGTGGGCGAGCAGGTCGTTGTTCAGCGGGAACGCCCCGGTGCCGGGCGCGGGGGTGACGGAGGCGGTCCGCTGGCTGCGCGGGAGGGTGCGGTGATCGCGTAGCGGCGGGCGGCGGCACGGACGAGTTGCTGTTGCTGCTCGGGGGGCAGTTGCTCGATGCCGGCCAGGCCCTGTGCGATGCCCAGTCCGAAGGGGGATCCTGCGTCCAGGCCGGCGGCCTGGACGATCTGCGCGGCGGCCTCGGCTTCGACGAGGACGCCGTACGTGCCGGGCACGCCGAGCATGTGCTCGGCGTGGTCGCGGGCGCCGTCGAGGATCTCGGTGAGGGGGACGTCATCGTTCAGGCAGTCTTCGACGTTGTCGAGGAGGGTCAGCGTCGCGCTGTGCAGCCGGTCACGAAAGTTCGGGTCGGTGAGCCAGAAGCCGTTCGGGCCCGGCGGTGGAGGCGGGCCGTGGGTTGCGGCGGACGGCGCCGGTGATCGTAGGGGCGAGGGAAGCCAGCGGGGCGGGGGCATCCAGTACTCCGGGGTGAAGCGAGCGGTTCAGCGGCTACGGGGAGAGACCCCGGTGGTGGCTGCCGGTTGGGCGACAGGGCGGGCTGCCGGTCGGGGCGTGGCAGCGGGCGGGAACCAGACGTGGGCGTACTGCTCGATGGCAGTACGCAGCCCCATGCTGTCCGCGCCGTGCCACGGCGGCTGGCTGCTGTTGGCGTGCCAGTCACGGATGACGGCGTAGCCGTCGCGGCCGGCCACCAGACCGCGGGCGGCATCGCGGCGTTCGAAGGTGCCGTGGTCGGCGAAGCGGAGGATTGCGGTGTCGAGGACGCCCTGCTCGGGGTGGATGACGCGCAGGCGCAGTCCGTTGTACTCGCCGTGGCGGATGGTCGGGGCGAAGTCGATCCGCAGCCGCAGCGGCGAGTTCGGATGGGGGGCGGCGTACAGGGCGTCGCCGACGACGGCGTATCGATCAAATGGCAGTTCGAGGACATCGTCGAAGAACTGCTGAACGTGCAGGGCCAAAGGGCCTCTCTCGGACGAAGGAGATCTGTGCGGTCAGCGAAGGGGACCGGAGCGCCTGGCGGGCAGGGCGGCACCGGCCACGGCCGGTGGGAGCGTGGTGGTGCTCCAGCGTGGGACGCTGCGTGTGCCGAGCGCGGGTGGGCGGCGCGCGGCAGCTGCCTGCTGAACGTCGAGCGGGGTGGGTGCGGGTGGCTTCGGGGGCTCGACGGGGGTGAGCTGAGCGAACTGGGCGAGTTCGGGGCTCAGATCGGCCTGGTAGCGAAGGATGGGATCCGGTGCGACGAAGGAGGCGGCCATGGCGGCGATGAGCCGCTTCGGAGTACGGGCGGTGAAATTCGCCTCGGCGCGCAGCGGATACCTGCCTCGCCCGGCCCACAGCGTCACCACTTCGGCATCGGGATCGCAGCTGACGACGTCGATGCTGGCGCCGGCGAGCTGGTCTGGGGAGACGATTTCGATCACGCCACGGGTGACTGGCTTCCGCTCCCAGCCTGCGTCAAGCAGAGGCTGGACCGCTTCGCTCCACCTGTAGGAGGGGTCCGTCAGGAAGCTCTCGCTGTCCTCGTCCCACTCACTTGCCAGGGCGTGGATGAAGTCGCGGACGATCTCAAGCGGCATCTTGTCGCTGATGCCAACCGTCCAACGAGGGGCTGCGACAGCGTTCTCGGCTGCGCTGATCTTCCATACGTCGAAGTAATCGCCGAACCAGCCAATCCTGATGCGGTGGTCCGGTGAAGCGATCAGGAGCTGGCACTCCCCGTCCGTGCGGTGGTGCGGCCAGGTGTCGACTGGCTGGAAGCTGGAGTCGATGTTGTCGCCGAGGCCGGCGAGGTAGCGCGGGGAGACGTAGACGTCGCCATCGATGTCGTGGCCCGGATCGGACTGGTAGCTCATCGGTCGACCTGCGTGGTGACGGTGATCTCGTCGGCCACGGTGTCGAGGCGCTCGGTGACCTCGGCGGTGTTGCGGCCGGTGACGATGTAGAAGCCGGCTCGGGCAGTAAACAGGGTGCCACCGTCCTGTGGGAGGACGACCCGGTCTCCGGGGCGGCGCTGGAAGTGCAGCCGGTCCAGCCACGGAGGGCGAGGCCCTGCGTGACGGAGGTGGGTGAGCGTGCCGGAGGCGTCAGGATAGATCAGGCCGATGGCGGCAGCTCGGGAGCGGGTGGGGGTCAAGTCGGGGCCCCGGCCGCAGGCCAGGTCGGCGGCAGCGCGCGGCAGGTCGATACCGGTGGCGAGGCGGACGAGGTGGCCGATCATGTCCCCGGCGAGGCGGCCGTTGACCTCGATGAGGCGCGGCCGGCCGTGGACGAGGCGCATCTCGATGTGGCTGACGCCGTTGGTGATCCCCAGAGCCTTGACGGCGGCCCGGGCGGTGGGTGCAACCAGGTTGAGAATCGGATCGGCGGCGTCGATGCAGTGCACGAGCTGCTCGAAGTGCGGCGGAGGACTGATGGTCTTGCGGTTGACCGCGACCACCGTGGTGGTGCCGCGGTAGGTGACGCACTCCACCGAGATCTCCGGCCCGTCGAGGAACTCCTCGACGAGAACGCTGGTGCTCTCCGTGCCCTGACCGGCGGTCCGTTCGGCTGCCTGGTAGGCGGCCGTGAGCTGGTCGCGGTCGTCGACGCGGAGCACGCCGATGGCACCTGCGTGGGAGGCGGGCTTCAGCACCACGGGGTATCCGATCCGTTCGGCGGCAGCCTCGGCTTCCTGACCGGTACGCACGCTCACGGAAGCGGCCGAGGGCACGCCGTGGCGGGCGAAGAGGGAGCGGGAGCGGGCCTTGTTCCGGCATCCCTGCATCACTTCGGGTGCGGTAGCGGAGAAACCGAGCTGGCGGGCGAGACGGGCGGTCGGAACGAGGCTCCACTCGTCCCAGGTCATGACACCGGCGAGGTCGTGGCGTCCGGCCAGAGCCTGGCCCCCTGCCAGCAGCGCGGCAGGATCGCTGAGATCCACGACGGCGTGATCGGTGATGTGCGGCTTCTCCCACGACGGTTCGGTGCCGGTGAGCAGCACGACATCGTAGGCGTCAGCGACCTGCTCTAGGCAGTAGCTGCGGTAGTTCTCATCTCCGGGAACGACGACAAGCACGACGGGGCGAGCGGACAAGAAATGGTTCTCCGTATCGATCGAGGACGGTAGGACGGGCACAGGGGTGTCTCACGCGGCGCGGCGGCGCCGCAGTTCGAACGCGCCGGCCCAGTGGGGGTGGTCGTCTATGAGGCGGCGGGCGTAGAGAGCGGTGAAGTTGTTGTTCAGTCCGGCGAGGCCATGAGGGAGTTGGCGGCGAAGTTCCTCGAAGAGGTCCTTGAGGCTGACCCGGGTGGCGCCGGCGGCCAGGCGGCGGGCGGCCATGCGTTCCAGAGCGCAGTACACGTGCGGGTTGCGGGCGTCGAAGGCATGGAACTGCTCGCAGGCTGCCGTATTGCATTGAATGCAACACACGTCGCGCCCGGCCAAGTCTCTGAGCTGCAGTTGGATCGAGATTAACGCCGACTCGGCGGGCTGGTTGGAACGCTCTGAACAGGCACCCGTGACCAACTCAACGATGATGCGTTAGATGCATCGTGAGTGCAGTCGTTGATATGCCAGGAGCCGCGCATCTGGTCCTTGCCGACGGAGTCGTGCACCTGGACCCCGAGCCCGCCGTGCTGGAAGCGATGCTGGCGGGTTGGGCGCTGCAGCAGCGCACGCGCTTATTGAGGGAGTCAACGATCTGCCCGCGGATTGCACTGGTCCGTCGGTTGGCCCAATTCACCAATGAGTACCCGTGGCAGTGGGAACCTGCCGAGGTGGAGGCATTCTTCGATGACCTTCGCAATCGGCGTCCTGGGAGGCCGCTGGCGGTGTCGACCGCGCGGAACTACCAGAACGACCTGCGGCTGTTCTTCGACTACATCACCGACACTCGCTACGGCTGGCCGTCTACGTGCAAGGAGCGCTTCGGCCGAGTTCCGGTTCAGCTCTTGCACGAGTGGAACACGATCACCCACAGCAGCGAGTACGAAGGCGCCGCTGAGCGTCGTCCGCTCACCTACGATGAAGTCCAGGCCCTCTTCGACGCAGCCGACGGACGCGTCGAAGAGATCCGCGCACGACGGCGCAAGGGCTCCCTCGCGGCGCTTCGTGACGCCATGGTTTTGAAGACGCTATACGCCTTCGGCCTGCGGCGCCAGGAAGCGTGCGGCCTGGACCTGAGCGACCTGCGCCGGAATCCCAAGGTCGGCGAGTACGGCCGTTTCGGAGCGATCTTCGTCCGATACGGCAAGGCGTCCAAGGGCGGCCCTCCCAAGCGCCGCAGTGTTCTGACCGTCCCGGAGATGGACTGGATCGTTGGAGTTCTCGACCAGTACGTCAGCGAGGTCCGACCCGCCTTCGGGCCCGGCAAGCACCCAGCCTTCTGGATCACCGAGCGACGAGACCGGATGTCTTTGAGACGGCTGAACGGTGCCTTCGAGGCTGCGCGTCAGTTCGCCGGCCTGCCCATGGAGCTGGATCTGCATTCGTTGCGGCACAGCTACGTGACCCATCTGATCGAGTTCGGTTATCCAGAGAAGTTCGTCCAGGACCAGGTTGGCCATGCCTACGCCAGCACCACGGCCATCTACAGCCACGTCTCGGACGAGTTCCGCAACCGGCTGCTGCAACGCTCACTGCAAGCCCGGTATGGCGATCTATGGGGGCGGCAAACATGATCAGGAAGATGGGTATCGACTGGCAGTTGAGGATCCGGATGGCGGAGAGAGGCATGTTCCAGACCACGGAACTTGTTCCGCTGCTGGCCGAACGCGGCGTGCATCTGTCACGTGAGCAGGTCTTTCGTCTCGTGACCCAAACACCGCAACGGCTGTCCATGGATACGCTCGCTGCCTTGTGTGACATCCTCGCGTGTGAGCCCAACGACTTGATCCAGGTGGAAGTCGCCAACGCTGAGGTGCGCAAGACCGCCGACGGGCAGACGGCGACCCGGCCGCAAGCGCGCCGCACGACGATCCGGCGACCAGGACCGGAATGACCGTTCCTCTCGGCCTCGACGAGGCCCAACGACAGGTCGTCGTCCACCTGACCGCCCGGCTCACGAGGGTGACCGGCGAACAGGCGGCGCAGGCACTGGAGCGCGGGAAGATCACAGCACGTTCCTGTGTCGGCCTTGCCCGCCACTTTCATGAGCACCCGGACGCCCTGACCAATCCGGGTCTGACACCTCCGCAGAACCTGGTGCGGCTCGTACACGCGCTGGCGGACGCCGGGTATGGCCCGGTCACCCTGCCGACGTGCGCCGGCTGCGGAAAGACCTCGCGCCACCTCACGCATCGCCTCCCGGCCGGACACTGCTGTTCGGCCTGTGCCCGTCGGGTGCGGCCGCCGAAGACTTGCTCAGACTGCGGCCGACAGATGAAGGTCAACGCCAGAGGCCCCAACGGTCCACTCTGCGGTACCTGCTATGGCAAGCACGTTGCCACCGCATGCGGGCAGTGCGGGCGTGTACGCCGCGCGACCTTCCGAATGCCGGACGGCAGTGTCCGCTGCCAGAGCTGCCATCCACGACCCGAACGCACCTGCGTCGGGTGCGGAGCCCAGGCCCCGGTCCAAGCGATCTCGGTGGACGGACCGGTCTGCCGACGCTGCTACCAACAACCCCAGCGTCGGTGCGGAAGCTGCGGAGAAGTCCGCAGGGTCGTCCGGCGCGGCGGCGACGACACACCCGACCTGTGTTCCCGCTGCTATGAGAAACCTCCGGTCGTCTGCTTTACCTGCGGCCGGCTTCGGCCCTGCGCACGCAAGGTGGCCGGTAAGCCCTTCTGCCAGAGGTGCTATCCCCGCCGTCCTGCCCCATGTGCACGCTGTCGCCGTAACCGTCCTGTACACGCCTACTGGCCGATCGGTCCGGTCTGCAATGGCTGCTACACGGCAGTGCGTGAACACCCCGATGCCTGCTTTCAGTGTGAACAGCGTCGCCCGCTCATCGGGGTCACCGGTGCAGGCAACGGGATCTGCGGACCCTGCGCCGGGGTCGATCTCACCTACGCGTGCCAGCGTTGCGGCACGAGCGAAGAGATCTTCCGTGAGCAGATGTGCACCCGCTGCTTCGCTACGAAGCGACTGGCCGAGGCACTCGGTGGAGAAGACGCCACGATCCCCGCGCATCGGGAAGACTTCCACTCGGCTCTTTCCGCCGCGGGGCGCCCCCGCCGAGTGGCGTATTGGCTGACCTGCGACCGAGTGCCAGCCCTCTTGAAGTACATAGGCGCTTCGAAAGAGGAGTTCACCCACCGACATCTCGACGATCTGCCCAACACACCGACCACTCGCTACATCCGTGACGTCCTCGTTGCCGCTGCGGTGCTGCAGCCGCGCGACGACCGGTTGGAGGCTCTGCCCCGCTGGGCAGACGCCTTCTTGGCCCAGGCACCACTCCCCCACCGCAAGTACCTCACTCCCTTCGCCCATTGGTTCCTGCTGCACCGCATCCGCCGGACACACCGGCACCGCCCGCTACGCGCCAGCACGCAGCACCAGATGCGATCCCGGCTGCGCCGAGCCCTGGAACTGCTCGACTGGCTCGACCGGCACGGCATCCCTCTCGGGAAGCTCACACAGCCAGAACTCGAGACATGGCTGGAGGAAGGGCCAGAGAAGCGCCGTGAAGTACGTATCTTCATCACTTGGGCGAGAGGTCGCGGCCTGGCCGGCGCCCTCGAAGTCCCCAGAGCTCCCGTCGCCGCACCCAGCGTCTTCAGCACGGACGAGGGCCAGGCCGAACAACTGCACCGCTGTCTCAGCGACGAGACGATGCCTCTCGATGTCCGCACGGCCGGCGCACTGACACTCCTCTTCGGGCTGCAGCACACCAGACTGCTCGAACTCACCCTGCACGACATCATCGACAACGACACAGATGTGACACTGAACCTCAACGGTCATCGTCTTCCGCTGCCGCCCGAAGTCGCCCAGCTGGTCCGCGCACTGCGCGACCAGTGTCAGAAACGCTGGCAGCTCGACCAGACGGCCAGCACAACACCGTGGCTATTCCCCGGGCAGGAGCCCGCCCGCTTTCTCGGAGCTACCTACCTCTACTTGAAACTCCGCCGACACGGCATCGCACCCCTCGCCAGCCGTAACACTGCTCGTCTGGCGCTGGCCACCGACCTACCAGCATCCGTTCTCGCCGACTTCACCGGCACCAGCATCAGTAACGCCACCCGCTGGACCGGATACGCCAAGCGGGATTGGCTCGACTACATCGCGTCCCGCACGCAGATCTGACTGCTCCCCCCGGCGGCGACATGGTCCAGAAAGACCACCACGAGATGAGGGCGGTCATAGCGCCTCTGCGCATTCGTCGACGAATGCGCAGAGCCGACGAATGAGGCTCAAGAAGAAGGGGGTGGGGTCCGAGTCATCCTTTATGTGAGGTGCGTCCTGGAGCCACTGCTGCCACAGGCCACCCGGTTCTCGGAAACGGTCGGCTTGACCACCTCCAAGGTTCAGGTCGATGAACTGGAGAGCGCCCATGACGACTGTCTGGTCGTACGCGAGGTCAGGGCGACGGAGGTAGCGGTCCAGGTAGGCGGCGAGCAGATCAGCGTCGCGCGCCGTTCCGAAACTGGCCAGGGCCACGCTGTAGGCCAGCCCAGCGCAGCAGACCTCGCTGGCCAGCAGGAGTTCCCCGAGGCGCTCACGGAACTCGGTCTGGCGGGATACAGCTACGAGCCACGCCGCAGTTCTCCGCTCTCGCCAACCGCCCTCAAGAAGCCTGGCGATCTCATCGGCGGTGATGAGTCCTGCGTCCTCACGGAGATCTCGCATGAATCGGTCGCACTCAGGACTTTGCATGCGCAGCAAGCCGCCGCCGAGTTTCAGGTAGCGCCGCTCGGGCGTGACATAGCGGCGAACCAAGGCCAGCAGCTCGGCATCGTCGTGAGGATTGCGTATCACACAGTCGATCTTGCCTTGCCGCCGCGGAACAGAGCCAGCCCCTCCCTTGCCCTGCTGTTACTGAGCACAGGCAGGCCCAGTTCCAAGGTCCGCGGGTCAGCCGCCATGGAGGCCCCACTCGTCAAGTCCCCCGTAGATGTGTGCTTCGAGGCATTGCGGGGCGCCAAGGCCCACGGCCTCGCCCCGGTACACGGCGATAAGGGAGTCCTCGCCCCGCCACCAAGAGTCCGTCACACCCTGTACTTCGGGGACCGGCTCGAATTCGCCGAGATCCAGTGCGTCGACGGCCTTGCGCGTGACCCTTGTGACGGTCGTGGCCCAGCGGCGGGCATGAGCGGCGAGCGCCAGGGATTCCACCCATCCGTCAGTGCTGGCATGCAGGGGCGTCCAGCGGTAGGCGTCGATGCCGAACGCACCGTCGGGGCCGATCATGAAGCTGTAGGCCATGGACACCCGGCAGTCTCCTGCCGGGAACGACCAGCCTTCTGCGGGCATCTCTTCGGGGCAGTCGGCGTCCAGGATGCGCGGACCACCCTCATAGAAAGGGGCCGGCGGCAGGGCGAGGCCGCCCCAGCGGTCCTGGAAAGCAGTGGCCCGTTCGATCTCCGCAGCGGGGATTCCATGCTCGATCCACGCGTCGTGGTGTCGCCGGATGTCCTGTTGGCCAACGCGGATGCCCTCCGTCTCGATGAACCGCTGGGCCCTGCGGCTCAGCCCGACAGGCGCGACCGGGATGGGCGATACGGGTTGGTCGGTCATTACCGCTGCTCGCCCTCACCGGCGTGGAGCACGGCCGACGCAATCGCCCGCACGCGCTCCAGGCTGATCCCTGTGCGCTGCTCGACGGCGAGGGGGTGGTCGGTGGGCTCCAGCTCGACGAAGGGGCGCTCACCGACCGGTCGGGTATGGACGTGCGTTTTCAAATTGAGCGTCGACGCCGGGTACACCAGGAGATCGGTGGTGAGCCAGCCGAAGTAGGGCTTCTCCGTCTCGCGGCCGGGTCTGTCCCACAGGCCTGAGGCCCGGGAAAAGCTTTCTCGGCTGAGCGAGACCCAAACGCCCCAGGAAAACACCTCGTCACTGCCGATGACCGGTATCTCGATCAAGCCCTTGACGAAGTAGTACTGAGCACGGACCACGCACTGGTCCGTGGAGAGCAAGCAGTCGTCGGCGTCGGCGAAGGCCGGATCCCACACGGCGGGGGCCTCGGCCGTGTAGTTCATCGGCAGCTCAGGGTGGTGGGCCCCGCAGCACGCGCAGGTGAACCCCAAATCACTGGTCATGGGCCCGGAGCCTAGCTACGGACTCCAGCCGTATCCGAAGGGGGCTTACCCGGCACAACTCCGCGCGGCCAACTGTCGGCTCAGCCACAGCTAGATACCCCGAGGACAGGCGAGGGCAAGCGGCTTCCGTGGCGCCTTGCCACTGGAATACCGCAGCTACGGAACAAGTGCACTCCGCCAACAGTGATGGTGCGGCCGGTCGCTCGGTGCGACCCGAGGGCGGCGATGGCCATGAAGGTTCTCCACAGGCTGGGGATGCAGCCGGGTCAGGCGCGCAGGGCGGGGTCGGTGCGCAGGCGGGCGAAGGCGCATACCAGGCCGAGCGTTTGCAGGGCGGCGCACACGGTGATGACGTGGCCCAGCGCGTCGGGCGGGGTGAGCGCGGTGAGTACGCCGGCGACAGGGAAGGGCAATAGGAGGATGAGGATGGTGGCCGACAGGGTGCTGCCGAACGCCTCCGGGGGGATCAGTCGGGAGCGCAGAGTACGCAGGACGACCGCCAGGCCGCCATCGGCTGCCATCAGGACCGCGACCATGACCAGGTAGGACAGGTAGTCGGGGGCCAGGGAGGCGGCAAGACAGGCCAGCGAAGCGACGACGGAGCAGGCTGCTCCCACTGACCACAGGCCCAGGCGGTCCAACGCGAACCGGCAGATGGTGACGGCCACAAGGGTGGCCGCCGCTGCGGCGGACCACACCAGGCCGACTGCCGTGGTGGACTGCCCGAAGTGCTGGACGACGATCACGGGACCGGCGGCTTGGAGAAGGCCGGTGGCCAGGTTGGACAGGGTCAGCCCGGTCACCAGCCAACCGAGCGCGGGAAGGGAGCGGATGGTGCGCCACCCGATGACGAGCCCGGCCCCGGGCCGCCCCTTCGGCGCGCGGGCCGGGGCGACGGGCGAGGGCGGTGTGCGCAGGGCGAGCAGCGCGGCGAGCAGCGAGAGCACGGTGACCACTGCGAGCATCGACGGCGGCCCGGCGAGCAGCAGCACGCCGGCGAGCGCCGGTCCGGCCAGGGTCGCGGTCTGGTCGATGCCGAGCAGGACGGCTTGGACACGGTGGGCCCGGGATCCGGCTCGGCGGCCGGCGGCGGCACCGGCGGTCTCGGTCGCGATGTAGCTGAACTCGGTGAGCACGCCGGTCGCCGCCGCGAGCACCATCGCTGTCGCGCTCGCTACGGTGCCGGACGGGTAGAGGTGCAGCAGGACCGCGCCGACGGCGAGAACCAGCGCCCGTCCCAGGGAAGCGAGGTGGAAGACCACCGAGGCGCCGCGCCGGTCGACGATCGATCCGGCCCACCCGAACGCAGCCAGGCGTGGGATCCACTCCAAGGCGAAGGCGGCTCCCGTCAGTGCGGCGGAGCCCGTAGTGGCCAGGACGAGCAACGGGATGCCGTAGGTGGACATCGCGAACGCCAAGGCGTCCGCCGTGCGCGGCAGGTAGATGCTGCTCATCAGCCCGGCAGTGAGGCGTGCGTGCCGGGGCGTGACCGCTGCGCTCACACGGCCCGCTCAGGCTCGGGCACCCTCGCCACCTGGGGGTTGCCGACCAGCCACTGGATCAGCAGCGTGCGAGGGTGGGCCAGGCCCGTCTCGGCCGCGTCGCTGGTTGGGCGGTCGGCACTCTCGTTGGTGAGCGATGGTGTCAGCAGGTCAAGGACGTGCCGGATGCGACTGCTGAACTCGCACACGGGGGCCGGGACAGCGTGACGCCGCGCCCACCGCGCCACCGCGTCGTACAGGTCGGCCAGCTCCATTCCGGAGTCCGTGAGTTCCAGACCAGCGCCGGACGCGACCCGGACGAGGCCGTGGGCGTGGGCCCTGTCGGTAGCGCTGCGCAGTTGGTGTGTGGAGAGGTCGGGCAGGGTGCCGGCGAGCCGTCGCGGCGGTATGGCGCCGTTGTCGTCGATTTCGGTGACCAGGCGGATCAAGGAGCGCGAGGCCAGCAATTCGATGGCGTGGCGCGCTTCGGCAGGGGTGAAGGAGGTGCTCATCGGCGCGGGCCTCCCGTCGGGAGGGCTGCCGTCGGGCGGCTGGTCGCGGCGTGTGAGAAGAGGTCGCGGCTGTGCCACGCCGGAGATGCCCCGGTCGTGCGGGCGGGCGGGAGCGTTGTGGGTGCCGGCCGTGATTGGCTGCTGACCCACGGCCTCGGCGCGCTCTTGGCCTGCGGCTGGCCCCAGACGGGGTGGTGGGCCGCCTGGTCGAGGGGCTGTCCGGCGGACCAAGCGGACAGCGTGCCGAGCACGGGGCCCAGGCCGTCGCCGGCGGGGGACAGCCGGTAGGGCCGGCCGTTCCCCTCGGTGTCGACCAGGCCGTCGGCAACGAGCTGGCGCAACGGCGGATAGATGTTGGTCCAGTCGCTGCTGGGCATCACGATCCGGGCCAGAACCCGGCCGCTGACCTCGTTGCGCGACTTGAGCACCCACAGGATGGCGGCGGCGTGGCGCCGGGTGAGCAGGGTGAGGCTGTCCTCGATCTGCTCGATCGCGGCCAGCGGGTGGTCGGCCTTCTCCAGGTGCTCCTCGGCCCAGGTGATGATCATCGGCAGGATCGGCAGCAGGGCAGTGGCTCGCTCGGTGTGGCCGTAGGTGACGTGCCGTGCGGTGTGTTCGGTGCGTTCGACGAGTCCGGCGTCGCACAGCGACTTGAGCTTGGGGTGGAGCTGGCCGTTCTGCAGCCAGGACACCTTGGCCGCCAGCTCGCTGTAGCGCAGCGGCGGGCCGGATAGGGCCAGCAGGATCCTCACGTTCCAGCGCGGGGTGATCATGGCGAGGGCCTCGATGACCCGGGCGATGTCGGCGTCGGCATCGGGGGGCAGAGCGGTGATGGCCAAGGGAGGAACTCCTGGGTGAAAGGAAAGGTAGATCGCCTGGGGGTCAGCGGCTGTGCGCCGCGCTTTGCGCCGCAAGGGGCGCGGCCGGGGCCGGCGGCGTGGGAGTCGGCGAGGCGGAGGTCGGGGCGCGGGCCAGGCTCTGCAGGACGGCGGCGACCGATGTGGCCTGGGCCTCGCGGACTGCGACGGCTTCGGCGAGCCGGCGGGTGCCGTCGAGGAGGTGGGAGACCTCGTGCGGGCCGATCTGCCGCTCGGGGTGGATGAGCCGGGCCAGATGGTTGCGGTGGAAGTCGATGCTGCGCTCGGCCAGGGCGAGGGTGTCGTGCATGCCGAGCAGGGCGGAGAGCATGCCGGGTGGCTGGTCCTGGGCGTGGGCTTCGAGGTCGGCGAGCGGTGCGCCGTACAGGTCCTCGATCCGTCCGGCTATGTCGGTGCACGTGAGGTGGGGCAATCGGGGGCTTTCACGGTCGGCGGGCCCGGGCCGCCCCGGCACGCTGGGGTGCCGGGGCGGCAGCCGGGGGCAGGGTTGCGGTGGCCCTGAGCTGTGCCGTGCGGACAGGCCGGGCCTGCTGGGCAGGCGGGGGCATGGTGCGCAGCAGCTCGCCGAGGGCTGCGCGGTAGCCGTCGCGGGCCTCCAGTGCTGCTTCCAGCCACTGCGCGTCGAAGCGGAGCTTGTCCGCCGACAGTTCGTCCATGTCGTGCTCCGGGTCCATGTCGGCGTGGACGCGGTCGCGGACGCGGGCGACCTGCTCCTCGGTGAGCGCCAGGAACGAGCGCAGCTCCAGGGCACGGGCGAGCGCAGGTGAGGCATCGTGGTCGGCAGCCGCCTCGTACAGCTCGGGTACCGGGTTCCCGAAGACCTTCTGCAGGTCGGTGTCCATGGTGCTGGCCTTGTCCCGGCTCATCGGGCGGACCTTGCCGGCCGCCACGCCGACGCCGGCGCGGGTATCCCTGCGGGACGATGGGGAACGCTGGTCTGCACCGCCGGGCCGCTTCGGGGCCGGAGGCGAGCCAGGCGCTCTGCGGCAAGGTCCTTCTTTCCCGGAGCGTCCGGGTCGAGGAGCCAACGCACGACCATGGCCCGGCCGTCGCGGGCGGTGACGGCTGCGTTCACCCGGTGGGCGAGGCCCATCGTCGGGTCGTCGACCTCGCTGGGCTGGGTCTGCAAGGCTGCGAGGAGGTCGTCCTCCGCGCGCTCCAGCACGGACTGAGCCTCGACGAGAAGGCCGTGCCACTTGACGACGTCGGAAGCGTCGGGGTTCGCGGTCGGAGCTGCGGCGACCGCGGCCTTCAGCTGGTCCATGCCCATGTCGAAGCGGGCCTCGATCCGTTCGGTGAGCACGCCCACGACATCCGCAGACTCATCGGATATGCCGTCGGTCAAAAGGAATCTCCTGTTCTGGAAAGGCCGATGCCTGGAGAATGCGAGGGCAGTTCTCAGCGCCCCGGCCGCTTAGCGGGACGTGGTGGATCCGGTCAGTCCAGGCACATACGGACGTCGCGGTAGACGTAAGTGCCGGAGACCCAGCCCTTGACGCCGGTCGTCTTGTCCGTGATGTAGAGCCAGTTGCCGCTTTTCTTGGACACGCTGAACTTGTGGCTCTTGTAGAGCACGCCGAGCGCGGTGGACTTCGAACTGGCCTTGGACCGGATGGTCACGGCCTTGGCGTGCACCGCGTACGGGAGCGGCGGCAGGTTGTGGCAGTTCACGGCGGGGGCGGCGGTTGCTGCGGTGGGTACGGTGGCGGCGCTGGCGGGGGTGGCGGACAGCGCCGGCAGCGCGAGCGCGCCGAGCATCGCCGCGGATATGGCAATTCGGGTGGAGCGCATGCGGAAGAAACCTCCGGGAAGGCACAGGGAATGCGGGGGAAGGGCCGCGGGAGTTGTCCCGGCGGCTGTATAAGAGTCCGGAAAATCGCCGGTTTGGCTAACCGGCGATCGTCGGCTATGTTGCGTCGCCCGTGTCGGGCCTAGCTGTGGTGTCTCGGCAGGTTGGTTACTCGCCGGTGCGCTGCTTGAGCAGCGCTCTCCTGCCACGAGACAGGGCCCACCGTGTAGGCGAGTCGGCGTGGCTTGGCCCGCTATAGAGCTGCCGGTGCAGCTAGGGTCCCGGGGCGTGGAGACGAGGGAGAGTCGGCGCTGCTTCTGCGGGTGCGGCGAGGACGTAGAGATGGGCAAGTGGTTCGTGGCGGGCCACGATCTCATTGCGACCGACGCCTTGCGCGCTGTGGAGGACCTGCGCCTGCCGCTCCGGCTGATGTCGCTGGGGTTCGGCCCGGATCGCTCAGTGGTGCAGATGGCCGCCGCGCTGACGGGGTGGGTGCCCTGCCCCGGCTGCGCATGCGTCGGTACGTCGGCTGCCCACACCTGCGCTGTCGGCGCACCGGTTGACGATCGGCCCCCCGCTGCATCCGAACCCGGGCTGGAGCAGACGCCAGGTCCCGTGCCACCGGGTCCCGTCGCAGCGCCGCTGGCCGAGTCCGGGGCTGCCCAGGGCCGATTGCTGCCGGGGGCGGACGACCCGACGTGGGAGGCGGTGCCGCTTCATCTGCGCCAGCAGCTGCGTGGGCCCGCACACGATCTGGTGTCGCCCGCACGTGGGCCGCTGGCCGCGCGGGAGAACCGGACTTTGCTGTCGGCGGTAAGGGCGGCCAGCCGGATGCGGATGACCGGCGCGCACTGGATCGTGTTGCTCACCGCCGACCGGAAGTCTTTCGGCAGCCCGCGCAGCCAGCGCGCTGAGTTGCTGTACGAGGTGCTGGAGCAGGTCGCGGTCGAGCAGGCGCTACGGGCAGGAAAAGCAACCTCATGAGACAGCACCCCTAGCGCTCAGCGCGAACGGCCGGGCGGTCGCGGAGCAGGGGCCTTGGCGACACCGGCCGGGCGGCTGGCGGTGGCTGTTGGGCGGACCGGCGGGAGAGGGCCGGCCTCGCCGGTGAGGCGGTCGTCGCACCACTGCAGGGCCTCACCGACCGTGTCGAAGCCGCCCTCACGCAGGGTGTGTGTCCACCTCTCGGTATCAACCTCCTCGACCACCACGCGGTACGGGCTGGGGGCTTGCTCCTCACAGGCGCGCAGAATCACGACGATGACCATGTCGTTCGGGTCGTCGCTGGTGTAGGAGTAGCCCATGGCGTAGCGGTCGCCGTCGCCGACGAGGCGGTGCTCCAGTGCTCGCGTGGCCTCGTCCGCCGGTGGCGGGCCCAGTTCGGGGTCGAGGCCGATGGCGTCGGGTGGGCAGCCGCGGTGGATGAGCCAGGACTGTGCCATCGCGGGCAGTGGCAGCGGGGCCTGCTCGAAGCTGAACGTCTGTTTCTCGTAGTTCCGTTGCAGATGTACGGCGAGCACCTGGGGCATGCCGGGGTGTCCCCAGGTGGCGGTGCGGTCGAACAGCACGTAGTAGCTGTTCGGGCCGTCGTGGTGTTCGGCGAGGGGGACGAGCATGTCCTCGTGGACGCCGACCTTGCGGTAGAAGTCGAGGTAGCTCTCCTCGTCGGCGTCGAGGTCGTCCAACTCGAAGTCGACCTGGGGGATGGACTTCCGGACCGGCGCCGGTTCGGTGGGGGACAACAAGAGCCTTTCGGTGGAGTTCAGCGCCGCTTCGCCGGAGTGGACGGCGAGGCTCCGGGGCGGGCCGGGCTGTTTGACGCATGCGTTGTGGGAGTCCGGCGGGCGTCGAGCAGTGCGGCTCGTCCGGCCTCGGTGAGGGAGACGGGCTGGCCGGCGTGCACCGGGTGGCTGGTGTCCCGGACGATCAGGCTGGCGCGTTCCAGTTTCTGCATCTGGGGATAGGGGATGCGGGTGCCGGAGGAGGCGGTCACGGATGCCCTGCCGGTCAGGAGGTGTTCGTGGAGCTTGGCACCGCCGGCGATGGCGAGCAGTGCCGCCCGGTCGTCGGTCGAAAGCGGTCGCCCGTCGGGCGTCGATGCTGCGGCGGCGGCCTCGATGGGCTCCAGGACGGCGAGCACCTTTTGGGCGGCGGCGTCGCGCGCGTCGGTGGCTTCCTCCAGGTGGTCCACGGTGCGCTCGATGCGTACGAAGAGTGCGCCGTCGACAGGGAACTCACCGCTCGTGAGCCGGTTGAGCAGCTTGAGGTAGAAGGTGACCCCGATCTGGGCGTTGGCCAGTGTCCGGTGACGGTCGACCAGCTGGGCGTGCGGTTCGTCGAGGGCGCCGCGGCGGTAGGCCCACAGGGTGTCGATGTCGTGGCCGGTGACCGCTTCGATGCGGTGGTCGAGCTGCGTGACCGCACGCCGGGTGGGTGTCGGCGCGGGTTGAGGGGGCATGGGCGACGCTCCGTACGTTCAGCGGGTGGGATGGTGCGCGGGGTTGGGTGCGGGACGGGGCAGACCCGGCAGTGCGGTAGGCGGCGGACCGGTCCGGGGCACGGGAGTGCGGGTGGTCAGCTGCGGGGAACGCGAGCGGGCCGCGTGCGTACGTGCGCTCAGCGGCCGGCGGGTCATCCCCAGGCGGCGGCCGACCTCGTCGTAGACGTCGTTGCCCGCACGCGGCCGGATCGCGACGACGTGGATCTCCTTGTGGTGGGCGGATTCCGCAGGCGCCGGGCGGACGCCGTAGACGACGCGCCAGTCCTTGCGGGAGTCCACGAACAGCTTCCGGAATCCCTCCAGGTCGCCGTCGAGGCGCTGTCCGAAGCGCTGCGCGTTCACGACTTCCTGCAGGTAGGCCAGGGTGAGGTCGCGGATATCGCTGGGGGCCTGGAGGAGATCGGTCAGCGCGCGAGGGTCGAAGCTCAGGGCGAAGGCGGGCTCTCCCACTCCCCCGCTCATGGCGCCGGCTCGTCCGGCTCGGCAGTGCCGGCACCATCCGCCGTGGCCGCGGTCTCTGTGCGCACGGACGGCGGCGGACCGGGCAGGAGACGGTGTGCGGGCCGGTCGGGGGAGGTCATGCAGGCCGACAACGGTCCGCCCGGCGCGCGGATGGCCGCGACGGCGTGGGTGAGGAAGTCGCGGTGCCACACGAACAGGCCGGAAAGCCCAGCTTCGGGGTCCTTGTGCTGCTGGTAGGCGAGCCACAGGGCATGGAGCCAGGCCACGACGTCGTCGTGTTCCTGCCACTGCAGACACCAGGGCGCCGCGGTGGTGACCTCCGCCCCGTAAACCGGGAGGAAGAAGTCGTCGACCCAGTCCGACAAGGCGTCGAGCTCGTCTTCCCGTTCCTCCCCATCGAGTTCCAGGATCGGGCGGGACTCCGGCGGAGCGGGCGCCGGAGGCCCGCCGAGTCCCGGCATACCGAACGCGGCGAAGGGCGAGCCACTCGGCGCCGGCGCGGACGCGAGGTGGTCGAGTTGCTGGGCCTGTTGCGCAGACTGCTCCATGAGCCGCCGCACGCTCGCCTCGATTCCCTCCAACTGCGGATCCGGAATACGAACCGGCTCCAACTCCCCATCGTCAGACGGCTTTGCGGATTCGGACATTGAAAGTTCGGCCTCCTACGAGACACGGGATGAGAGAAAGGCGAAAGCGTCCTTGCACGGACCGGACAGCGAAATCGCACGTCTGCTCCGGCGGTGCTCCGCCAGCGGCTGAAGCAAGGAGCCGGGTGCGTTGGCGGCAGGAGAGGACGCGGCTCAGGTTGCGAGAACCACGTCGTCCTGTGTGAGGGTTGCGCGGATCGTCTCGGTGAGCCGGTCGGCCGCGATCGACGCGTAGTGCTCGGTCTTCTCTACGCCGATGAAGTCCCGGCCTTCCAGCAGGGCGGCGACGCCCGTGGAGCCGGAGCCGGCGCAGAAGTCGAGGACCGTGCCGCCCACGGGGCTGATCTTGACCAGCTCACGCATGACCTCGACCGGCTTCTGCGTGATGTGCTGGCGCTTTGCCCCCGAGGGCTGCGAAGCCGAGTACATACCCGGCAGGTAGACCGGGTTCCGGGAGCCGTCGATCGGCCCCTTGGACGCCCAGACGATGAATTCACAGTTCTGGGTGAACCGGCCCTTCTGGGGCCTGGCCTGCGGCTTGTGCCAGGCCAGCACACCACGCCACAGCCACCCGGCCGCCTGTATCGCGTCCGTTGTCGTCGGGAGCTGGCGCCAGTCGGTGAACAGCAGCGCGGTCCCGCCGGTCTTCGTCAGCCGGTGCGCTTCGGTCATGATCTGCGTCAGCCAGAAGCCGTAGGAGCGCTGGTCCATGTTCTCGCCGGTGAAGTCGGCAAGGTCGTTCTTGGCGTCGGCGGAGGTGTACTTCTGCTTCGCGGAGCGGGTGGTGCGCTCCTTCGCGGTCCGGCCGCCGCTGTTGTATGGCGGGTCGGTGATGACGGAGTCGACGCAGCCGTCCGGAAGGCTGGAGAGAACGGCCAGAGCGTCGCCCTGGTGCAGGGAAAAAGGCAAAGAGGAACCCCTATTCGGGTGCGGAATCACGGAGGGAACTGCCACCGCCTCGCACGAGCGTCCTCGCGGGCCGGAAGTGGGCATGCAAAAGCCCAGGGCCGCAGACCGAGGAGAGGCGAGGGGGGAGTGCAAAAACTGTAGAGGCGAATCCGTCGACGACCAAGAAGTGCCGTGCCGGGGTGCCGGTATCCGGCACCTCACGCCGAACTTTTTGGTCAACCGCCAATCCGCACCTACTGTTTTTGAACCGCCCGGCGCACACCGCCGCTGGCTACTCCCCCGCCACACCTCACGGAGGTACCCCCTGCCCCGGCACACCTAGCTCACAGCCCGGCCACGCGGAGCGAGCGGCAACTCGCCCACCCCGGCCCGCCACCGATCGCCCACCCCGGCCGCCGTGCCCTTCTACCACGCCTCGCGCACGCGGCACGCCGGACACCACACCCCGAAGGACTCGTTCATGACGTCTGACTACCCATCCATGCCCGATCCCGTTGACCGGCGAGCGGTCCGCTCGGGTTGAAGGCACTCGCCGCCGGCATCGGCGTCGTCTTTCTCTCCCCGATCCTGATCGCCGGCACCGGCATGATGCTCGCCTCCTCCGCCGACGCCGTGCAGAGCAGCAGCTCCTTCAGCAGCTGCCTGACCGACATCGACAGCGACAAGGTCGCCGAGCAGGTCACCAAGATCCTCGACGGCGCATCCGGCAAGGACGTCCACATCGAGGGCCTGGACCTGCCCGCCGAGCAGGTCCCCAACGCGGCGACGATCGTGGCCGCCGGCCTCTCACTCGACGTTCCCAAGAAGGGGCAGATCATCGCGCTCGCCACGGCGATGCAGGAGAGCCGGCTGCGCAACCTGGGCTACGGGGACCGCGACTCCCTCGGTCTCTTCCAGCAGCGTCCCTCCCAGGGATGGGGCAGCGCCCAGCAGATCCGCGATCCGGTCTACGCCTCCGAGCAGTTCTACAAGCACTTGCTCAAGGTGGACGGCTGGCAGCAGATGACCGTCACCCAGGCCGCCCAAGCCGTGCAGAAGTCCGGCCTGCCGGACGCGTACGCGCAGTGGGAGAACCTGGCCACCGCATTGCAGGCCGCCATCGTAAAGACCTTCCCCGGTGCCGGCGATGACGCGGATGACCAGGACACGAACCAGAGTGAGAAGCCGTCGACCAGTACGACCGGCTGCGCGCCGGGCCAGGACGGGTCCGGCTTCGGCCGCATCCCCGAAGGGAGCGTCCCCAAGGGCTACTCGATCCCCAAGGACGCCGACCCGAAGGCCCGCAAGGCCATCGAGTGGGCGATGCACCAACTCGGCACGCTCTACCAGTGGGGCGGATCCTGCACCAACGCACACGGCCCCGACCCCATGGGCCGCTGCGACTGCTCCAGCCTGATGCAGCAGGCGTACGCCCACGCCGGAATCACACTCACCCGCACCACGTACACGCAGGTCAACGAGGGCAAGGCAGTCTCACCCGCTCACCTCAAGCCCGGCGATCTGATCTTCAGCCGCGGCACCGCAGCCCGGCCCGAACACGTCGGCATGTACATGGGCGAGGGCCTCGTCATCGAGGCGCCGCGCACCACCAAGCCGGTCCGGATCACCCCGATCAAGGACTGGGACATTCTCGCCGCCCGCCGCGTCCTCTGACGCCGCCCCGCCCGTGTAGGTTCCGAATAGAGATGTCGTTTTCCAAGTGACTTGTCAGCAACTTGTCGCCCGACTCGTCCGGCTGAGTCTCCACTCGGTACAGCGCCAGCGTCACTCTGGCGGTCCGCGGTCCAGTCTTTCGTTGGGTTTGTCCTCCGTTCCGCTCAGGCTAGCGCTGGTGGCGGCCAGTGTCCTGGTGTCGAAGACACCGGACACGAAGGGGCGACCATGCGGACTGGTACAGGCGACGATGCCGCGACAGATAGCCGGACAGTCCAGGCCACGTACCGGCAGAGCAACGGGCGGCTGGTCGAGGCCGAGCTCGACCGTGTTCCGGTGGACGAAGTCGCCGGTGGCCTCCCGGTACGCGAGTTCCGCTGGTATCGCGGCCGGAAGCACTATTCGGGCTGGTACCACGCCTCTACGACGGGCCGGATGGTGGCCTACGAGAGCCGGTTGGAGCTCGCCCGCATCCTGATCGCTGACTTCGCCAGCGAGGTCACGGAGATCGCGGCCCAGCCCTTCCAACTGGTCGGCCCAGACGGCGGGCGCATCCGCCGCCATGTTCCCGATCTGTTCCTCGTCCATGCCGGCGGTCTGGTGACCGTTGTCGACGTCAAAGCCCCCTCACGCATGAAGGATCCCAAGGTGATCGCACAGTTCGACTGGACACGCCAGGCGTGTTCGCGTCGTGGCTGGATCTATGAAACCTGGTCGGGTGCCGAGCCTGCCGTCGTGGAGAACGTCCGCTTCCTGGCCGGCTACCGGCGCCGCGACCTGGTGGAGAACTCGCTCATCGCGCGTGTGCTGGCAGCCGCCGCGGGCCAGCCGACGATCGGCGGTATCGAGGCCGCGCTGGCCGGACAGCCGTGCGAGATCGTCCGTCCGGTCGTCCTGCACTTGATCTGGTCCGGCCGGCTTGTGGCCGACCTGCGTGCTCCGCTGAACCGGGCCAGCCGAATCCGGGTGGCGGCATGAACGCCTACGCGATGGCCCTGTTCGCGGGGGCCCGGCTCTTCTTCGGCGGTGATGTCGTCGAGGTCGTGGAAGTCGAGGGTCTCCAGACGACGGTCCGCAACGAACGGACGGGCGAGTACAGCTCCGTTCCGCTCGGGCGGCTGGCAGCTGGAGCCCGGTCGATCGGATCTCCCGCACCGGCCGCCGCGGACGGGGTCGGCATGCTGCTGGCGAGCTTGTCGGCCGATCAGCATCAGCGACTGGCGGAACGGGCCGGCCACGTCCGCGAGGTGCTCAGCGGTTACCGGTCCGGGCATCCTGGCAGTGCTCTGCCGACCGAGCCGAGGACCTCATACGATCCCGATCTCCCGCTGAAGGACCGGACTTCAGCCAAGGCCGCGGAGCTGGGTGTTACCGCTCGCACGCTTGAGCGGTGGCTGGCCGCCTACCGGCAAAGCGGCGAAGCCGGTCTGGTCGATGCCCGCGCGGGAAGGATCTCAAGCGTCGATCCTCGCTGGGAGGAGGCAGTGCGCCGGGTGATGGCGGAGTCGGTGACCGGCTCGACCCCCACGCGGTCGGCTCTGCTGCTGCGGGCGGAGGAACGGTTGAACGCCGAGTACGGCAAGGGCACCGTTCCTGTTCCGGGCCGGAGCACGGCCTACGCCCGGCTCGCCTGGATGGCCAAGGGCACGAACGCGGTCTCCGGCAGTGCCAAGGCCCGCCGCTCGATCGCGGAGAGGCCACAGGGCACTTACGGGCGGCTGCGGGCCACCCGGCCCGGTGAGTACGTCGTGCTCGACACCCAGGACCTGGACATCTATGCCATGGAACCGGTGACCTGCCGCTGGGTTCCGCTCCAGCTCACCGTTGCTCAGGACCTGTTCTCGCGTTGCATCGTCGGCCTGCGGGTGACAGCGTGCTCCACGAAGGCGGTGGACGTCGCCGGTGTGCTGTTCGAGGCGGTCTGCCCTCCGTTGGAGGACGCGGCCCGGCCCGCGCTGGCTCCCTACCACGGGCTGTGGGACGAGGTGGTGTTCGCCGAGGACGGACTCGTGCCGGGCGGCGGCCTGTGTCCGCCGGAGACGCTGGTCATCGACCACGGGCGGGCATTCATGTCCGCGCACGTGATCGGAGTTTGCACCCGTCTGGGGATGTCCATTCAACCGGCCCAGCCGAAAAAGCCCACGGACAAGCCGACCGTCGAACGCTTCTTCCGGACCCTGCGAGAAGGGCTGATCCAGCACCTTCCCGCCTACAAGGGGCCCGACGTTCACAGCCGCGGACACGCTGTCGAGGATGCCGCGTTCTTCTTCATCCACGAGGTCGAGGAGATCGTCCGTGAGTGGATCACGGAGGTCTACCACCGTCGAGAGCACGACGGGCTGGTCATCCCGCAGTGGCCGAAGCTGTCGTTGTCGCCGTTGGAGATGCTGCGCATCGGTCTGGCCCGGGCGGGACGACTTCGTATGCCAGCCTCACCGGAGCTGGCCTTTCAGTTCCTCGCGGTCAAGCCGCGCACGATCCAGCACTACGGCGTCGAGGTCGATGGCCTGCGTTACAACGGGGCCGTGCTGGACGGCTACCGCAACGCACCGAGCCCCTACGCGGGTCTCGGGCGGCAGTGGCCGATCCACGTCAACCCCGATGACGTGCGGTTCGTCTACTTCCAGGACCCAGTCGACGACTCCTGGCATCCGCTGCTCTGGGAACACGCGCCCGCGCTGACGATGGCCTTCAGCGGGGAGGCCGCCACCTACGCTCGCCGCCTGGCCGCACGCGAGGGCCGGCACATCGACACCTCGCAGGCACTCGCGGCTCTCCTGACCCGCTGGGACCAGGGCATGGTCACCGACCGGCGCGAACGCCGCATGGCAGTACGGCTGTCGGCGGAACGTGGCGCTCTGTCCCTGCCGTTGTTGCCCGAGCAGTCCGGCCCCCTGACTCTTCCGGAACTGAAACTGGTGCCCGAGTTGCCGGCCGGAGACAGCGACGAAGAGGACGAGCTGTTCGACGCCCCTGAAGGCGACGACTTCTACGCCGACGCCTTCGAGGTGATCGAATGAGGCAGCCCAACCTGTTCAGCCTCTCCCGCAAGGAAGGCTGGCGCCGCTTCGCCGACGCCCCGCCACGACAGCGGCCCGAGACACTGACCCGGACCCGACTGGCCGCGCTGGGCGAGGCAGCAGCCGAGGACTACAACGACTCGCGCCACGACTGGCACGCGAACTTCGGCATCGTGCAGACGCCACAGCTCGCGGGCATCCACGACGAACTCGAACAGATCGTGGCCAGCAACCGGCAGGACGGCGACCGCATCCGTTCCGCCGCCGTCATCGACGCCCTGCCCGGCCTGGGCAAGACCACCATCGCCAACCTGTTCGGCCGCGAATTCGACCGCCAGCAGATGCGCCGCCTGTCCACGGTCACCGAGGCCGGACACGAACGCATCCCCGTCTTCCGCGTCGGCCTGACCTCCAACACCACCCTGCGAACCCTGAACCGGATGATCTGCGAGTACTACGGCCACCCGGCCACTGACCGGGCGAACGCGGCAGCCCTGGCCAGCCACGCCCTGGACTGCGTCCTGTCCTGCGAGACCCAGCTCGGCATCATCGACGACATCCACTTCATCGACTTGGACCGACGCGACGGCCTGGCCGTGTCCAACCATCTCAAGTGGCTCGCCAACGAACTGCCGGTCACCTTCATCTATGTCGGTGTCGGCCTGGCCGAGCGGCGATTCTTCGCCGATGGCCTGACCGGCAAGAACGTCGCCCTCGCCCAGACCGCCCGCCGCTGGACCCGGCTCGGTGTCGACCCGTTCCGTCTCGACACCGACGAAGGCCGCCGCCACTGGCGGAGCCTGCTCAAGACCAGCGAACACCGGCTCGTCCTCACAGATCACCGTCCCGGGATGCTCCTGCGCAACGCCGACTACTTCTTCGAACGCACCAGCGGGCACATTGGGTCGTACTTCACTCTGCTCATGCGGGCCTGCTACCGCGCAATCCGCACCGGCACAGAAGCAGTCACCCGTGAAGTGCTCGACGGGGTCCGCCTGGACGAGGCATCCGAACAGGCACGTCAGCAGCTGGCCGCCGCCATGGCGCACGGAAAGATCACCTCTGCTCTCGGTGATGCCTCGTGACCGAGATGCGAGTGCTGCCCCTGCGGATGCGCATCCTTCCCGGCGAGGGTCTGGACAGCTGGCTGGAGGCACTGGGCCGCCGCAACGGCCTGGCCTTCTCCACGTTCCTGCGCGTCATGGGCCTGCCCCGGCACTACCTCACACGCCCGCTGGTCAGCGGCCTGCCCGCCACCGTTCTGCGCGGGCTGGAGATCCGCACCGGTCTTCCGGCCGGCCGCCTCGATTCTGCGGTGATCGGCAGCGACTTTCCCTTCAGCCCTCGGCGGCAGCGACGATGCCGGTTCTGTCCCCAGTGCCTGGCCGAACGGGAAGGACGATGGCTGCTGAAGTGGTGGCTGCCCTGGACCTTCAGCTGCACCACCCACCGATCCCTGCTACACGACACCTGCCCCGGCTGCGGCGAAGGAGCACGCGTCAGGCTCCCCGGACACACCCTCCGGTTCCCGGTGGGAACCTGCACGCTCGGCTCCCGCCTCGCGTCGGTCTGCGGCACCGACCTCACCAGCGCCGAGCTCCTGCCATTGGCCTCCAGTCACCCGTTGCTCGCCGCCCAGCGCCGCGTCGACGCACTGCTTGCCGACCCCTCCACGGCCTACTCCGTCCTGGCCGACCTGAACCAGTGCACGCCATGGCTGATGCACACGATCAACGACACCGACGTCCAGTCGATGGGCCAGGCGGTCCGAGAACGCTGGCACCGCAGGCCGCTGGCCACGCGGACTCCCGCCGACCGGGTCAAGCCGCTCGGCGCCGCGGTCAACGGCGTCATCGCCCACGCGGCTCTGCCTTTCCTCGACACCCCGAACGACTCCATCGCCGTCCACGTTGTCCATGGACTGCGGACCCGGCGCGACACCCCGAACAAGGTGATCCCCCGGGGCATGACCACCGAACAGTGGTCCCAGCTCTCACCTGGCACACAGCGCCGATTCCTGCACGCCGGCGATCAGATCATGGGCGCCCTGGACCGCGTACGCTTCTCCTCCTCCACCCCACGCGCCCGCGTCCCCGAACCCGGCGAGGACAGCGCGAACGCACGCATCCGGCACGTCCCGCAGGCTCTCTGGCCCGGCTGGACAGTGCGGCTCATTCCCCGAGAGGGAACGAAGGAGAACCTCTTCCGAGGCATCGCCGCTGCACTCCTGCTCCTGCCCGGGGAACCGGCCCTGCGGGCACGCGCAGTCACCGACCGGCTGGGACCGCACCTGCCGAACGCCATGACCGTCATCTTGCAGCGAGCCCTCAAGTCCGGGCACCCGGACGTGCTCACCGCGCTCTGCAAGCTCGCCCACCACCTCGACGACCACGGCAGCCCCATCGACTACGAACGCCGGCGGCGCCTCATCCCCGCGATCCCTATCAGCCCCGACCAGTGGCGCGAACTCTGTTTCCGCACCGGCACCCAGCCCGGTGAACAGCTCAGCGCCAAGACCACCCAGGCTCCCCGTTACCTCAACGCGCAGCGCTACCTCAACCAACTCCTCACCGGCGCCGACCTCACCGACCCACGCCACCCCCTCGTCCTGCGATCGGCACCCGACCGCTCCCGGTACTTCGCCTTCCCGCCCTCCCTGACCCTCGACCAGCGAGACGCCCTCCACCAGCACGCGATCGGCATCCTGCACGACCTGAACATCGACGAGCCCCTGACCTGGGAGCCGCCGCAAGAGTGCGCCGACGGACTCGACCTTCCCGGCCGGCACCTCGATGACATCGACCTGGAAGAAGTACGCCGCATCGTCATCACCGAACAGCGGGCCCCCCGCGAGGCGGCCCGGGAACTGGACACCACCCTCACTCACATCCGATTCGCACTCGAACAGGTTCCCCGCGAGCCCCGCGAGTGGGGCAGGTCATCGAGCCTCGGCTCCTGGCGCCTGCACCAGCAGGCCAGGATGGTTCTCACCACGACCTTCCTGCAACGCGAGTACGTCGACGGCGACAAGTCGCTGGCCCACATCGCTCAGGAAACCGGCATCCCCCGCCACATCGCCGTCGCCCACGCCCGCGCCCTCGGGTTCGCCATCCGCCGCACCCGCAAGCCCTTCCCCATCGACGAGACATGGCTCCGCGAGCAATACCTCGCCCACAAGCGCTCAACCCTCGACATCGCCCAAGAACTCGGCACCGAAGACGAGACTGTCCGCCGACGCCTCAAGCACCTGAACGTTCCCCTGCGACCCCCAGGAGTGCACAGCCGCACCATCATGACCAAGATCGACACCAGCCTCCCCCGCGACATCCGGTCCGCCGCCGAAGGCACACTCCACGGCTGGCTCCGCCTCCACCGCTTCCAGATCGCCATGCGCTTCCCGTCTCTCGACAGTGCCGCCCACCACCTGAAGGCCGAACCCAACGCGCTGGTCACACAGTTCCAGCGGCTGGAACGCGACATCGGAGCAAGCCTCTTCGAGAGGGCAGCCTTCGGCCGCCCTCAACAGCCCACGCCGCAGGGCCGACGCCTGCTACGGCATCTCGGAACCGACCGCGCCCAGGCTCTGATGACCGCCTCACTTCCGCACGACGACACCTCAGACCCGCCCGACGACCGCGTCCTGGAAGCAGCCCGTGCCAAGTTCCGGGTTCGCCGCAGCCCCGGCCCGCCCACCCCGTTCAATGACATCGCGGTCGAGCGTGTCCGCATCACCAAGCCAACGCTCGCCCTCCTGCGCGACCTGGTCACCCGCCCACAAAAGGAGTTCTACGGCGCCGAGCTCATCGCACGCACAGGTCTCGATCCAGGAACTGTCTATCCCCAGCTCAAGAGGCTCGAACGAGCAGGATGGCTCACCAGTCGCCTCGAAGACGACAACAGCTGGATGAACAGAGCCACCCCGGGTCGCGGCCCCGGCAAGCGCCGCAACTTCTACGCCCTCACCGCTGAGGGCATCCGCGCCGCCCGCCACGAAACCCAACACCGCGTCAAGGGCCGAGCGAGTGCATGACACCCTGTGCGTCCATGTGACACGTTACGAGCGCCGCTCGTACACCGTCACTCTTCGTCCGCGGACCTGCCGATCTGCCACCGCAGTGAAGAATGCCCGCAGTACTGACATCTTCGCCTCGTCCCGCGCCGCCGACACTGGCCGGGCCACATTGGGCGCATCCGTGATCAACAAGACCCGTTGCTGTGACAAGAGATCGGTTCTTATCTGGTCGGGGCTGGCCTCCAGGCCCTTCAATGTCCCCGATGCCGCAGCGCTCTCGACCAGAGCGATATCCCGCAGGCCGGCGAAATCGTCGGGTGAGACCAGCGCCGTATCACGTCGTGCTGCCGGTATGAAGAGCACCGCGTCTCCGGCCTTCTTCAAGTGCCTTACGTCCGTCGCTACCGCCAGGACATCATCAACTCGACTCTCCGGAGAGCGCTTTGCTAGCAACTGCGGCAAGAGAACCAACACTGCCACCACGACAGCCACCGGGAGGAGCCATGACGACGTTCGCTGGTACCTCTTCCCGAGTGCGGCCACTGCCGCACCCAGCGCTGCACCGATCAGCAGAGCTAGACCCAGCATGCTGAACAAGACATAGCGGTCCAAGAACAGCGGTTGGACCAGCGATAGGCCGATCAATCCGATCTGCGGCACCGCCAGCAGCGGCAAGCCGACAGCCGCAACTGACAGCCGGCCCGACTGCGGCCTGTCCGCGAGGGCCCCGATCCCGCCGATCAGCAGCAGGACAGCCGGGCCGATCATCATGTGCCACGTCAGCGGAGGAATCCATGACACCTGATCCGACTGGCTCCGGCTGAAAAGAATCAACGGCAGGGCGGCTGCCACCGCGGCCGCCGAAGCGACGGCCCATCGCATCCATATCCCGCGTTCAGCCTTCGACCAGACCAGAGTTGCCAGGTGCGCGGGAAGAATCAGCAGGGAAAGCCAGTTCAGCAGCGCGCACAGCAAGACAGTGCCTCCATACGCTGTCCATCGACGCCGTCGGTCGCGGCCACGGTCTTCGAGCATGGTCACCAGCAGCAGGGTCGAGATCCCAGCACCCATCGCGATCAGCGCGTACGAACGACCTTCTTGGAGATAGAACTGCACAGCCGGAAGCAGAGCGAACGCCAGCCCTGCCGTCAGGCCCACCAACTGGCCGGCCAACCGACGGGCAATGACCGCCACACATGCCGCCGCCAATGACGTGGCCAGCACCGATGGCAGACGCAGGGTCGTGGTACCAGACCCGAAGCATTCGAAAAGCCCGTGCATCAGCAGGTAGTAGAGCCCGTGCACAGCATCGACCTGTCCCAGCATGTGCCAGATATCGGCAACGGGCCGCCGGGCTACTTGCCAGGTGGCGGCTTCGTCCCGCCATAGGGTGTGCTGCCGCGAAAGCCCCCACAGGCCGAGGGCGAAGGTCCAAAGCAGCGGGAGCGCCCAGACGGAGGAACGGCGCCATGGCGCGGCTATATGGCAAGTCATGGACTCTCAAACTCATCAAGGTCGCGGTGAAGCCCCCGAGGGCAGCCACGACCTCACGCCGCAAGCACCGTTCGATGGACAGTTGTGCGTGAGGAAAATATCCCGAGCTACACCGCACCCGCCATCGCCGGAGCTCGCCACCGCACCTCTTGGCTGAAACCGCACTCAGCTCACAGTTACTACCTGCGCAGCGAACGCGACAGCCGCGTACAGAATGTCCGCCTTGGTCCCAAGACTCACTACGCGGACCCTTCACAGCCCGCCGGTGGCTGACGCGCCAGAACCACGAACGCCCCCGGCGGTCTCAACACCCCAAAGAATCCGACAGTTCGCCCGGACAAATCCCCGACAAAAAGCCTGGACAACACTCAGAAGCCGAAGGTCATGCGGACACCTGACGACAAATTAAATCGGAACCTACAGCCCGGCGTCGCTCCAGGCGGGCCGGGTGCCGCTGCCACTCCCGGGCCCTTCGCTCGCCCCCCTCCGCTTTCACCTTCCCGTTGGCCCTCGCCGGGCCCACGTATGCAAGGAGCCCCGCCACACCTATGTCCGTCCCTCTCGCAGACCGCGTCATCCGGCTCGCCTACGACCCAGGCATCTCACCCAAGGGTGGTGGCCTGCCCGGTCTGAGCGTGCTGAAGAACGTCGTCAACTCGATCAACATGTTCGGGATCATCGCCGTCGTCGGCGCCCTCGCCGTCTCGCTCGGCGTCTGGGCCTGGGGCCACCACACCGGCGGCCACCAGGCCGAGGCCAACGGAAAGAAAGGTGCGGTCGTCGCCGCCGGCGCCGCTCTCGGTCTGGGTGCCGCGAACGGCATCGTGGCCTTCTTCTCCGGCCTGGGGTCTCAGGTCCACTGATGCGAAACCGTTTCCCTTCCCTTTCGCTGTCCTCGTACGGCTCGGGCTGGTCGGCCAACCGGCGCATCGCGATCTTCGCCGCCTCCGTCGCCGTCCTGCTCGCCCTCGCCGCGATCGTCGCCCTGCTGACCGGCGGCGGCAACGGCCACCAAGCCCCGGACAGCGCCGCGCCCGCCCCGACCGGCAGCCCGACCTCCTCGGGGGCCGCCCCCAAGCCTTCCTCCGGATCCGGTTCGGTGCCGGGGCCTCCGCAGATCGCCGAACCAGTCGCCTACGCCAAGGCTGCAGCCCAGATGCTGTGGTCCTACGACACCCGCGACACCAGCCGCGACCAGCAGCTCGCTGGCATGCATGCCTGGATGACCACGGAGACCAAGTACGCCGACTGGACGTCGGTCGCCGGCCAGGTCCCCGACCCGGTGCTGTGGTCGCGGATGGCCGACCAGGACCAGCACGCCACCGCTCACATCACCGAGGGCCACTACCCCGGCGCGTTCAAACAGGCGCTGGCCGAGGATCCGTCCGCGATCACCGAGGCGTACATCTACGTCGTCACCGTCAACGGCAAGCAGACTCTCAGCTGGGAGCAGGGCGGCGGCGGAGCCGAGGAACGCGCCGTGACCCTCGCCGTGCAGTGCCGCCCGAACCACGACTGCTATCTGGCCGCCATCGCTCCGAGCGTCACGCAGTGACCCGCGCCTGAGACACGAAAGGAGGAGTAACTCCTCGTGGGTTTCTGTGATTTCCCTCTGGCGGACAAGCTGTGCGCCGTCGGCGACGCGGTGGATTTCGCCTCGGACCCCGGCAAAGCCATCGGTGACTGGATGGCGAAGTCCGCGGGTGAACTGGCAGCCGCAGCAGCCGACCTGGCCGCCGAGGCCGTCAACACCACCACCAAGGTCGATCTGAACGCCGGGTGGTTCCGCGACAACTACGAAATGCTGTTGCCGCTGGGCCTGGTCCTGCTGGTCGCCACGTTCTGCGCGCAGCTGGTACGGGCCGCCGTCAGACGCGACGGACAAGCCCTCACACAGGCGTTCACCGGCACCATGTCCGGCGTCCTGTTCGCTTTCTGTGCCATCGCTTTGACCACGGTCGCCGTCGAAGTGGTCGACGCCGTCTCCGACGGCCTGTTCAAGACCGCCCACCTGAATATCGAGACGGCCGTGCGGCGCACCGTGCAGGTCGACGGGATCGGGGGTCTGAGCGGCCTGGGCTGGCTTGTCGCCGCCGTCGCCGGTCTCGGAGCTGCTGTCGGTGCCTTTCTGTACTGGTGCGTGATGATGGTCCGCAAGGTCGGCATCCTCGTCATGGTCACCCTGGCGATCTTCGCGTCCGCCGGTGGTGGCTGGGAGGTCGCCCGGCGCTGGCGCAAGGGCTGGATCGAGGCCACCGCCACTCTTGTCGTCTCCAAGCTGCTGATGACCGTGATCTTCGTGCTTGGCATTGCCGCGATGGGCAAGACCGAGGCCAAGGACGGCATCGCCGCCCTCGCAGACGTCATGTCCGGCATCGTGATCATGGCCCTAGTGCTGATGTGTCCGTACGGCGTCTTCAAGTTCGTGCACTGGGCGGCCGAAGGCACCGACGGCGAGTCCATCCACCGTGCCGGCGGCGCCGGAGCACAGATCGCGAAAGCCCACGCCGAGAAGGCCGCCCGTAAGGCCGCCGCAGCCGCGGCCACCGCCGGAACCGGTGGCGCGGCAGCCGGAGCGGGCGCCGCACCGCAGGGTCCCGATCCCGCCGGAGGCTTCCCCGGCGACGTCGCCGCCAACCCGACCGGCGGAGGCACAGAAGGCAAGGACGGTTCGCAGGGCGGCGGAACGGGAGGCTCGCCCGGCGGCGGTGCCGTCAAGTCCGGCCTGGAGAAGACCGTCCAGCCTGCGCCGACGAGCGTGTCCGATGACACCAGTGGCCAGGTGGGAGGCAGCCCCGGTCCAGGCGGATCCGGCGCGAATGCCGCGTCCGGCCAGGGCGGCGGATGGCAGGCCACTCCGCCGACGACGACACCGCCTCCGCAGGGCGCGCCACCGTCCTCCGGCTCACAGAATGCCGCGTCAAGCGGGTCGGCTCCGCCGCCGCCTCCGACCGGCCTCTGATCCCCTGCCCGACTCCCGGGGGCGGGACGTGCACGCCACCTCCCGCCCCCGGATTCCACCCGCGCCTCCAGGACCCGCCCCATGACTGATCTTTCTGTCGCTCCGGTCACGGTGAAATTCCCGCACCGGAGCCGCCGCGGCATCCTCCTCGGCCTCTCCCTGCCCCAGCTCGTCCTCGTCTCCTGCACGCTGGCCCTGCTGCTGATGACGGTGATCTCCACCGGGCTGCTCGGCGCGCTCGCCCTGGCACCGCTGTGGGCGGTATCCGGCGCACTCGTCGCGATCCGCCGCCACGGCCGCTCCCTCATCGACTGGGCACCGATCGTCACCCGGTACACGCACCGCCGCCGTACCGGCCAGACCCTCTGGCTCGCCCGGCCCGTCACCCGGCCCCGGCAGGACGGCGTCCTCCACCTTCCCGGCACCGCAGCCTCGCTGAAGGTGGTCACTCCCGGCGACTCCGCCAACGGAGCTGCGGCCGTCCACGACCCGCATCAGCAGACCCTTACCGCCATCGCCCGCGTCACCAGCCGTGCCTTCGCCCTCCTCGACACCGCCACCCAGAACCACAACGTCACCAGCTGGGGACGCGCCCTCGCCGGCATCGCCCGCACCGGGCACGTCGCCACCGTCCAGGTACTGGAGCGCACCGTGCCCGACAGCGGTGACACGCTCACCCGGCACTGGACCCAGAACGGGCAGCCCCAGACCCCCGTCGCCGGACAGATCTACTCCGAACTGGTCGCCTCGGCCGGCCCGGCCGCCGCTCCGCACGAGACCTACCTCGCCATCTCCCTCGACCTCAAGGCCGCCCGGCGCCTGATCAGCCAGGCAGGCGGAGGGCTGCCCGGGGCGTTCACCGTCATGGAGCAGACCACCGCCTCCATCGCCCAGGCCGCCCGCAACGCCGGCCTGATGGTCACCGGGTGGCTGAGCGCGCGGGAGATCGCCGCCGTCATCCGCACCGCCTACGACCCGAAGGCGCTCGCCGCGCTCCAGCAGTGGTCCGAGACCGGCCGTGCCGAGGCCGACCCCGCAGCCGCCGGTCCCGTCGTGCAGTTCGAGGAGTACGACCGCCTCGCCACCGACAGCGCGCGGCACGCGACGTACTGGGTGGAGAACTGGCCGCGCACCGAGATGGGGGCCGGGTTCCTGCACGGGATCATGTTCACGGCCGGCGTACGTCGCAGCCTCTCCCTTATCTACGTGCCGCAGGGGCTCGAGTCCGCACTGCGAGACGTCCAGCGCAAGAAGGCCGCGATCATCGCCGACGCCAACGAGCGCGCCCGCCGCGGACAGGTCGACTCCGAAGAGGACTCCGTCGAGTACGCCGACGTCAAAACCCGCGAACGCCAGCTCATCGCCGGACACGCAGACGTGGCCCTGACCGGCCTGGTCACCGTCACCGCCGAGACCGACGCCCTCCTGGACGCCGCCTGCGCACAGATCGAGACCCACGCCGTCACCTCCGGAGTCGATCTCCGCAGACTCAACTACCAGCAGCCGGACGCCTTCGCCCTCTCTGCACTCCCTCTCGCCCGCACCGCCCTGTGAACCAGCCGCACCCGTGCGCGCTGGCCCCCTGCACTCCGGATCACCGCGACGGAACGCCCGCCGCTGCCCTGCCTACCGGCAGGAAGGACCACCACTGTTGACCTCTCCCCCGCGCCCCGACGACGCGCACCCCTACCTCCGCGCCGCGAGCGCCGGCATCCGCCACCACGCACGAGCCCTGGTGCCGTCGGACGCAGACCCGCCCAGGCCCGTGGACCGTCCGCACCTCGACGTAATGCACGCCCACCTCACCGCTCTGCTCCAGCTTCTGGACCGGCTCGCCGACCACACCCGTCCACCGCACCCTGCCGCCGGACGTCACCTGGCCACCGCCCACACCAGGCTCTGGCAGGCCACCACCGAAGTCCACGCTGCCTTCCACCTGCTGCCCGGCGCGGCCGAGGCCACCACCGCAGCAAGGGCCTGTCATCCAGAACGGCTTCCCGAGGGCCCCCCTGTGCTGACGATCTGCCAGCGCCACCTCGCCGCCGGACACGTCGTCCGCCGCAAGACCACCCCCACCGACCTCCGCCCGCACACCACGGCCTGCGTGCGATGAGCACCACCCGCAGAATCGAGGGCCCCCGATGAGTCATCGGCCCGCCCGCCGCGCCCGCCGCGCGTCCGCCAGCCCGCTGTTCACCCCCCACGGCACCGACCGCGCCAGCCGCAAGGCCGCCCGCCGCCAGCTCGCCGAGGCCACCGCCAAAGCCCGCGCGGAAGCCAGCGCCCACCAGAGCAACAGCACGCCCGCCGAGCACCAGATGCCCGCTCCGCTCTACCCACCGGGCGGACGCCCCGGGCCCGCCTCCGCCCGCGGGAACCGGCTGAAACTTCCCGCCCACCGCATGACCACCGCGGTCGCCGCTGGCGCCTACCCCTTCCTCGCCGAAGGCGGACTCGGCGCCGAGGGCATCTACATCGGCCGCGACGTACACGCCGAAGCGTCATTCGTCTTCGACCCGTTCGCGCTGTACGGCAAGGTCGAGGGGTTCACCAACCCGAACCTGCTCCTCGCCGGCGCGATCGGCCAGGGCAAGAGCGCCCTCGCCAAGTCGTTCGCGCTGCGGTCGGTCGCCTTCGGATACCGCGTCTACGTACCGTGCGACCCGAAGGGCGAATGGACGCCGGTGGCCGAAGCCCTCGACGGCCGGTCCGTCGCCCTCGGGCCCGGACTGCCCGGACGCCTGAACCCCCTGGACGCAGCCCCGCGCCCAGAGAGCGTGGCCGAGGCCGACTGGGTCGGCGAAATCCGCAAACGGCGCCTGCTCCTGCTCGGCTCCCTGGCCCGGACCGTCCTGGGCCGGGACCTGATGCCCATGGAACACACCGCCCTGGACGTCGCCCTCGACACCGTCGTCACCCGCGCCACTGACACACACCGCACCCCGCTCCTCGGCGACATCGCCGCCACCCTCAACAACCCGAACGCGCTCGACGAAGCCGCCGGGATGATGTCGGGCCAACTCGGCGACGCCGCCCGCGACCTGGCCCACGCCATGCGGCGCCTGGTCCACGGTGACCTGGCCGACATGTTCGACGCCCCCTCCACCGTCGCCTTCGATCCGAACGCGCCGATGCTCAACATCGACCTGTCCCGCCTCGGCGGCTCCGGGGACGACACCGCCCTCGTCCTCGCGATGACCTGCGCCTCCGCCTGGATGGAATCCGCCCTCTCCGACCCCGGCGGCGGCCGGCGCTGGATCGTCTACGACGAGGCGTGGCGCCTGATGCGGCACGTCGGCCTGCTTCAGCGGATGCAGGCCCAGTGGAAGCTCAGCCGCGGCCTCGGTATCGCCAACCTCATGGTGATCCATCGGTTGTCCGACCTGCTCACTGCCGGCGACGCCGGATCACAGGGCCGCGCCCTGGCCGAGGGCCTCCTGGCGGACTGCTCCACCCGGATCATCTACCGCCAGGAGACCGACCAGCTCCATGCCGCGGCCTCCCTACTCGGCCTGACCTCCGTCGAGATGGACGCCATCGCCCACCTCAACCGCGGGCGCGGTCTGTGGAAGGTCGCAGGCCGCAGCTTCATCGTGCAGCACCTCCTCCACAGCCACGAACTGGCACTCTTCGACACCGACGCCCGCATGCACTGAACGCAGCGCCGGGTTCACGAATCCTGACAACATCCCAGCAAGGAAGCCACCATCGAAACCTATCCGACCATCAACCTCTTCCCGTCGCTCGACGACGAGGACCTGAACGCCCTCGCCGATGACATACGCGAGAACGGGCTCCAGCACCCCATCGTCCTCGACCGGGAGGGTCGCCTTCTCGACGGACGAGGAAGGCTCGCGGCATGCGAACTTGCCCAGGTAGAGGCGGAATTCACCACCTATGACGGCGACCGTCCGGACGCCTACGTCCTCTCCGTAAATCTCCGCCGTCGAAGCCTCACCAAGGGGCAGGCGGCAATGATTACGGTCAAGGCCCGTTCCGTTTCGGAACACGGAGGGCGTTCCGACTCGGAACAGAGTCCGCGTTCCGAAACGGAACAGACAGCGCGCTCCCTGGGGGAGGCCACGGGCATCTCCCTGGCCCTGATCGGACGAGCCAGTACTGTCTTGCGGCACGCGCCCGACCTCGTCGACCCGGTGATCAATGGCGCCATGGGTCTGGACGAGGCGTACGACGTAGCGCGAGAGAACAAGGCCAAGGCCAACTCCGCTGAGGTGCAGCTCGCCCGGCTGCGCGAGGAGGATCCCCAGCTGGCCGACCGGGTCACCGAAGGCGACCTCTCTCTGCAGGGCGCTTGGGCCGAGCGGCGCGCACGGGTGGAGGAGGAGAAGCGTCAGCGCCGGGTCGCCACCCAGTTGCTGTGCGAGACGCTCCCCTCCCTGGCCCAGGTCCGTGGGACGCGCACCTTCGCCCTGTATGACCCCGATCTGGCGCCGCCCGGCAGGGCGGTGACACGGGAGGTCATCGAGCACGCGGCCAGCGCCCTGGCCGAGGCTGCCTCGGTGTGGGTGGAGCGTGACCTGCCGTGACCCACATCTCCAACGACGCGCTGCGCAAGCTGGTCCTTGAGGTCGCCCGGCGCATTACCACCGACCGCGGGCGCATCCACACCGACGAACTCCAGAGGGAGCTGGCCAAGGAGCTGGCCGAGCACGAGGACCTGATGCCGATGGCGCTCGCCAAGGGCTGTCAGGGCCTCATCCGGGACATGGGCGACCGGCACAGCCCCCGCCGGCGCCGCACGACCGGCGGCCTGTACCACCCCGACGCCGTTCTGAAGCTCGGCAACGGCATCTGGGTGTGGATGAAGGACGCCACCCCCACCGACATTACGCAGTGGGGACGGGTCTGCTCCCGCAACGCCGTACGCATCCTCACCTCCGAGGCCGAGACCCAGCAGTACATCGCCGACCGTACCGACGCCTTCCGCGCCCACCCCGGAATTGAGCGGCTCGCCTCCCTCGAAGAAGCCGTCTTCCACTATCAGCAGGACCCCCTCGACGACGGACTCGACGGCTTCCCCGACACCGACGACCTTGGCGACCTGTAGCCCGCCCCGGCCCCGAAGGACTTCCGCATCACCCCGCGCGACCCAGACTTCGATTTGTACGACAACGTCGGCCGCGACGCCGACCAGATCCACGCCGCCCGGTACAACCTCGCCACCCGCGGTGACCTGAAGAGGTGGGCACGACGCGACGCACAGCCCTTCCGCGCCGCGCACCCCCTACCCGACCAGCCCTGGCCGGCGCCCGATCCCACCCCGTACCTGGACGCCCTCGCCGCAGCCCAGACCCCGGCGGAGATCGACGCGGTCACCGACCACGTCCTGGACGCCGCCGAACCCGCACTGCGCGCCCTGAGCGACTACCTCGTCGCCGCCGCCCGGTGGAAGCAGGAGAACCGCGACGCGGCCAAGGGATCGCCTTCGCACCTGTTGATGACAGCGGCCAGCCGGGCGCTGTCGGTCCTGGCCCTCGCCGACGAAGCCGGCATGAACAGGCTGCGTGCCATCTACGACCCGGCACCCACACCCACGACGCCGACCAACCCCCAGCAGGGGGTTACCGCGCGCCTTCGGCCCTCGCCCCCGTCCCCTGGCACCGGGCCCCACCGGTAGCTCCCAGCTCCAACCGCCTCCCGAGCCCCGACCCAGCGCGAACACCCCAGCCCGCCCACACCCGGAGTCCCTTGACACACCCCCCGCACGTGAACGCCGCTGAATGGGCCGAAGCCCAACGCCGCAAAACCGCACTCGACGCCCTCATAGCGCAGCTCGCCGACCGCGAAGCCGAGAAGGAGCACGACCTGAGCGCCGCCTGCGACGACTGCGCACTCGACCGCGATCAGGTGCCGGAGCCGGAGACCGGCCTCGCCCGCCGGCCGACTCTGCGACACCGGCCGGCGTCCCGGAGGAGGAGCCGTGGCCGCTGACAAGCCGAACCCCACGGACGCCCGCGCGACCCCGCTCGCGCCGCTTCCCGACCACCAGGACGTGGAGACGCGATGGTGGCAGGAGCTGTGGCGTCGCCACACGCACATCACCACACCGCTACGGGCGCGCGGACTGCCCTGCGACATCGAGTTCGGCCTCAACGCCTACATCGTGCGCGTCTCGCTCCCCGACGACAGCTACCTGGTCATCAGTCCGCCGCACGACCCGCCCTCCGAGCGACCGCCCGGAGACCCGGGGGGCTGGATCGCCACTCGCGAGCACCCCGACGACCAGACGCTGTTCGAGGTCATCTACGACTCGGCTCCCTCCAACGACCCCGGTGCTCCGCAGCAGCCCGAAGCCCGCCACGGCGGCAGCGCCCAACCCCTGATCGAGGCGATCGACCACCGCCTCGCCCAGCTCGGGCTGCTACCGCACCCCGTCTTGCCCCACGAAAGCCCCCACCGACACCCAGCCCAACCGTCAGCCACGCCCGAGGCCCAGGATGTCCCCGGCACACCACACCACGGCCCCCGCTACGTCTACGGCGAGGCGCTGCGCGATCTGACCGACCGGCTCAACGCAGCCGAGTCGCATGCGGATGCCGCTGCCCTGCTGCACCAGATCCTGGAACCCACCGAGGGCCTGCTGGCGCAGCTCGGCGAGTTCTTCGAAGCAGCCGGTGAGAAGGCCAAGGAAGCCGAGGAGGACGACGGCTTCGACCTGTCCTACGACCTCGCCGACGCCGCTGCCGAGATCCGCAACCTCTCCGAGGTCCTGCACGTGGCCGACGACCGCATGCGGGTCCTCACTCCGCTCGCACCGGCACCACGACTGCCCTCCATCCCGGCCAACGTGTCGCCCCTTCCCCCACGGCCCCTCCCGCCGGCATCGCCGAAAGCCACCCCACCGGCCAGACGCACGCCCTGATCCCTTCCCCTGCGCACCCTTGGAGCCTCCATCCGCACCGCCCGCCGAACCCTGCCGCTGATCACCAGCGCCGCCTGCCTCGCCCTGGCCCTCACCGGGTGCGCCGGCGAAGACGGCCCCGCCCAGGCCCGGCAGACGCCCAGCGCCAGCGCCTCCCCGAAGTCGGCGCCTGCGCTCAGCGCCGCCCAGGCCCGCGACGTCATCACCCGCTATTCGAAGATCAACAACGAGGCCAACGCCGACCGCGACCGGCGCCTGCTCGACACCGTCGAGGACGGACCGCTGTACGCGATGTCCGTCTCGGACTACACCGAGACCGAAGGTCTTCCCGCCAAGGACCGCGAGCCGTACAAGGCGTGGTCCTACGACGTAGCGAACGCCAAGCTGTACATCCCCCGCCTGGCCGACGGGCAGGAACGCTGGTTCGCCGCCGCCCTCTCCAGCGAGAAGGGCAAGGCCCCCTCACGGCTGGCCGTGTTCGCCGAACAGCCCCAGCACAAGCGCTGGGAAATGGTGTCCGTCGTCGACCTGGACAGCCAGAAGCTGCCCGACGTCGCCCTCGACCGCGAGGGATACGCGACAGCTGTCGCCGCTAACGACAACAAGCAGCTGGCCGCCGACGCCAACGTGCTGCGTACCGCCGTACTGGACAACTTCGCCACCGGCGGCACGAACACCGGCACGAAGGTGCTCGCGCCGACCAAGGCCAGCAAGCGGCAGATCAAAGTCCACAGCGATGCCGTAACACGCTTCGGCGACAAGGGCACCAGCGTCTTCGACGGAGCCGACAACCGCTTCACGGACGCCTATGCTCTCAAGACTGCAGACGGCGGCGCGCTGATCGTCTTCGCCCACACGCACACGCAGACCGACGCCGTCGCGCACTCCGGGCTGCAGCTCAACCCCGGCAAGGGCGACCGGGCCTGGCTCCACGACGTGCCACGCACCTCCATCACGTACACGTTCGTGTGCAACGACGCCGCCACCGTCCCCGCGAAGGCCGAGCCCTCCCGCCTGATCGGCTACACCTGCGCCCGCACCGACGCCTCCGGGCCCCCGGTCGCCGCCTGGTCGCACCGCGCGTAGCCGCACCCTCCCGCCCTCTGCTCGCTCCGGAGACCTTCCTGTCCACACACTCCTTCATCGCCCGCCCCACCGCCGGCACGGGGTACAGCGGCATCCACGTCCAGCTCGATGGCGTGCCCAGCCACCACCTCCCGCTCCTCCTGGCCGCCTACCAGTACAAGTTCGGACGCGACGTCGAGGCCATGGCCCAGCACCTCATCGACGACATCACCGTCGGCTGGGACGAACTCGGCACCGATCTCCTCGACGACGCCCCGTCCACGCTCGTCGCCGCGCTGACCGGCGGCGAACACTGGCCCAGCCGGACCCTCGATCACCTGATCAGTCCGGACGGCTCGCCCCCGGTGCGCATGACGGTCACCGACACAACTGCCGGCGAACTGGGCATGCCGTGGGGCTACGTCCTGCATCCGCAGGGCATCGAAGTGATCAGCATGGCTCACACAGGCACGGGCCCCCTCGTCGCCTGGGACACCGACCCCAGCACGCCCTTCAGCGGCCACCCGGCGCACTGGCCTGCCATCACCACACGCCGGACGCCCCCCACCTCGCGCACCACGCGCACGCCGCTGCCCGCTGCCGGAGCAGCGTCGGCCGGGCCCCGCACGGCGGCCCGCCGCTGACCCGCACCGCCCCTCATTGCCGGAGACTTCCCTGCCCGCTCCCCTGATTACGGTCGTCATCGCCACCCGCCTGCGCGACGACCGCCTCGATTACCTGACCGCCATGCACGCCAGCCTCACCCGGCAGTCCGTGCCGTGGGAGGCCGTGATCGCGCTCGACGGCACCACACCCGAACGCCTGCCGGCCGCGCTCGCGCAGGACTCCCGCATCCGCACGCTGACGCTGCCCCGGCCGGTCGGCGCCGCCTGCGCCAGGAATCTGGCCCTCACCCACGTGCGCACTCCCTACATCAACTGGGCCGACGATGATGACCAGTTCACCGATGACGCCATGTCCGTACGGCTGGATATCCTGGAATCCACCGGGATCGGCTGGTGCGCGGGCTGGAGTGAGGACCAGTTCCCCGACGGCTCGACCACCCTGTGGCGCTGCCCGACCCCGCCCGGCCGGCACGAGGCCGGCGACGTGTGGACCTATTGGAAGTCGCCGACGGACACGATCCCCATCGGGCCGACCACGATCCTCGCCCGCACCGACCTCGTGCGCGCTGCGCCGATGGGCGGTCTCGTCCAGGGCGAGACACCTCACGTTGTTATGCCGTCAAGTCGGGGACGTCCGGCCCATGTAGCGTGATCTCCCTATTCGAACGGGCGGGGGTGGAACGATGGTCGACGTTGTACGCGTGATGGAGGCGCTGGCCGAGCAGGGCGTAACGGTGCTCTTCAAGGCAGATGCGGAGCGCATGCGCGATGGCGTCAGGCCGTGGACCTTCGTCGCGAACGGTGGCCCCTTCCATGAGGACCTGCTCGTGCGCACTGATGCGGCTTCGGTGGAGGACTGCCTGAAGACCTGTCTGCCTCAGCTGCGTGACCGCGGGCTGGTCATCCCTGAGTGAGGGGCGGCTCAGTCGGTCGATCTATGCAGCAGCGGCTTCTGTCGCTTCGGATGAAGCCGGAAAGGCCAGGCCCTCGTCGAAGCATCGGCGGTGCTGGAGGCAGTGGTAGAGCTGGCCGATCATGCGGTTGAAGAGGTTACGTTGGGCGGCTGCGTGCCAGTCGCCGCGTTTGCGTCGTCGTCGATAGTGGGCGTTGGCGCCGGTAGATGCTCGTAGCGAGGCGAATGCCCACAAGTAGCCGGCGTGGTTGAGCCGGTCGTTCTTCACCCATCGGCGAGTGATGGACGACTTCTTGCCGGAGGCCCTGGTGATGGGTGAGGAACCGGCGTATGCCTTCAGACCGCGGGCGTCGGCGAAGCGAGCACGGTCGTCGCCGATCTCAGCGAGGATCCGGGCGGCGAGCTGGATACCGAGCCCGGGGAAGCTCAGCAGGATCTCGGCGTCCGGGTGCTGAGGGAACGCCCCTTCCACCGCCTCGGCGAGTTGGTCGGCGGCGGTGCAGGCGGCCTCCAGCTGGATGAGGAGGGCGAGCATCTGCTTGCCGAGTGCTTCCTCGATGAGTGGCGGTTGATGGGCCCACTCGGCGCGGAAGACGTCGCGGATACGGTCGGCCTCCGCCTCGATGCCGCGCTTGCGGCCAGCGCGCTTGAGCGCAGCCTGGAGCTGGGTGCGGGTCAGCCGCGCCGCCCGGGTCGGAGTCGGTGCTGCCCGCAGGAGTTCGCGAGCCTCTGGACGGCACAAACCGTTGGTCCAGGTGGCGAAGGCGTTGAGGGCGGCCGGATAGTACTCGCGCAGGAGGCAACGGAGCTGGTTGGCGAGTTGCTGTCGGTTCCACAGCGAGTCCTGCTGAGCTCGAGCCAGGACGGCGATGGCCCGGCCGAGGTCGCTGTCTTCAGGCAGGGGGCGGTGGGCGTGCATGTCGGTGCGCAGGATGTTCGCCAGCACGAGAGCGTCGCCGGGATCGGACTTCTTGCGCGAGACGCTGTGCCGGTCGCGGTAGCGTGCGGCGGCCATCGGGTTGATCGCGTACACCTTCCGCTTCCCGGTCCGCAGCACCGCGACCAGCAGCCCTCGGGAGGTTTCGATCGCCACCGGGATCGGGTTCTCTTCGGAGTCGCCGTACTCGGTGAGCAAGTCCAGCAGCACCTTGTAGCCGGCCGCGTCGTCGGTGATGTGCCGCTTGGCCACCAGCGTGCCGGCGTCGTCGACCAGTGCGACGTCGTGGGTTCGTTCGGCCCAGTCGATTCCGCAGTAGATCAAAAGTCCCTCCCCATATGCAGGTGTTTGCGCTGGTCACGAGCGCATGCAGGGCCACGCGAGCGACCTAATCCCAGGCATCAACCGGTTCACGGCAGTGCCTCCACCTCACTAGTAGGGCTTGGTCATGTTGGTGCGGGGTCTGGCATGTCGCGGTGACAGGTGGGGCAGGCGCCGGTCCAGGTCGCGAGGAGTATCTGCAGCTCGCGGACGACTCGGTAGAGGCTCAGGCCGAC